>CAZLLG010000135.1:0-9916 GCA_964560275.1 uncultured Eubacteriales bacterium | reverse complement strand
AATAACTCAAGGCCGATTAAAGACACTCCTCCACCCGGCAGAATGGATACTGAAGCAAAAAATGAGATACGTCCTACATCAACCAGTTGTTCAATAGCCTGTTGGACTTCTTCCTTACTGGGAGGTTCACTCCGTTCGTTCAAATTCAATTTATGCTCCAACATTTTAAAGAAAGATTGGGCCATTTCCTGTGTTTCTTGCCATTCATTTTCCATCCCGGATTGGATTTTTTGGAGACTGTTCATTGCAGAGCTGACAAAACGTTTGCCAAATCCAATATTTTCTTCACCTTCACATTCATTATCATTGAGTTCAGGTTTTTTAGAAGGTTTATCAGGATTTCGATTCATAGATTTTCCTTTGATATTTCATTTTCTATTTTTTGATCCATTTGACGGCATCGGCCAGGACATAGCCTGCTTCGTTCTTGTCTGTGAGTTCGAGTCTGTTGGGGCCGGCCTCCATTTGAAACGTGCCGATAAGAACCCAGCCGGATTCGGCCTCCTCGAGATCGATCTCGACGTCTTCAGTCCCATATTGGTGGGAAACAAGGAAAAACTTTTTCCCTGGGCCGCGAAAAAACCTCCGCATCCTTCCCTGCTGGCCATATTCACGGATTTGAGCTGCTTGCATTCGCATCTCCGTCATCCCCCTTCTCATTCTGCCGGAAATGCTGTTGAAGAAATAGATGTCGTACTCTCCTGTTTCATCGAGTTCGACGTTCCAAACGACCTTATCTTCACCCTCTCCGGATTTTTTCACATGGGCTGAACGGACAATCGAACCGTAGTAGTCCTGATTTGTCGATCTAGTCCAAAACACGGGAGGATTAAAGAGATTAACGCCTCGAATGCCCTCCTCATCCTCATTGACTTTGAACAGGTTTTGAAGTGTACGGCTGAGCCAGTTCGGTCTGGTTGTGCTATGGATTTCAAATCCTTCATCTTCGTTATCGACGATGTATTCATTGGCTGGAATAAAATCTGATGGATCATAGGGCTTGGAAAATTCTCCTTCAAACAGATCTTCTTCTTTGACTTCCCGCTTTCCTTGAAAAGGTACGTTGATAGAGGCTGGGATGTTTTGGGAGACAAAGGTCTCGACTGTCATAATTGCGGGAGGTTCATCGGTGACAATCCCGAGTTGTTTTGTGGTCAATGCCGGGATAAACAGCGCGAGAGAGTAATCGCCCTGTCCTTGGATGCTTATGTACGTATCCCGCCCCCTTGGACGGTAGCGCAGTGTGATCTTTGTTGTGCCGTCCACCTGAGTAGGATTGGCGATTTGGAATTTTATTTGAGTTAGCGTTCTTTCCCTTTCGATCACATCATAGCTCTCGACATTGCCGATAATAAAACCGGGGATCTGGATTCCGGTGTACCAGTTTTCGACAATTTCAACGAGATCGATGTCTCCTAAACCTGAAAGGAACTCGGCCAGCGCCTCTTCAGTAATAGTTTGGTATTTCTTCAGGATAAAAAAATCCAATATTTTTTCATCAAAGTCATCAGACGCGTACTTAGACTCGAGTTGAGTCAGAAGAGAGCGACTTTTTGCCTGAATGGCCCCGTGAACGATGGAGGCTTCAAGATCTTGATCCTTGATCATGGCCGCCAGAGAGAGAGCCTGAAGATTTTGGTTGGTCTCTTCAGCACGGGAAAGCCCTCGGTTGGCCTGGCTGTACATAGCCATGGGAGGTGCCACACGCTCTCGGATGTAAGATTCAAAGGCATAGTTGAGAACAGGATTCTGAGTGGAAAACACCTGAGTACTGTATGAGACATAATTCGGGAAGATATCGAACTGTGGTTCGATATCCGCCTGGAATCTGAGGCCCAGACTGTTACGCCGCATCATGTTGCGCGCTCCGGTCTGAGGAGCTATCAAATTTCCCGATAAAAAACGGTTCAAGAGGCTCCTCTGCAGTTGTGCGGGTGTGGCTTCTCGGCGGCCCTGTCGAAATCGCTGCATTTGCTGCGGGGGAAAACGCAATTCTGCTCCGGTGCAAATTGTGCCCATCTCCGGTAGAAAGGTCAGCTGGGGTTGGACCGTTTCGTGCGCCACGGTCCAGAGACGCTTATAGCTGTAAATGTGTATGGGCACCTCCACAAGTGAGAATCTTTTGTAGGGATAGTCTATACCCAGTTGCACTTCGTACCTGTCTTTGAGTTGTTTGATGAGTTCGGGGAGCTGTTCTCCGATCTCATTCAGAAGAGGTGTGAAATAGTCATGGCCCGGCCGAACATAGAGAGAATAGGTGACGTTGTCGACCTCTATCTCTTGATGTTTATAAGAACCTATAGTGAGGGATAATTTTGGCAGCAAAACTTCAGGGGCAAAGGTGTATCGATCTTGTTTATCCAAAAATTCTATCTCGGACTTTCCTTGAGAGATGGCTGTTAATCCCTGGGATGTTGTCACTGCGAGTGTGTAATTGGAGTAGCTAGGGGCTGTCATAGCCGGGTACGCCGCACCGGGAGGAAGACCGGCAATTGGGTACCAGCCGCTTTCGGGCGTGAGGTGGACAAAATCGGATGTGATCAGAGCATAGTGTTTGGGGATATCATAGAGCCAGAGCCGGTAATGGCTCTCGAAACGCAACTTTTCGATATCGAGAAAACAGTAGCGTTCATCGATTTTTCCCGAGTATGAAATTTCTATATCGATTGGTTCTTCGGGTGGGAGTGGTGTCGTTAGTGTGACGTGGAGAAGGTGGTTATTCTGACGAAAGGCAAGAGGATTGCCGCTGTTTGATACGGATTCGACCTTGAGTCCTGGATTAAGCGATAGCAGGAGGAGTTCTAGAGGATCAAGGTGTTCATTGACCAACTCTAATTGGACGGTTGCATCGATTTTATCACCTAGATGTTCGAGTTGGATATCACAGGATTGAACTTTAGCTGTGGGTGTATTTATCAATTCTTGGCTGGAGGTTTTGAGCTGCTGACGGAAGTTCCTATCTGCATATTTACCGCTTGTGTAGCTTATTCCCAGGATTAAAGTCAGCACTAGACAACCAAGGGAGAAAGAACCGGCAATCGTGTTTGCAAGGGCCGACTGTCTCAGCCTCTTGAACAGGAGAGGAGAGATAAAAATAAAACACAATCCAAACAACATGTAGGCCAGGCGTATGAGAAGGGCTGAGTGGATGTTCCCAAGGCCGATAAAATCCGACCACGATATAGGCAGATAAAATGCATAAACATCGAATAAACCGAAAAGTGGGGCCCCTAAAAAGACCAGTACCAGAAAAGAATATATCAGCAGAAAAATAAAGACTACAACCTGACTCCGCAGTAAAGAGGAGAGAAAAAATGCCAGTCCGATCATAAAGATCAAGGTGGGAAGATTGATCAGCAGCAAAAACAGGAGATAGGGCTTAAAGGCAAAAATAGAGCTGGAGAAAAAAAAATGGATGACAAATGTAATCAATAAAACGAGTGTATTTAACAGAAAAAACACGGAAAAAATCCCAAGGGCTTTTCCAAGATAATATTCAACGTTTGTAAAGGACCGTGCAAAAACCACCTGGACGGAATCGTGCCGTCTGTCGCGCTTAAAAAACTCTGTGGCCATAAAGGCTACGATGAGTCCCTGGAAGACGTTGAAGAGTTTGAGGCTGTTTAAGGGAAGCGAACCTGATAAGGAGCTGAGAAAATAGGGAGTAGACATGTTTTGAGAGGCAAGTACAACCGTGATAAGGGCCAGGATGATCAAACCCAAACCCGAGAAAATCCGGAATCCCCATGACCGCAGCAGCAGTCTCGCTTCGTAGAAGGCGATGCGTCCGATAAAGTAGAGATTAATCATGGTCCTTCCCCTCTAAATTGTCGGTTTCCCAGGGATCGTCCTCCAGCGGCTCTTTAACACCCAGGGTCTGCATAAAGTACACATAGGCGTCTTCCAAGTTGGGTTCAGCCTGGATGGCCTGACGCCCATTCAGACTTTCGGCCACAACACGCAGCTCGTATCCCTCTTTGGAAGGAACGGTGGAGATCACTGTAAATTCCTCTTTCAACGCATCAAGCTCGGCATGTGAGGCTTTTAATGTCCAGACTTTGCCCTTGGCTGTGTTGATCAACTCTTCGGGCGTGTCGCGAAATGCGATGTTTCCCTCGTTGAGAAGGGCCAGATTGTTGCACGTTGAGGAGATATCGCCTACGATGTGCGTCGAGAGGATGATGATCCTGTCCTCCCGAGAAAAATCCGACAGAAGACTGCGGAACTTGACGCGCTCTTCAGGATCGAGACCTGTGGTGGGTTCATCGATCACCATAAACTTGGGACCGCCGATCAGAGTCTGGGAGATCCCCAGCCGGCGCTTCATGCCTCCCGAAAGCTTGGATGCCCGACGATCTCGTACTTCAAATAGGGCGACATCTTCGAGGAAGCGATCGACTTTGTCCATCCGTTTGCTCTTTTTGTATTTTTCACTGAGGGATGCAGTGTAATCGAGAAACTCCCAGACCTTGAGCTTTTCGAACCGGCTGAAATCCTGGGGAAGATAACCTGTCATCTTCCGGATTTGCTTACGGTCTTTCTGGAGGTCCAGGCCATCGATCGTGACATCTCCCGATGTGGGTTTCAGCAACGTGACCAGGATGCGCATGAGTGTGGTTTTCCCGGCGCCGTTTGGCCCCAGAAGGCCGAAGACACCGTTTCCGATATCGAGATCGATGTCCTTGAGGGCAAAAGTTCCGCCCTTGTACTGTTTTGTTAAATTTTTAATGGATATGTCCATATTAAATTCTCCCTCTTCAGTTTGGAGATTGTGTTTATTTATTTAGACAAGCTTTTTTTAAATTTCTTCCGTTTCCTATCTTTTCACCCATTTAATGGCATCGGCCATAACATAGAGAGTGTCGTTTTTATCGGTCTGTTCGACTTTGTTTGGCCCGGCATCCAACTGGAATGATCCCATAAAGTTCCAACCCTGCTCGGCATTTGTGAGATCGATTTGCACTTCATCTGTCCCATATCGATGAGAAATTTTAAAAGTCCTTTTTCCCGGACCACGGTTGAAACGTCCTTTGGTTCCAGCGCCAAAATTTGATTTCCCCCTATTATTGCCGGCCCTAATCATCTCTATCTCCTTGAGCATCCTTAAGGGGATACCGTTGAAGAAGAAGATATCATACGTGCCTCCGTCTTCGAGATCTGTATTCCATACGACCGAGCTGTCGCCGTCTCCGGCTTTTTTCAAATAGGCTGACCGGACGACTTGTCCGTAAAACTGCTGGTTGGCCGAGAGCTCCCAAAAGGCGGGGGGATTGTACACATTCATGAGTCTATAAGGAGATTCCTGTTCGCTCGTTCCCAACAGGTTTTTCAGCGTTTTGCTGAGCCAGCTCTTCTTGACCGCACTGAGGATCTGAAATCCCTCATCTTCGTTATCGACGATGGTTTCATTGCTGTTGATAAAATCCAAGGGATCATAAGGCTTTGCCGTTTCCATGTCATACGGCTCTCCCTCCCGTTGAGATTGTTTCCCAAAAAAAGGCATGTTGATAAGTGCAGGAATATTTTTAGATACAAAGGTGTCGATGGTCATCACTGCGGGCGGTAAATCAACCGAAATCCCCAAGTCGATCGTTGTCTCGGCAGGGATTAGAAGGGATTTTGAATAGTCGCTCTGGCCTTGCCCAGGAGCCTTTGAATTTTTATCTGATCGGTAGCGAAGATCTATTTTTACTACACCATCCACAGGAGTGGGATTGGCGACTTTAAAATTGAGTTGCGTCCATGTTCTTTCCCTGTCGATCACCTCATAGCTTTCGACATCCCCGATAATATAGCCTGGAATTTGGCCATCCGTGTACCAGGGATCGATAATTTCAGTTATATTTAAATTAAAATATGTCGACAGGAAATCACTTAAATCCTGCTCAGAGATTGGTTGGAACATATTCTGTTCGAGAAAATCAGTTATCCAATAATTAAAATCCGAATCAGCACTTTGAGCTTCAAGTTGGGTCAGAAGCATCCTGCCCTTGGCATGGAGAGCGCCATTGATGACCGCCGCCTCAATTTCTGAATTCTTTAACATCTCGGATAGGGATAAATCCATCAAATCCAGGTTGATCTCCTCTTCCCTGGATAAACCCTGTCCGCCTCGATTGCCCATTAATTTTGGCGGGGAGAAACGTTCTCTTAAATAAGATTCGAAGGCTACATTGATTACGGGCCAATTTGTGGAAGAAAAATAAGTGGAGTAAGAGACAAAGTTCGGGAAGAGTTCGAACTGCGGTTCGATATCTGCCTGAAAGGTGATCGCAAATCCTTCTCCTTTAATATAGCCCAGCTGTTCGCTCCCTTCATTCAGCAGATTTGATCTGATAAACTGAACAAGAAAGTAAGATTGAACTTCGGCAGGAGTGACAGTGCCGCCTTTCTTAAACTTCCCCCATTTCTCCCAGTTGCGGGCCTGGCCTTCAAAGTCGGCGTTGCTGCAGAAGGTCCCCATTTCCGGTAGAAAAACAATCTGGGGCTGAACAGTTTCATAAGCTACGGTCCAGAGCCGTTGGTAGCTGTAGATGTGGATGGGGACTTCCACAAGCGAGAGCCGTTTGTAGGGGTAGTCCAAACCGAGAATCACTTCGTATTCATCCTTTTGTTCTCGAATGATGTGGGAAAGGTCCTCATTGAGTTCATCCAGAAAGGGTGAGAAGTAATCATGTCCGGGACGAACGTAGAGGGAGTAGAGGATGTCGTCGATTTGGATTTCTTTCTGTTCGTAAAAACCGATTGTGAGTGAGATCTGCGGCAATTTTGTTTCGGATTTGAATGTGTGCCAGACCTGACCGTTTTGGGATCGAGTTTCAGGAATTCCTTGTGAAATGGCGGTTTGTCCTTCTGAGGTTAATACCGAAAGAGTGTAGGTCGAGTATTGGGGAGCGGCTGGAGCCGGAAAGGCTTTTCCTGTAGAGAGCCCGGCAATCGGATACCATCCGCTTTCCGGCGTAAGGTGGACATAATCTGATGTGACTATGGCATAGTGTTTGGGGATATCATAGAGCCAAAGTCTGAACCGGCTTTCATAGCGGCTGCTGTCGATATCGAGGAAACAGTAGCGTTCATCGACTTGACCCGCATAATTTATGTTCAGCTCAAGTGAATCTCCGGGTTCGACTGAAGAGGGAAGTGTGATGTGGATGAGGTGTTTATCCTGGTTAAAATTGAGCGGAGTGCCTTCCCAGTGTATTGATTGTACCTCGAGTCCTGGATTGAGCGTCAGCCAGAAGGAATCCAAAGAGATTGGGGTTTCGTTTGTCATCTTCATGTTGACTGAGGCGTTTATGGTCTCCCCTAAATGCCCCAGCTCAATGGTGTAATCCGAAACTGTTAAAACTGGCATTTCCACGATTTTCTGGTTTGAATCTCTAATCTGCTGACGGAATTCTCTGTCGGCATAGAGATCTCTTGTTGAATTGAATCCAAAAAGAAAAGCCAAAATCAAAAGCAGGGCTGAGAGGGATCCCGCTACGATATTTGAAAGTGATGACTGCCTCAGCCGTTTGAAAAGCAGGGGGGAGACAAAAATAAAACTCAAGCCTAGGAAGATGTAGGCCAACCGGATTTGAAGGATTGAACCGATGTTTCCAAGGCCGATAAAATCCGACCACATAAGCGGCAGATAAAACGCATAAGAATCCAACAGGCCAAAAAAAGGTGTCCCCAAAAAGATCAGAACAAGGAAAGAATAGGCCAGAAGCACTAGGAAAACCACAACCTGACTTTTCAGCAGAGAGGATAGAAAAAATGACAGGCCGATCATAAATAAAAGTGTGGGCAGAGAGATCAAAAGCGTGTAGAGGAGATAGGGCTGCAGCATAAAAGGTGTGCTTGAAAAAAAGACATGTACACCAATGGTAAATAACAGAACCGTCAAATTAAGCAGCAAAAATACAGAAAAAATGCCCAGGGCTTTTCCGAAATAGTATTCGACGTTTGTAAAGGAACGGGCAAAGACGACCTGGACGGAGTCGTGACGTCTGTCACGCTTGAAAAATTCGGTGGCCATAAAAGCGACAATGATTCCTTGGAAGACATTAAAAAGTTTAAGGCTGTTTAAGGGCAGGGAGCCTGAAAGAGATCTCATAAAATACGGTGTATAAAAGGCGGGAGTGGCGATGGCGATATTGACGATCGCGAGGATTACCAAAACAAGCCCGGCAAACAAACGGAAACCCCATGATCGCAGAAGCAGCCTGGCTTCGTAAAAGGCGATGCGTCCGATAAAGTAGAGATTAATCATTGTCCTTGCACTCTTGCCCTTTTTTCAGGGTTTGTTTTCTAGAGAAACTCTCAGAGATTTTCTCATTATAATTTATTTCGTCAAAAGTGAAAACCTGCAGTCAGTCTTTTAAGTCGGAGACCCTCGTGTTTTTTTCTCTTTCACTAAAGAAAAGATTCTCTGTGTATCTATTTTGTGGTGGCCAGCTGAACGGTGGCCCAGATTTTAATATTTTTCTGCATGTTTCCACGTTGTCCGCCTATTCCGCCTCCACGAGCGCCTCCAGTCATTCCTCCTCCACCCATGCCTCCACCTCGGCCGCCCACACCGCCTCCGCCCATACCTCCTGCAGGCCTGTTCATAGTCAGCGTCATTTTCGGCACTTCTATTCCGATGCTAATCTCGGTTCCCTCTTGAGCATTGATGGCGAAAGGCCGCTCGTTGTCGGTTCGAAGAGGAACTTTGATTTCGTACACAATCAATCCAGTCGATCTGTTTAATGACACTTCGATCCCTTTTAAGTTATCTGTGGTCCTTTGGATAGGGACTTTTCTTTCCTGCAAGATTTCGACTTCGTTAGAGATGGTCAAGAGTTCCCGTCTCCGATTTTGAGGATCGGCCTTGGTGCCTGGCCTCATGTTTTCCCTGTCTTCTTGTTGTATGCCCTCTCTTCCTTTTGGGTATTTGATGCCGAAAAATTTGTTCTTTCCGCCTTCTGGATCGAACCATAGGATCATTCCCCGCCTTAAAATGCTGCTGATCACAGCCTGTTCTTCAGCGACCACACAGGCATAGAGATAATCGGAATCGTTTTGAATGCCGAGGGACACATTCTGTTTGTCCACATACATTAAATGTCCCATCCAGTCATCACTCTTTCCGTCGATTGAAATGTCGTTGTCTTTCCAAAAACTTTGGAGTTCCAAACTCGCGCAGGATGTGAAAAAAAGAACGATCAAGCCTAAAAAACAGATTCCAATAATGGCCCTGGTATTCACATAAAGAATTTTCTTCTTTAATTCTTTCTTCATAATTTCCTCCCCTTAAAATTTAATATTAAAGAATAGGTTAAATGTCAAACCCATGAGGTTAAAATGACTTTCGATAATTTCCCCTTCGATGACATCGAATTCCTTATACCAGACGTTCTTCCGGTCATAGACGTTAAAAACAGTTAAACCCAGTTGCGCCTCCCCAGTTAAAAGATCGAAGTCGAGAGTGGCGGAGAGGTCCATGCGATGGTATGCAGGTAGCCTGGCGCCATTTTTGTCTCCCATCACCACCCGGTCTATCGTCCGGCCGGGAAATATTTCTGTACTTTCAATGCCCTCAGGTTCTGTAAACGGTTTTCCAGTCGCATAAATCCATGTTCCTGCCAGAGTCCAGTTCCCTAGTGTGAAGCTGTTGACCAGTTTGAATTCATGGGTTTGGTCCTGGAGAGCCGGGAAAGGTGTGTCTTCTAGATCTGGGAATTCATACTCCACTTGACCCAGAGTGTAGGCCAGCCAACCTGTATAATCCCCGAATTTTTTCTGGAGCAGCAGCTCGATGCCTTTGGCGATTCCAGTTCCTTCATAAAAGTACCGGTTATAATCTTCCTCGTTAGATACTGGAGTAAACCTGAGGGCGAACTCTGACAGGCCAATGAGATTTTTATAATATCCTTCGATGTCGATCAGAAAC
>CAZLLG010000134.1:0-9939 GCA_964560275.1 uncultured Eubacteriales bacterium | reverse complement strand
CGAACATACGGATGTCTTCATACCTGTGGATAATCCTGAGCCAGATAAAGACCAGAGCTTTACGCTGGCTCAAAAAATTGTTGGACAAGCCTGCCAGCAGGAAGGAGTGCTGCCAAAGACATCTTGTGAGCCGAAAATGACAACAGTTGCTTCTCAGGATACAACCGGGCCTATGACAGCGGATGAATTAAAAGAACTGGCCTGCTTGGAATTTCAATCTGACCTATTTATGCAGTCTTTCTGTCATACAGCCGCCTATCCAAAACTTGCAGACGTGAAAATGCATAAATCTCTTTCGCAATTTATTACAGACCGGAAAGGTGTCGCATTCAGGCCAGGAGATGGCGTCCTTCATTCATGGGTCAATCGTCTTCTTCTCCCTGATACAATGGGTACTGGGGGAGATTCTCATACACGGTTTCCTATCGGATTGAGTTTTCCAGCGGGTTCAGGACTTGTGGCTTTCGCTGGGACCTTGGGATTTATGCCCTTAGACATGCCGGAATCTGTCCTCGTTAAGTTTAAAGGAGAACTTAATCCTGGCATCACGCTGCGTGATGTTGTCAATGCCATTCCCTATATGGCCATTAAATATGGACTGCTTACAGTGGAAAAAGAGGGAAAAAAGAACATTTTTAATGGTCGTATATTGGAGATGGAAGGCCTGCCGAACCTGACTGTTGAACAAGCCTTCGAACTCACTGATTCATCGGCCGAACGTTCCGCGGCAGGAGCGACCATATCATTGAACGAGGAGAGTGTCACTGCCTATTTAAAAAGCAATATAGCTCTCTTAGAGAAATTGATTGAGGATGGATACCAGGATGCAGACACTCTACAACGAAGGATAGACAATGCCCGCGCTTGGTTGGAAAATCCATCTCTTCTCCAGCGAGATGAAAATGCGAGGTACGTTGAAGTTTTGGACATAAATTTGAGTGAAATTAGCGAACCCATCCTAGCTTGTCTCAATGATCCCGATAATGTTAAAAAGCTTTCCGAAATGGCGGGTGAAAAAATCGATGAGATATTCATCGGTTCATGCATGACAAATATCGGACACTTTCGTGCAGCCAGTTATATTTTTGAAGGGGCAGGATACCTTCCCACACGAGTCTGGATTACTCCTCCGACCAAGATGGATATGGCTCAACTGAAAAGAGAAGGCTTCTATTCGACCTTCGCTTCCATCGGGGCCAGAACTGAAATCCCAGGGTGTTCTCTCTGTATGGGCAACCAAGCTCGTGTCAGGCCCAAAGCCACAGTCCTTTCCACATCGACAAGAAATTTTGATAATAGAATGGGCGATGACACCACTGTCCATCTCGGATCTGCGGAGCTGGCAGCTATTGCGGCTGTTTTAGGAAGAATCCCGTCTCCTGAAGAATATTTTAAAATTTTTAACGATAAAATAATACCCAATGTCAAAGAGATCTATAGATATCTTCAATTCGATGAGATGGAAAACCTAAAGCTTGAGTATTGAAGGAGTTGGCCATGATTGATTTAAGTGGAAAAAAAGCATTGGTGACAGGGGGATCACGCGGGATCGGCCAAGCCACAGCCCTTCTGCTTGCCCAGGCCGGTTGTGATGTAGCCATAAATTATTTACAGAGAGAGGATTTAGCTCAGCGAGTCAAAGATAGTGTTCAAAATATAGGGAGGGAGTGTTTGGTCTATAAAATGAATGTGGGTCAAAAAGAAGATATCCGTGATACTGTCGAAGACATCATTAAAAAGTGGGAGCGGATCGATATATTGGTCAATAATGCAGGAATATGGACCTATGGTGAAGTCGGAAACATGGATGACGAAGTGTGGGATGAAACTATAAAAATCAATCTCAATGGTGTCTATTTTATCTGTAGTGCTGTCGTGCCTCACATGAAAAAAAGAAAAAAAGGTTGGATTGTCAATGTCTCTTCTACGGCAGGAGTGAGAGGGGAGGCCTATCACTCTCATTATGCAGCAAGCAAAGGGGCTCTTATCGCGTTCACCAAATCTTTGGCTGTTGAACTCGCGGCTTCAGGAATACGCGTCAACTGTGTCTCTCCGGGTTGGGTGGACACCGATATGGTTACAGAGAGTTTTAGCCATCCGGGATTTCGCGATAAAATCGAGGAGAGCATCCCCCTGAAACGCATTCCTGCTCCTGTAGATATTGCCGGGCCAATCCTTTTTTTAACTTCTGAGCTAGCTTGTCATATTACAGGTGAAAATCTAAACGTCAATGGGGGGGCCGTCCTCTGCGGATAGTCTTGCGAAAAGCAAAAGAATTTGGTTATTATAGGGATAATGAAAAAGGAGGTCACAATGGAGGAAGAAATCGGCCGCATTACACATCATTTTGCGAAGATTAATGTCGGTATAATTGAAATTACTAAAGGAGAACTCCATGTTGGAGACACCATTCATGTCAAAGGCCATACAACAGATTTTTACCAGAATATTCGATCTATGCAGGTGGATCACAATTCTGTGGAGTCGGCAAAATCTGGTGTGCTTGTCGGGCTTAAAGTAGAGAATGCTGTCCGGGAAAAGGATTTAGTCTTCAAAATCATTGAGGAGTGAGAATCTAAAGATACGATACAGCTAACATTGTCTGGGCATTTAAAGAATCGTTAATGTTTTTATTTCACTTTGATGTCAAAAAGGAGTGAACTTGAAGAAAAAGAATCCCTCTCAAAACGTTCTGGAACAATCTTATCAGAAATGGAAAAATCAAAGTTACGATCGCTCCTGCCCAACAAATTCCTCGAAAACACCCTCAAGAACAACAATTTCTGGAAAAAAAATTAAAGAAATCTATACTCCTCTGGATATTCAGGATTTTAATTATGAAGAAGATTTGGGATTTCCAGGTTTTTTCCCTTATACACGGGGAATCCACCCGACTATGTATCACGGACGGTTGTGGACAATGAGGCAGTTTTCAGGATTCGGCTCCGCAAAAGATACAAACAAAAGATATAAATATTTGCTGTCTCATGGCCAAACAGGCTTAAGCGTGGCCTTTCATCTGCCTACGATTATGGGCATCGATTCGGATCATCCCTATGCTGAAGGCGAAGTAGGAAAATGTGGTGTTTCTATAGATTCTCTGGCGGACATGGAGATTCTTTTTGACGGTATCCCTTTGGATAAAATTACGACTTCCATGACTATAAATGCTCCTGCATCCGTCTTGTGGGCCATGTATATCGCTGTAGCAGAAAAACAAGGTGTTTCACCGAAGCAAATTTCGGGTACTATTCAAAACGATATCCTTAAAGAATACATTGCCCAAAAAACATTTATCTTTCCACCAAAACCATCCATGAAATTGATTGTCGATACTTTTGAGTTCGGGTCAAAAGAAGTGCCGAGATGGAATACTATCTCCATTTCAGGTTATCACATAAGGGAAGCGGGATCGACAGCCGTCCAGGAACTGGCCTTTACGTTAAGGGATGGAATCGAATATGTCCAGTGGGCTTTAGACAGAGGATTGGACATCGATCAATTCGCACCGCGACTGTCCTATTTTTTCAATGCCCACAACGACTTCTTTGAGGAAATCGGAAAATACAGGGCGGCCAGAAAAATTTGGGCCGAGGTCATGAAAGACCGCTTTCATGCGAAAAATCCCAAATCTCAGTTGTTGAGATTTCACACACAGACATCAGGAGTTTCTTTGGTGGCTCAACAACCTCACAACAATGTTGTTAGAGTCGCCATCCAAGCACTGGCGGCGG
Source organism: uncultured Eubacteriales bacterium (assembly GCA_964560275.1). GTDB lineage: Bacteria > Acidobacteriota > Aminicenantia > Aminicenantales > Aminicenantaceae > JAUWVG01. The sequence continues at coordinate 6,205 of CAZLLG010000134.1, read as the reverse complement.
TTATGGGAGGCACGCAGTCGCTTCATACGAACTCACTTGATGAGACGTATGCGCTTCCCTCAGAAGATGCTGTCACTATTGCCCTGAGAACACAACAGATCATCGCCCATGAGAGTGGAGTTACTAACACCATCGATCCTTTAGGAGGTTCCTATTTTGTAGAAAAACTGACTTCGGAAATGGCACAGGAAGCAAAAAATTATATAGATAAAATTGACGATATGGGAGGCATGGTGAAGGCTATCGAGATGGGATTTCCACAGAAGGAGATAGCTGATAGTGCTTACTCATATCAAAAAGCCGTCGATAATAAGGAAAAAATAGTAGTGGGCGTGAATGACTACGCCATGGATCATGAACAGATCTCTCTTCTAAAAATTGATGATGAAGTGGCTAAATATCAGATCGAACGCTTGAGAGATGTGAGGAACTCACGAAATTCTGCACAAGTCAAAGAACATCTGAGAACATTAAAGAATGCCGCTTCTGACGAGTTGAATCTAATGCCTTTTATTTTGAATTGTGTGAAGTGTTATGCCACTTTGGGGGAGATCATAGAGACGTTGAAGGATGTTTACGGGGAGTATCAAGAACCGATATTGTTTTAGAGCCCGAAAAATTTAGGGAGGAAAAAATGGCTGACAGGAAAATTCGAATATTGGTCGCAAAACCGGGTTTGGACGGACATGACAGAGGCGCAAAAATTGTCAGCCGAACCTTAAGGGATGCGGGATTCGAAGTGATTTATACAGGATTAAGACGCACTCCCGAAGAGATCGTCAGCGCAGCCATTCAGGAGGATGTGAATCTGATCGGTTTAAGCATACTTTCTGGAGCGCACAATGTGCTTTTTCCAAAAATTATGAACCTTCTCGAGGAAAATCGAGTCACTGATGTGCAGGTCATTGCAGGAGGGATCATCCCGGAAAAGGACATCTCAGAATTGAAGAAAATTGGGATTTCCGAAATATTTCTTCCAGGAACATCAAGTCAAGACATTGTGGATTGGATCAATAAAAATATTCAATAAACCTTGTTACTGCAATAAATAAATCCTTGACATAAAAAATTATTTTGAGATAATCATTGTATTCTATTATGCTCAAAAACCACATTTCCTTTGTAATTATTCCGCATCATAAGGGGAAACAAAAGGTTTTCTGCCTATCAAAGGAGAGATTTAGGGTTATTTTAGGTGCAACGATTTTTGTTGTCCTAGCCCTGTCTGCTTTCCTTGTCCACTATGGTCTGATGACAGGGATCAACCAAAAATACAAAGCCTCTCTCAAGGAAGCTGTGAGCCGGACTGAAAAAATGAGTCAGTATGAACAGACCATCTCAAGCCTCCAAACCACCATTTCGAATTTTGAAAAATATGCAAAGAAGCTCAACATCATGGCCGGATTAAAGGCATCCGAGGTCTTGAATATGGAGGCGGGATTGGGTTCTGGTTTGAAAAGTGAACAAACAGCAGGATCTGTTTTCCCCCCTCAAGAGGCCAGTTACAGCCAACTCGAAGAGATCAGTAAAAGGGCGGATCGTGTGAACCTGAATCTGAATACGCTAGTGAACATCTTCGATGAGAAAACCGTCGACATGGCCTATATGCCGTCCATCAAACCGACCAATGGTTACCTCTCTTCTGCTTTTGGCTACAGGCCTGATCCTTTCACTGGAAAGCGGACTATGCATTGGGGTATCGATATTGTCACTGCGAGGGGGAATCCTGTTGTGGCCACTGCTGACGGAACAGTTATCAAGACGGGATATGACAAGATCAGCGGGTACTACATTAAGATAAGTCATCCTCGCACAGGGTATGTCACAGTATACTGTCACCTTTTAAAAGAGTTTAAGGTCCGGAATGGGCAGAAAGTCAAAAGAGGCCAGACGATCGGGCTTGTTGGCAGTACTGGCAAATCTATTGGCCCTCATGTTCACTATGAAGTTCAGTTGAACGGAAAATCGAAAAATCCCTGGAACTATCTTCTTGAAGAGTAGCCTTCTAAACCTTCTTAGAGGCGATTCCCATATTTCTTTCAGTTACAATTTTTCACCAGGCAAAATCCGTGATCCGAGGGAATAGGCATAGGCCTCCATCACTTTTTTGTTTTCTGGTTGTAGAGTTTCTATAAGAAAAACACTTCCCTGTCCGCAGGCGATTTCAATCCCTTTTTTGTGTATATTGATTATTCGGCCAGGGGACACTTCATGCTTTTGAAGGGGGATCTGTTTTCCTTTGATGATTTTTAATCGAATAGATCTAAAAAAAGTGTAGACAGTTGGCCAATGAGAAAATGCTTTGAGCATACGTTCAATGTGTTGTGCTTCGTGCTCCCAATTTAAAAGTCCATCCTCTTTTTTAATTTTTGGGGCGTACGTTGCCAATGAGTGATCCTGCTTTTTGAGTTGGATCTGGCCGATTTTTGCGATTGTTTCGGAGAGTAGCTCAGCACCAGCGTGAGACATTCGGGTTTCCAAGGAGAGTGTGTCATCCGACGGATAAATCTCAATTATTTTTTGTGTAAGGATATCTCCTTCATCCATCTTTTCATTCAGCTCAAATATAGTAATGCCGGTTTCCCTCTCTCCATTTAATAGAGACCATTGAATGGGAGATGCTCCCCTGTACTTTGGGAGGAGAGAAAAATGCAGGTTGATCGAATTGTATTGTGGAAGATCGGTGATGGATGCCGGAATAATCTGGCCATAGGCGACGACTACGTTGAGGTCTGGTTGAATATCCTTAATCCAATTCATCACTTCTGGATCTTTTCGGATCCTTTCAGGCTGAGCGAGAGGGATGTTTTTTTCGAGAGCCCGTTTTTTTATAGGAGAGAAAGAAAGCGAGTGTCCTCTTCCGGAACGTCGGTCGGGCTGCGTGACGATCAGCTCTATCTTATGTCCATCCTCGATGATTCGATCGAAAGACTCGAGGGCAGAAATAGGACCGCCAAAAAAAACAATTTTCATACGTTGATTCCTTAAGTAGCTGTGTTGAGTTTCTTTCTTAAAAGCTTTTTTTTAAGGGGAGAAAGACGTGAGATAAACAACTTTCCATCGATGTGGTCGATTTCATGACAGAAAACACGGGCAAGAAGCCCTTCAGCTTCGATCTCTCTTTCTTTTCCCTTCAGATCTGTCCCTCTAACCTTTACCTTAAGGGGGCGGGTGACTTTTTCATTGATGCCCGGGACCGAAAGACAACCTTCTTCTAAAACCTGTTCTCCTTCCTTACTGAGAAGTTCGGGATTGATGAGGATGATAAGATCTTCTTTATTTTCTCCAACAGAAAGGTCGACTGTTATCAGCCGAATACTTTGATTCACTTGAGGTGCAGCAAGGCCGATCCCCGGTGCGCTGTACATCGTGTGGACCATTTTTTCTGCGAGTTCAATAACATCTTGGTTGATACCTTTTACTTCTTCCGCCTTTTTTGTCAACACAGGGTGACCATATGTGACGATTTCGAGTATTGCACTGTCTTGTTTTACCATTGTCTTAAATCTATTCTAATGGAATTGTGAGGGTTCTTCAATATTGCAAAGTAGAGATGCGACGTCCCCGCGTGACTCAACTGAAGGTGCCTCAAAAGGAATGACAACTCTTTTCGCTTAACTTAGCAATCAGGAGAATCCTTCTCTTTGAGGATTATGAAACGGTTTTTTTCAAGGCTTGCTAAAAAATGAGCTATTCTGTCGTAAAGAGGTTCGACTTTTTCCCCAAATTGTTTTTTATGAAGTTCAGCGATTTTTTGAACTGACCTGGTTCCATCGCAGTTCGACCAGAAAAAACTCCCGATCTCATCCAGTTTAATTCTATAGTAAGGGTGTTTCATCCTGGGAAGGAAGTATTTGGCAAGGAGGGGATTAAAAAATTTTGGTTTGAGGAGAACGACTAGGCCGTCCTCCATTATTTCGCACTTCGTGTTCTGAACAGGAATGAGATTGAGCAGATTTATTTCTGTTCGATTTTTATCCTTATGTCCCACCACTATTTACGCTGAAGTGTTCATATCCGGATATTATTCGGATGACTCTGCCGGAGTTCCTGCCTCTCCTGAGGCGATCATTTTTTTGTAAGGGAGATACAAAAGTATAAAACCGAGGATAAAAAAGATTATCAGGCCCAACCATCCGTTGTTCCAGCCTTCCGGCATATTGATATTGGCGCCCTTCAATGCAGCTGTAAGGATCCCCATCATGGCCTGTCCTGCAATTAAACCAGATGCAAGAAGCAGGCCTATGTTTTCGACGAGTTCCTTCCCTTTTTTTGTGGGATTCGCCTTGCTGGTTTTTTTGTCCAAGACATATTTAAGGACGCCACCGAAGAATATACAGGCCGTCGCTCTAAAGGGAAGGTACATCCCGACAGCCACAAGCATAGGCGATGGTGTTCCGATAAGGATCATCACGAGGGCAAGAAGCATCCCGGCTATGACAAGCGGCCATGCCATCTCTCCGCCAACGATTCCTTTGGCCATCGTGGCCATAAGCCCGGCTTGAGGCGCCGGAAGAGCATCCGTACCGATCCCCATAGTTTTATGGAGAAGCTGCAGGGAAAATGTCAAAGTTAATGCGGCAGCAATGACACCAATCATTTCTCCGATTTGCATCTTCCATGGTGTCCCGCCGAGAATATGACCTACCTTTAAGTCTTGGATCATATCTCCGGCAACTCCTGCAATACAGCAAACGACGGCTGCAACACCCAGGACAGCTGCGATTCCTGCCGTTCCTTTCTGTCCCATCAGCACCATCATCAGGGCTGCTATAAGAAGAGTGGTGAGGGTCAATCCGGAGATGGGATTGGAAGATGAACCGATAATACCCACGAGATATCCGGCTACTGCCGCAAAAAGAAGGCCCATGATGAGCATAACAATGGCGGCGACTATGGAGGAACTAATACTTTTTGTGAACATGTTATAGAGGAAGACCATGGGGATGATGAGTGCTATAATACCGAAAAGGATTGTTCTAAAAGAAATATCTTTGTCTGTTCTCAGTGTCGTGGTGGTACCCCCGCTTCGTGATTTTTTAACATCCGTAATGGAACGGGTTATTCCAGCGAAGAGACTTGTGCGCATTTTAAACAATGTATAAAAGGCTCCAACCAGCATGGCGCCAACAGCGACGGGTTTGATCTGGGAGTTATAAGCAGAAACAGCTAAATCCGTCCAGTTTCCATCAAAATTGGAGAGAATATTCCCCAAGTCCCCATTGATAAAAAGTAAAAAGGGCATGAGGAACAACCATCCCAGGACACCTCCTGAAAATGTTAATGCGGCCAGCTTGGGGCCGATGATATAGCCCACACCGGTCATGGCCGCATTGGCCGCAGGAGACTCAATGAACATTCGTCCTTGGATCGTACCTGTTTTAGTCACTTCGACATTGTCTCCATCGAGATATGTGATTCGGGAGAGCCCCGGAATTTTAAAGACGGCTCTCGCATAGGGTTTTATGAGTTGGATTCCATTTTCGTTCGTGAAAAATTCGATAAATCCGCCGAGACCCATAGCCCAGAACATGTATTTTGCCTGTGAGCCGCCTTTTTGCCCTGTTTTGACCATCTCTGCACAAGCCACGCTTTCAGGAAAGGGAAGTTCAGCGTCTTCGATAAGTGTGCGTCGGACGAGGACAACGAGCAAAACACCCAGCACACCACCTATAAGCATGAGCATAGTGGATTTAAAGATATCGAAATCTTTCCACACGCCTGTCATCAAAAACGCAGGGATTGTGAAAATGGCCCCTGCAGCCAGGGCTTCTCCTACTGCCCCTGTAGTTCTGGCGAAATTTTCTTCCAGAACGGTCCCCTTGAATGGACGAAGAACAGCCATAGCCATCACTGCCGCAGGGAACGTGGCTGCAACAGTCATACCCACGAGTAATCCTAGATAGGCGTTGGCCGCTCCAAGAATAATAGCCATTATGATCCCAAGCAGGACAGATTTGAAAGAGATTTCTTTCATGGATTGTCCGGCAGGGATATAGGGTTTAAAGGCGTTGTTGCTCATATGAACCTCCCGCATTCGTTCATGATTTTTTCTGACTATATCTATTGCACAGATAAAAATCAAGTAAAAGAATTGGGGCCTGGCTCTTGGAATAATTGGGAATAATTGGGGACAGTGCCTAAATAATTGGGGACAGTCCCTTTTTTCTCAAAGAAAATTTGGGACTGTCCCCAATTATTTAGG
>CAZLLG010000133.1:0-9957 GCA_964560275.1 uncultured Eubacteriales bacterium | reverse complement strand
TGTTCTCGAAAATTGTTTTCAACTCATTGTGGGCTTCTTTGAATTTTTGTTCCAGCTTTTTTTCAATAGCTGGTTCTTTTTGAATAAAATCGACAAGTTTTTTTTTCTCTATTTTTCGCCACTCGAGAGATTTCTGGATATTCTGCTCCCTCTCCAACAGATAAGACATTTCAAAAGAAGGATTGATTGAATAAACCCAACCTTTATTGAAAGGATCCCTACACAGTATTTTTGGATTCTCTAATAGCAGAGGATTCACTTCTTGAATAATCCCATCTAACGGAGAAAAAAAAGACAATTTTTTCTCTCCTTGATAGAGCGTACACATACCTTCACTATCATTAACCCGATCGCCGGATTTATTAAGTTTGATGGAATCAACTTTTGTGAGGAGCCCAGGGCAAAAATCATCGAGACCGACTCTTATACTTCCATCTGGAAGATCTTTAAACCAGACATGTCCTTTTGAGATCAATAGCCCACTGGGAATATGAAGATCGATATCATCGATCAATTTAAAAAGAGAATAGAGCGGTTTATGTTTTTGGACATCAATTCGCTGCTTTTTGTCTTTTCTCCTTTGAATGAAAAAGCTTACGCTTATAAAAATACCGAAAAATAATAATGTAAATACAACTGCCAATTTACACCTCCATTATTTTAAAACAAGGTGCCATCAGTTAGAATAAAATCGCCAGTAACTTTTTGCTATTTCTCTCCAGATTGTTCTTTTGACTTCTTCAATTCTTTAAGTCTTGACTTAACCTGTTCGAGATCTTCATTAATTTCCTGAGCCATGTTCTCCAAATAAGCAACTTCATTTTGAGGTGTGAATGATTGGGGAGGATATCCCCAGTATCCACCAAATCCTCTTCCAAATCTTCTCCCACGGCCTCTGCCGTACATTGGATTGTAGGACCTGAAATCTTGTTCAGGATAACCCGCACAAATTCCCATACGGCGTCCAGTCATTGGACCCATTCCTGTAGGGCCAGTTCTGTCTCCTCTCGGCATTCTATTCACCTCCTTTATTCATTAATAGAATTGATTGGATTTTTCACCAATCTATGGAAATCGAGATCATGAACCACAATTTTAAAAATGTTCTTTTGAGTAAAGTTCTCTTCAGTTTTTTTTACATAAACGAGTTCTTTTTCATACTGACTTTCATGGTGACTCAGCATTTCACTTCCTTTATGATAATGAAAACCATTGTCATTAAAGAATATAATGCATTTATTTTCGATTGTCAAGGATTTTATCTCATAATAGGATATCTTTACGGTTTTTTGAAATTCAAACTCATGAATGAATTTTTAAGGGAGAGTAAATTCACAATCACCGCAAGGATAATGATACAAAATTCTTACAAGTTTAACTTTTTCATATGGGCTTCTTTTTCCAACTTCATACAAAAGAATGATAAGAATTCAGGTATCTAGTTAGGCTCACTTTTATTTTTCACCAATCCTGCCAAGACTTCATAAAGCACGGGAACCACAATTAGTCGCAGGAGGATAGCAAAAAAGAAACCTCCGATGTAGACTACGGCCAGAGGACGATGAAGCTCAGCCCCCGTAGTCACAATTAGAGCCATAGGCAGCACGGCAACGATCATCACAATGTCGGTCATTATGATCGGCCTAAATTTCGTCAGAGCACCTTTTATTACAGCATTTCTGATGGAGAGTCCTTGCTTGCGGAAGTCGTTGATTTTGGCCAAAAGAATGACATCGTTTTGAACACAGATGCCAAAAAGAGCGATGAGTCCAATAGTAGAAGAAACGTTCAATGTTTGACCGGCAATTATAAGGCCTAAAATACCTCCAATGAGTGTGGTCGGAATATTCAGTATTATGAGCGATGCCTGCCAAAGGGATCCAAAAGACGAAAAAAGAATAACAAAGATGATGAGGATGACGATGAGCATGAGAGTAGTAAGGTGCTCGAGGGCTCTCTGCTGACTTTCATACTGTCCACCAAAAGTGAAGAAGTAGCCGGGAGGCAAGGATACTTGGTCTTCAATCCTCTGTTCGGCTTCTTTGACGAAGCTTCCTATGTCACGCTTGATCACATTGCAGAGGATGATTTTCCGCCGCATGAGATTCTCACGGAAAATGGTCTGTGGGCCTTCGCTCTTCTGGATATCTGCAAGCTGGGAGAGAGGTATCCTCTCTCCGTTGGGAGCATCCACGAGGAGGTTTTTTATGGCTTCCGCATCATTCCTGTATTTTTCAGGAAGCCGAATGAGCACAGAAGTGATTCTATCTACCTCATAGACATCGGTGGCTTCCATTCCGTTAAAGGCCGTTTCTATGATGTCTGCGGTGTCGCTGACTGAAATTCCATAGCGTGCCAGATTTTCTCTGTTCAGGCTTATCACCAACTGGGGGATGCCTGTTGTCTGCTCTATCTGAAGGTCGGCAACACCCTCAATATCGATCATGACATTTCTGATATCTTCGATATAGTGGTTTAGTTCGTTCAAGTCCGGCCCAAAGAGTTTGACCGATAATTGCCCTTCAGCCCCGGTGAGCATCTCGGCCAGCTTGTTAGAGATGGGCTGTTCAAAAATGTAGGCGATGCCAGGGATTTTATCCAGCTCTTCCCTCATGGCTTCGGTGATGTCCTCAAAATCACGTTTGCGTTTTTCTCTAGGGAGAAGCTCGATGTTGTAGTGACTGTGATTTACAGGATGAAGGTGTTCAGAGGCCTCAGCGGTGCCTGTTCGTCCGGGAGACAGAGACAACCTCCGGAAAAGACAAAAATATTTTTTCGATTTTTGTGCCGACCTTGATGGATTCATAAATGGATGTTTCGGGAAGCATGACCGTGGAAGCCATGATCTGTCCTTCGTCGAGAGGCGGCACGAATTCTCTTCCTAAAAAAGAGAAGGCTATTCCAGCGCCTAGGATAAGAATTAGAAAAGCGATCAGAATCGTTTTTTTATGTTCAAGAGCATGGTTTAGAATCGAGTGATATTTCTTTGTTAAAAAATCCGTCACCGGGTTCTTCCGCTCCTTTATAAACCTTTCTTTAAGGAAGACAGAGGCCAAAACGGGCTTCAAAGTCAGGTTTAATACTAAAGAGCCAAAGAGAGCTGCAGCTACAGCAAAAGCCGTCGGACGAAACATCGCCCCTTCGATTCCTGAAAGGGTCAGAAGTGGCAAAAAGACAAGTATGATAATGATGTTTGCAGAAAAAAGATGCTTTCCGACATCACGGGCGGCTTCAGACGTCAACTCTAATGTTGAGGAATAACCCTTTTTTTCTCTGAGAACTCGGTAGATATTTTCGACCATGATGATGGAGCCATTGGCCACTTTCCCTATTCCGATGGCCAATCCCCCTATGGACATTACAGTCAGATCGACTTTAAAAAGAGCCATTAAAACCAGAGCGATCAGGATCGAAAAGGGTATGGTCAATGAGGCGATAAATGAACTACGTAAGTTCCACATGAAAAAGAGCATAACCAGTATGATGAGAATGGCTCCTTCGAGAATAGAGATTTCTACGTGGCTTATGGATTTCAGTATGAGGATCGACTGGTCGTAGAAAGGTTTTATTTTTATTTTTTCAGGGATGTCTTTAGAAAGTTGGTCCAATGCATTCTTGGTATTTTCGATGGCCGTTAATGTGTCGCCACCGTACTGTTTTTCGATGGTTACATAGACGGCTTCTTCGGCATTGTGACTGGCTGCATCTCTTCTGAACTTGGGGCCGATTTTGACATCGGCTATATCTCTGACATAGACAGGGACGTTGTTGCGCGAAGTGATAACAGTGTTATTGATGTGGTCGAGGGTTTCAATGCGACCCATCCCTTTGATCAGTGTTTCTTGGGCCCCTTGGATGATAATGCCTCCTGAAAAGTTCCTATTGCTGTTTTCGATGGCTTCTTTGACTTCATTGATAGTGATGTCATAATTTTTCAACATCTCGGGTTTGAGAAAGACCTGAAACTGCTTGACGAATCCTCCCAGATTGATGACGAATGAAACGCCTTCCACTCCCTGCAGCCTGTAGCGGATGGTCCAGTCAGCTACTGACCGGAGTTCCATGGGATCGACATCCTCTCCGATAACTGCAAATTCGAAAATTTCTCCCATCCTTGAAGATACGGGTCCTAATATAGGTTCAGTTGTTCCCAAGGGGAGTCGGCCGGAGATGAGCTCTAGCTTACTAGATACAATCTGCCGTGCCAGATAAATATCCATTCCCCAGTCGAATTCGACCGTGACAACAGAATCACCTGTTGTCGATTCCGAACGAACTCGTGTGACATGGGGTGCCCCGTTGAGCAGACTTTCCAGAGGAAAGGAGATGAGGCGTTCCACATCCTCTGCGGCCATTCCTGAATTTTCGGTGATGATTTTAACCAGAGGAGCATTGAGGTCGGGATAGATATCCTTGGGCATTTTCATGTAGGCGATCACACCCCACACAGAGACAAGGATTACGAGGAAAACAGTAAGCAACCTGTGTTTTAATGAATATTCGATGATTTTATCGATCATTTCTAAACTCCATTATCGATGGCTTGAATCAGTGGATATGACCCTTTTGGAGAATGGCTTCATAGAGCTTTGACTTGAGTTGAAAATTCCCCTCTGTTACGACTTCATCCCCTTCTTGTACACCTCTGAGGATTTCGATGAAACCATTTTCACGTGCTCCAAGTTCGACGATAACCGGGACATATTTGCCATTGATTTCGAGAAAAACAATATGCTCGCCTCTTTCATCCAGGACGGCTTCCCGAGGGAGGACTAGGGCCTGGTTCTGGTGGTTGAGGTAAATGCTGACTTCAGCAAACATGCCAGGCTTGAGTTTGTACTCTTTATTGTCAACTTCAACCCGCACCGTGATAGTCCGAGTTTCTTCGTTCAGGACATCACTGATGTAGCTGATTTTTCCTCCGAATTGTTCTCCCGGATAGGCAGGGACAGAGACTTCAACCTGTTGTCCGATCCTAATTTTGGCGATATCCTTCTCGTAAATATCTGCGTCGACCACAAGGATAACCGGATCCAGGATGGTCAGGATTTCCGTTGCCTGATCAACCATAGCTCCCAGGATGGCATTGTGGGCTGTGATTTTTCCTCGAATGGGAGCGTAAAGCGTGATGATGGGATTGATCTGGTGTGTTTCAGCGATAGCTTGGACTTGGGATTCTGTAAAACCCAGCACATGAAGTTTTTTTTCGGCGGCGTTCAAGTGAGCTTCAGCCACTTTAAACTCCGCCTCACAGGCCAGAGCATCTTTTTCAGAGCCAACACCTCGGTCAAAGAGTCTTTGAGCTCGTTCACAGTTGGATTTGGTCAGTTCATAGTCCGCTTTGGCCTTATAGAATTCGGACTTGGCGTTGCCAACTTCTTCGCTTTGAAGGGTGATCAACTCCTGTCCTTTATTCACCCAATCGCCGATCTGAATGTGGATTTCTGAGATCCTTGCAGAAAAAGCATAGCTGACAATGGCCTTTCGTTTAGGATGAGCATAAACCTTACCAAGAGCCTGCAGTTGAGTCCTTAACGCTCTGAATTCAGCTTTTGCTGTGGAGAGGTCGATGGCTTCTTTCTCCTCTACGGAAAGCTCGATCACGTCATCAGGGCTCCAAGCAAGGCCCTGTCTGCCAGCCCCTCTCTGGCCAAATCCTCGGCCAACGGCCTGAGTAGCCATGTTGCGTCCCCTTTGTTTTCCTCTGGGAACAGAAAGATTCGCCTGGGCAGCTTGCTGCTGCGAAATTTCTTCGCTGTCGGTTTCCGGTATGTCTGTTTTATTTGTGCAGTTTATTCCTCCAAATACAAGGCTTATTAAGGCAAAAAGAGAGATGTATTTTTTAATCATTGGGATTCTCCTTCAAATGTTTGTCCGATAGATTTTTCTAATGCGGCTAGGGCTATTCCGTAATTATAAAGAGCATCGGCATAGGATTTGCGCGCTTCCAGAAGCGAGCGTCGGGCTTCGATGAGCTCGATACTTCCGATTTCTCCTTCTTGATAGCTGAAGAGAAACATGTTGTAGACCTCCTCAGCCTGGGTGATGATCTCATCTTCAAAAAGTCTGATCTGGTTCTGGGCAGTAACGGCATTCATGTGAGCTTCTTCTACTTCAAGAATTATGGCGTTTTGAAGGTGTTCTGCCTCTTTTTCTAGAGAGGCTATATTGGCCTGAACCTCGGCTATCTCTCCTTTCATTGGCTGCCAGAAGAAAAGAGGAATGGGAATAGAGAGTGTGAAATCCCAGAAGTTTCCTTCTCCTTCTATCCAGTGTTTGGAGAGGCTGAGATCGAAATCGGGGAGATAATCCATATACGCTTGTTTTTTTTGGAGATCTTCTCTTTCTAGAGATAAGTTCAGACTTTTAATTTCAGGTCGTATCATTAATGCCCGCAGGATCAAGGAGTCGAGATCTAAGCTGGAAATGGGACGTTTGAGAGTGCCTTGGATTTTAAGAGGATCATACTTTTTTCTGGCTAGAAGGAAATTTAACCTAGCTGCGGCCAACCTCACTTCATTTTGGGATACCCTTACTTCATTGGCGGCTTTTGAGGTTTCAACCTGAGCTCTGAGAGTTTCGACTTTGGCCACATCTCCAGCTGCGTATTTTAGATCTGCCTTTTGCAAAAAATCTTGTGCGAGCTGCAGATTTTGTTCGGCATACAACAATTTCTCCTGGGCCAAAAGAAGGTCGGAAAAGGCTTCTTTAACCTGGAAAATGATATCCAGCTTTAAAAGATCAATATCTTGCAGTACTTGTTGAGATTCCTTTGTAGCAATTTTTCCACGGGTTGATCGTTTTCCCGGGAATTCGAGATACTGACTGACTCCGAGGTAGGTCTCTGCAGTTTCTTTAAGGTTGAAAAATTTGGGCTGCATGTCGTTGTCGTAGTTAAGGGAAGGCTGGGAAAGGGCTTTTGCTTGGCTTACACGGGCTAGAGATGCTTGATACTGTTGGAGAGAAGATAGAACGAGTGGATTCTTCTGAATAGCGATGTTGATACACTGTTCCAGAGTCAGTTCCTCTTCAGCCTGTCCAGAATAGAGGGTGGCGATAAAGACAAGAACGATAAGTGTGAATACTGTGGATCTTCTTTTCATAATTTAACCTCCTTAAGATAGAAAAAAGGAGCCGTAGTTGTTTTGGCTTGCTGTCTAAGAAGATTTAAATTTTTGGAGGGGATCGTGATAAGGGAATGATGAGATAAGGTTGACTGTAGGGGGATATTTCAAAAGTTTTCAGACTTTCTAACACAGTCAATTGAGGAAGAATAAGAGCTGGCGTCAGGTCTGAGGAAAATGTTGAGTTCTGGAAGTTACATGCCGGACAAGAATCTGATGTCTTTATGCATTCCTCAGTGTGAAGGAAATTAACAAAAAGTGTAGTAGAAAGGAAAAAGAACATCAGGAAGATGGTGACTGATGACCCTTTTTTTCTTATCATTTTCCCTTATGAGCACTAATATACGAAAATAAACCCGATAATGTCAACAAGAATGAAGTAATTCGATTGGAATTATTGAATTTATTTCCCTTCTTTTGAAGCCGGTATAGCAAAAACCGATGGGTCTATTTCTGAGTTGATTTTTATATTTTCAATTTCCATGGACCTGTATCGCTGGCCATATTTTGATTCAATAAGAAAAGGAAATTTTAAACCGTCCACATCTTCATAATTACTGAAAAACATTTCCAAGGAGTTTTTCATTCCAAAATCATAAGTATCACCGGTCATGCCTATTTCAAGAAATGATTCAGCATCGATGTACCAGAATTCGTGTGTCGAATCCGCCAAAGTCACCTTGAGTTTATAGCATTCCTTATCATCAAAAATCTCTTTCCCTTCCAGTTCAACCTGATTGGATTTTTCTGTGTAATTCCAGAAAACCGGCTCAAAAAATCGCTCCCGCAAGGTGACCCTATCCAGGTTGTTTTGTGTAGGAATAACTTGCGCTTTTTCGAATCGCGGTCCCATCAGCGGATTTATCCACCAGGCGTTTTGTCCATCATAGGCATGGACAACAAATTTATTGATTCTTGTGCTGTCAAAACGATAGAGGTCCGGCCTTTGGCGCCATATCTTGAACGGTTCCGCTTCACTAAAGCTGACATAAATTCCTTCCATGGTTATGTTTTTCATGTCAGCCCATTTTTTTGCACCACCACGTGCCCCAATATTTTTTTGGACGATGTCCTCAGCTGTCAGCGTTTTATTCGTATTGCACTGATAAGTACAAAAAACAAGCAAACTATAAATCAAAACTGATTTGACTATTATATTCGTTGATTTATTTTGTGAGATCATAGCAGGCCATCTCCTTTTGATTTCTCAAATAAATTATTCCATCCACAAGTGTTGGGGATGTCCAGGATTTGCCTTCAATAACCTGAGCTTGGGCCAGTATGTTGTATCCTTTTGGAGTCGCGTCGATCAGAGCTAACTTGCCACGATCGCTAAGGACAATCAGCTTTTCATCGGCTACAATAAGAGACCCTTTGCCATAGCCACGCGTGGACCATTTTCTTTCTGCAGTCTCAGCCACTAAACACTTTAGGGTAGAAGAACTGAATCCGTAAATATGGTCTTTGTAATAAACAGAGCTGTTGAAATGATTTCTCATCTCTTTATTATGCCAGACCGTATCGATTGTCCCATCGGGTAAAACTTCAATAAGCAAACATCCGTTCTCCACAGAACTGGAAATAAAGATTTTGTTTGGCGGTACAAAAACCGGCATGGCAATGATTTGGGGCAAAGATGGCCCACGCCAAAGAACTTTCCCATCTAAAGATATGGAAACTGCTTCGTCGAGCATTTGTCTCTCACCATCTTTTTCAACTATACGGGTGATAGTAAACACGGATTGTTCTACATTGTTGATGACCGCAGTAAACGGCGAAGAATGACCGGCAGCGCTTTCACCGGTTTGCCAAATAGTTTTTCCTGACTTTTTATCAAGACCTATAAATGCTGAATTTTTGCCGCCTCCATGAATCATCAAGGTTTCACCCAGAATTAAAGGACAAGTGGAAAATCCTCGTAATGGCCGCTTGATATTAAATTCATCAGTGAGTGATACCTTCCAAACTTGTTCTCCGGATTTTGTACTCACACAGTACAACTCGCCGTAAGAACTCAGCATATAGGCAAGATCCCCATCGATAGTGGGTGTGGTGCGTGGTCCGTTTCCCATTTCTTCAACAAACTTTTTTCCCAAGGTAAATCGCCAGATTTCTTTGCCAGTTGTCTTTTCGAAACTCCCAATGAACTCACTGCTTTCGTCTGTAAATGCTGTGATGAGTTGATCACCAGAAATCACAATTCCAGAAAAACCCTCCCCTAAAGGCTTTTTCCACACTTGATAAGGCTGACTGCCCTCAGGCCAAGCTTTTAGAGAAGTATTTGATATCGCAACTCCGTCTCGATTGGGACCACGATATTGTGACCATTCCTTTTTAGTGACTCCGTCTTCATTCATGGAATTAGAATGACTTGGTGAACTTAAAGGGTGAATGAGCACTAAACATAACAACAGACATAGTGAAAACCAGCTTTTTTTTATAATCATAATTCTCCTTTTCTGGCATTATACTCTTCTCGTAGTGACCATACAATTAAAATGAATCCTTTCAATCCTTTACTGCTTCCACAAAAGGTTCTCTCTGTTTTGGCCCAACAAAATTAGGATACAGGATATAAAAAGAGTTCCTTTTCGTAAAGCATTTAACTTGGGATTTTTTTTTTAAAAAAAAAGGATGTCTTTTCCCCTAAAAAAATGACTCCTCGGGTATTACTCGAACCAACAACCTAGTGGTTAACAGCTACTTGAGTAAATCGACTGGGGAGGGCTCAGGAGGCTAATCCAAAATTAAACATTTTTTCACGAACAGGCCTTTAAGCTTGGAAGCATCCCCAAAACCGTGATGGAATATAGGAATGGCTCACTTTATACTG
>CAZLLG010000132.1:0-9989 GCA_964560275.1 uncultured Eubacteriales bacterium | reverse complement strand
AAATTGACATCCAACAGATTTCTCTTTCTGCTTATTGCTCTCATCATCCTCCTTGTAGCATATCCTTATATGCCCGATAACCAATTGGGCGCTTTCTTGGGGGGGATGATGTCCCTGCTTCTTCTTGTTGCCGCTATTTTTGCTCTCCGAACCCATAAACACGCCCTCCTGGGAGCCTGTATTCTGGCTCTGATTGTGATTATTCTAAGTGTTTGGGCGTTTGTGTCCGGAGTCAGAGGGCATCCACTTGTTGAGGCGTCCTTCTTTTTATTCTATGTTTTGATAACCACCGTCATCTTTTTCGAAGTGATCAGAGAAAGAGACGTGACCAGAAATATACTTATGGGGATTGTATGTGTATATCTTTTGATCGGGACGGCGTTTGCCACACTCTTCGATTTTGTCGAGACCATTCAGCCCGGATCTTTTCAATTCAATACAATCAATGCAGGTGATGCCCCAATGAGATGGAGGAACCTGCTTTACTACAGTTTCACCACGTTGACAACTACTGGTTATGGTGATGTCACACCTGCAAGCCCCCAGGCCCAGTCACTTTCGATTATTGAGGGGATTATTGGCGTTCTTTTTGTTGCTGTGTTTGTGGCCCGCTTGATTGGTTTGTACAACCATAGAAAAAGGACATAACAAAACGATGGTATCGTTGGAAGGGAAATCACTTAAACACTTTCAGATAGAAAAATTGTTGGGCAGGGGGGGCATGGGTGTCGTCTATCTAGGCCGGGATACACGTCTTGACAGACCTGTTGCCATCAAAGTCCTCCGTCCAGATCTTACAGCCAACAAGGACCGCAGGAGTCGGTTTCTTCAAGAGGCACGTTCTGCCGCCGCGGTTACCCATCCTGCAATTGCTCAAATCTATGATGTCGACGAAGTCGACGGCAATACATTTATCGCTATGGAGTATGTCGAGGGCAAGACTGCAAGTCAGCTGATTACCAACCAGGAACTCGATCTAGTGGGAGCCGTTGAAATCGCTCTTCAGGTTGCCGAGGGTCTCAGTAGAGCCCATAAGGCCAATATAGTTCACCGTGATATCAAATCGGACAATATCATGCTGACAAGTGACGGCCACGCAAAACTTCTCGATTTCGGATTAGCCAAACTTCTAGATCCCCCGTTAACCGACGGCCAGACGGAAACATACAGGGATTTTGCCAAGACAAAAACTCTCCCAGAAACCATGCCCGGTACTGTCCTTGGTACAGTGGCTTACATGAGTCCTGAGCAAGCACGCGGAAAACCCGTCAACCACAGCTCTGATGTTTTTTCTCTCGGAATTGTCCTGTATGAAATGATCGCAGGCGTACTACCGTTTAAAGGAGATAGTCCTCTCGATACTCTGCATGCCATTGCCTTTGATGAAGCGCGCCCTGTGACTGTAATTCGAAAGAATCTTCCTCCCGAATCTCATCGGATCCTCCAGAACTGCTTACGCAAACGGCCGGATGATCGCTATCCTGATGCAGGAGCACTTGCGGCAGATCTTAAAAGGTTGAAAAAAGAACTTGAGTCTGGAGTCCAGAGGTCCATGACACTTGGAACTCGATTTCAGGGCATGATCGATTGGGTAAAGTTTTCTCTGCCTTTCGGATTCAAGGGAATATCCGGTCTGATCGTGCTGCTCTTTCTTGCTGCTATTATTTTATTCACAAAGATCAATCTTTGGGTTTTAGGATCTTACGTTCTTGTCGTTTTAATTGTCTATCGGTACATCCGGAATCGGAAGCACCGCATGCTGAAGAAATTTACAGCCAAAGTCTCCATATTTCCAGAGGTTCGTGCGATCCGGATTCATGAGGATCAGATTGTAGTTTTTGTGGATGAAGCCAAGGCAAAACTGTATCTCAGGATCAATAGTCTTGTTGAAGCGGTCAACCGCAAAATCTATTTTGGCACTCCGATGAAAGCAGCTGTGCGGGATGACCTGCCAAACGGGGAATTCCAGCAAATTTTGAGAGAATCCGGAATTGTTTATGTTCGAGGGGATATTGTCCTCAAGTCCAAAAATTCAGAGTAATATTGTCTCAAGTAATCCGATTTCAAGATTAAAGCTACGCTTTTATATTATAGGCCATCAAGACATCCCCATGTCGGATGTAGAGAATCCCATTGTGGATTACCGGCTGTGTCCAGTGAGGACCACTTCCGGGAGTGATTCGAAATGAACTTATGATATTGAAGTTCTCCGGAGTGGGTTGGACAAGCGCAAGATTTCCGCGTCTTTCTTCATAGCAGTAGAGTTTTCCATCGGCTAGAGTGATAGATCCTTTGGTATTCCATTCCGTCTCCCACATGGTTTCTCCTGTTGTCCAATCTACGCAGCACCAGTTTCCCTGGCTGTTATCCAGCCAGTTCGAGCCGTAAATGTAGTTTCCGACACGGACGACCTGGCCGTGATGGTTATCCAGATCTTTGTTCACCCAAACTTGCTCAATGGCCGTTCCTCCCTCAATGAGTTTAAACAAAACACCGACATGGTCATATCCACTGGTTACAAAGAGATGGCCCTCATGATAGAGTGGTGTGACACAGTTATTTTTTGGAGCCCATTCGTGAAAAGTGGGCGTCTCGATATCGTGATACTTCACTGTCCACAAGATGTCTCCATCTTCAGCATCCACTCCCATGATGTACTCAGTCAGCACATTGACAACGATTTTTTTATCCTCCATTTGAATGAGAATAGGAGACACAAATGCCGAAGGCACTTTAAGGCTTTTTGTCTGCCAAAGAGTTTCCCCGTTGAGCTTATCCAAAGCGACCATTGAAGTTAAATTTCCACCTGGTGTGTAGATGACCTTATTGTCGACAATGAGTGGGGATTCGGCGATTTCCCACTGCCAGAACTTGCCCTTGAATTTTTCAAAACCAGGCACAGACCAATCGATTTTCTGTTGTGTGGCATCGATACAGACGACTTCGCCTGTTCCACTGATGACATAAATTTTGTCACCTTCCACTGTCGGAGTACAGCGCGTATCGGGGTAGGTCTGCCGGACGCCCTGGCCGTATCTCAACCGCCAGAGAAGATTCCCTTTCAGGTCCAACATAGTCAAATACTCGTCTTTGCCTTCACGTCCAGCCAAATATACAGCTTCATCCGTCACACTCACAGACGCAAATCCTCTGTCAAGGTCTTCCTTAACCCAGAGAAGCTCGGGTCCGGATTCAGGCCAGGATTTTAAAAGCCCTGTCTCTTCGAACTCTCCGTTTCTGTTTGGTCCGCGAAATTGGGCCGAATTTTGAGCATAACTCAGTTGAAATAGGCTTAAAATGCACAATAGCACAGCAGTAATACGAAACATCATTCCTCCTAACCTAATATAAACGCGAATTTTTCACGTACGGTTGCATTCAAAGTTATCCTCTTCCATCTATAACTTAGTCTGATAAGCAAGATTCATCGTCCTAATACACGTAAGTGTACGATTTTTTTATTAATGGAGTTTATTTTTGTCTGATTTGAATTTGATAGATCTAAAATCCTTTGACATTTCCTCTTTTCCCTATTAATTTAGTCCTATCCTTTTTTTATGGAGGGGAGAGAAATGAAAAGAAAATTATTTTCCATGATTGTTATTTTGAGTTGTTTTATTCTTGTTATGGGTGAGGTCTCTGCTTTTGCGGACCAGGGGCAGCCCATTAAGACAAATAAAGACAAACTGCTTACACTAGCCGTACAGGGGGAAATTGCACCGGCAGAACCTTCCAGATCCTATGCCGTTACATGGGATGGAAAACCTAAGATGGCCATCGGAATTGGAGGGATCAACTACAATTTAAAAATTGGCACAAAAGTTTTTGGATGGGCCAATGGGGACAGGGCCACTGTGGGTGTAGCCACAGTTGGTAAAGGATCAGACCGTGCCAGAACATCCTGGCTTTATTACACTTCCATCGGCAATGAAGTAAAAGTTCTCGGTGGAGATGCCAAGGGCGAGAAGGGAGTCATTGTTGGAAAATGGGGGAGTTATATTCTGGTTCATTTCAAAGACGCTACGCTAGAGAGACTGGCTATTGGAAATGGCCTTCATGTCAAAGCTAATGGCATCGGCCTTACGATCGAAGGCTTTGATGATGTTTTCACACATGGTGTGACCGCGGAGCTTCTGGAACAGATTGTGACTCAAAAGGGGGATAAATTAGAAGTGCCGGTCGTTAAAGAGATTCCAGCTGAAATAGTCGGGAATGGAGCCGGAGGCTCCAGCCTTTCTGGAAACTGGCACATCCAAACTTGCTATCCTCCAGATATTGAAAAATACGGATTGGATGAACTTAGCTTTGGGGATCTCGTGCTTCTTAAAGATATTCAGACCGATTATGGAAAAGGTTATTACCAAGGTGGGGCGACACTGGGAGTGGTTTGCAGCGGACCCAGCGACATCTCAGGTTTGGGTGTTGGTGTTACACCGATTCTATCTACACGGTTCGGCAAGATTACTGCGCGAATCGATGCCACGGCAAATATTGGAAAATACTTAGGCCTCAAATTAGAAAAGACAGATTCGGTTTCGGATTCTTCAACTCTAAGAACAAATAAGGAAACACTGATAGAAACAGCTGTCGAGGCTGTAGTGCAGCCGGCAGGAAGCAGCGGGTATCGGGCAACCTATGATGGCCGGACGAGTGTACGTTTGGGTACAGCCTCGATCAACTACACGGTTTCTTTTGGGGATCCGGCTGCTGGATGGGCCAATGCAGATCATGTGGAACCAGACGTTACTGTTCAAGGAAGGGATGAGGAGAGAGCGAGCAACTGTGCGATTGCTATCCTTGCTTGCATTGGGAATGAAGCGAGGGTACTTTCAGGTGAGGCCAAGGGAGGGAAAGGATTCTATATAGGCCGTCATGCTGGCTCGGACGATCTTGTTTGGTTTCCTGAGGATATCAAAAATAAACTCACGATCGATGATAAAATCCAGGTCAAAGCCAAAGGAGTTGGTCTTAAGATCAAAGGCTTTGAAGATGTGCGTGTTAACAAACTGTCTCCTAAAGCTCTTGAGAATATTGGGCTAAAGATTGAGGGGGACCAGCTTGTTGTCCCTGTAGTGATGACGGTTCCGGGGCATATTATGGGTTCTGGCATCGGTGGACAGGGTGTGGAATTTATCGATTATGATATCCAGACGACCGATCCGCAAACCGTCAAAGAATATAACCTTGAAAAGATCAAGCTCGGCGATCTCATAGCCATAGTGGACCACTATGACTATTACGGCCGAGGGCGGTACAAAGGAGCTGTCACCATCGGTGTCTGCATACACGGATTCAGCGAATCGGCCGGCCATGGGCCAGGATTAAATCCAGTGCTGGCTGCTCTGCCCGGAAAAATTAAACTCAAAATAGACCCAAACGCCAACATGGCATATTTTCTGGGGATAAAAACAAAGCCCAAGCAATAAAGATCCAGAAAAAAGTTAGGCGGATTCCTACGGAAACATTTCTCTCGAAATTCAAATTAAACTGTTTCCATAGGCGAAGATGGCAGGCTGTCCACCTGTATGCCAAAATAAGATACTCTGATCCTTCTTCAACTGGCCTTTCCTTATCAGAGCGATCATTCCTGCCAAGGCCTTTCCAGAGTAAACGGGGTCACAAAAGAGGGCCTCGTTTTGTGCTGCAAGTAAAATAGCCTCTTGAGTGGCATCATTCATTTGACCATAACCTGGGGCCATAACGCCGTCAAAGAGGACAATGTCTCCGTCGGCTGTAGGATTTGGAATTTTAAGCATTTCAGAGATGTCCTCGAGAACTCCGGCAATGCGTTTTTTTTGAAGGTGTGCGTCTCTCCGGTGACAGTTTCCCGTGATGCGAACAGGATTTCCTAGTGTGCGGAGTCCTAAAAGCAGGCCAGCCTGCGTTTGACCGCTGCCTGAGGGAAGCACGATTTCGTCAATGTTTAGTCCCACCTCCTGGATCTGATCTGCAAATTCTTTGGCTGCATCGATGTATCCTAATGCCCCGAGAGGCGGGTGTCCAGGACCTAGATGAATGACGTAGGGTTTGGCTCCCTTTTTTTTGAGGTCCTCGGCGATGTGTTCGAGCTCCTGATCGGCGGCTTCCTCGTCTTCGCCCTCAGGAAAAAAATGCAGTTCCGCGCCCATTAAACGGTCCAGAAGGACATTTCCCGATGTTTGGTACAGATTATTAGTATCCGGAACACGCTCCTCAAGCTGGATATGACATTTCAAACCCAACCGGCAGGCTGCGGCCGCTGTCATCCGGGCATAATTGGATTGAATGGCTCCTGTGATCAGTACAGTATCTGCACCCAAATCAAGAGCCTCGCCGAAGTAGTATTCGAGTTGCCGCGCTTTATTGCCCCCAAAAGCAAGACCCGTACAGTCATCACGCTTGACGTAGAGATGAGAAACTTGAAGTGCCTTTGCCAGGTTTGGCATCTCTTCAATAGGGGTGGGAACATGAGCCAGTTTAAACCGGGGGAATGATTCAAGACTTTTAAAGATCATAGTAGACACATATCACACATAAATCTGATGGGTCAATAGATAATAATTGACAAAAAGTACAAATGAAAGTACCATAAAAAGTACAATATAGATATAGGATGCAAAAATGGACAAAACAATCGGAATTTCTGAGCTTCGAAGATCCATCGCCTCAGTGATAGAGGATGTTTATGAACAGGGATCTCGGTACATCATTTTGCAGCATTCACGGGCTAAGGCTGTGCTTTTGAGCCCGGATGAGATTGAAGCTCTGGAGGTTAAAGCCGAGAAGATAGACCAGAAGGATGTTTTTCAAGTAAAAGAGATTGATGTTAAAAAAGAGTTGTCCTCATACGAGAAATTTTTCGGGAAGAGATAGAACTTTTCTATTGTGGAACCATATGGTCTTTGCTGACCTTGTCTGGAGTGTCGGTCTTGACCATCCTCGCAATTATTCTTTGCCAACAGGCCGAGCATGCTGATTTAACTCTGCATCGAATGTCATCATTTTCTGGCTGAGACGATCCACTATCTCTGGGTGCGAATCTGCCAGGTTATCCCTCTCACCGATATCAACTTCCAAGTTATACAGAGATACAGGGAAATTCCCTTGCTTTTTATCCCATCCTTTTGTCTTGGTAAAGTGGAGTTTCCATTTGCCGCTGCGGACCGCTTCGACGCCGCCGCTGCGGGCGTAGTAGAAGAATGTTTCGTGTGGGGAGGAAGTTGAATCCGGTTTTTGCAGCAGTTCGAGAATATTTTGGCCATCGATAGGCCGTTCGTCTGGAAGAGAGGTACCTGTTATGGCTGCGAAGGTCGGCAAAAAATCCATAGTTGAAACGACCTCCCTGCATGTACTGTCTGCTGGAATCTGTTTGGGCCAGCGCATGATGCACGGCACCCGCTGGCCGCCTTCCCATGTTGAGGCCTTCCCGCCACGGAGTGGTCCGGCTGATCCGGCGTTAGGGCGAACAACGGGACCGTTATCCGAAGTGAAGATCACAAAAGTGTTCTCTTCCAATCTTTCATCTTTTAGAGCCTGAAGTACCTGACCCATGCTCCAGTCGAGTTCCTCTAAAACATCTCCATAAAGGCCCAGATCTGATATCCCTTTGAATTCATCCGAAACATGGAGAGGAAGATGCGGCATGCTGTGGGCGAGATAGAGAAAAAACGGATTGTTCTTATGAGATTTTATAAAGTTTACAGCTTGTTCTGTGTAGCGTCTCGTGAGGAAGCGCTGATCTGGTCCGGCCTCGATTTGCTCTTCATTTTTGTAGAGCGGCAGCGGCGGCGATTGAAAATCGAGAAATTTATAATAATGGCCATCCATATCGTTGGAATAGGGGACGCCGAAAAATTCATCGAATCCATGATTGAGAGGCAAAAATTTGTTTTGGTGCCCCAGATGCCATTTTCCGATGCAGGCACTCGCATATCCCTGAGGTTTTAAAATCTCCGGGATGGTCACTTCATTTGAATGGAGTCCGGTCGTTGAGTAGGGAAAGAGTACCGCTTCATGCAATCCGATCCGTTTGGGATAACATCCGGTCAGCAGCCCGGCCCGGGATGGAGTGCATACAGTAGCGGCCACATAAAAGTCGCTAAACTTGAGTCCTTCAGATGCCATCCGGTCCAGATTTGGAGTAGAAAAACCTTTTGCCCCGTAGCACCCGACATCCCCGTAACCCTGATCGTCTGTAAAAATGATGATAAAATTTGGATTTTGCACGGAGGAAATTGCAGTGTTCTTGATTGGATCCTTATGACAGCTCGACAGAGTAAATGCAGCCATCCCAGTCCCAAGCGTTTTTAGAAAATCCCTCCGTTTTATGGCTTTATTCTTCATAAAAAGCTCTAATACTTCTGCCAGCCTTTGCCTTGGATCATGCCGCGGATGTAGGCAGCCTGGCCTGCATGCAGCACGCTGTCATCTAGAATGGAGATCAGACGGACGCCGACTGTCGGGACGGGTTTGTACTGGGTTTCGTCCAGCTCCTTATCGAGGTCCTCATCCGAAAGACCTTTGAAAAATTGGATTGTTCTTTCAACCGTGGTTTGCAGATAATCGAGAAGTGTTGGGATATCCGGTGATTGAAAGGCCGCGACTTGTTCTGAAGTGTGGCCGAATCCGATGTCCTTGGGATTGGCATCGTGGTTGAACCTGGAATACCATTTGTCTTTGATCCACAACTGTTCTTCTCCCATCAAGGAAGCGACTTGGGCGTCCTGCTGCCGGATTAAATGCCAGACCAACCATCCAATGCTGTTGCTCTCTTTACGGGGCATCCAATTGAGATCCTCCTGAGTCAGGTCTTTGAGGACATTTTCTAGGAATGCCGGAACACGGTTGAAGCCATCTGCCAATAATTCATGCCAGTTCATAAAGCCCTCCTTTGATAGGTACTCGAGATGAACTTATCACACAAAAAATTGACAGTCAATTTCACTTATGGTCTTAGAGGAGGATAAATTATATTGATAAACGATAAATATTTATTGACAATCGCTATATTTTGGCCCATATTGTAGATGGTTGGAAATTGATTTGAATATGGAGGTGTCCCATGAAGATGCTGGGAAAGAGATCGGTCGCATCTGTCCTGAAAGTCATATTGGACGGGCTTATTCTTGTCACATCAGTGTTTGGGGTTTTGGCGATTTTTCTGCTGCTGCTGGCCGCCCTATCCGGGAATACAGGCCCTCATGATGAATTTATCAATCTGGGTATCCCGTATAGTCTCGAGCAAACTGGTATTAAACAGGAAATTCAACCTCTAGACGCCACTCTTGGAGAAATGGCCCTGGGAATGGAAATTTCAAGGGAGTTAACTCTTAATCTGACTAAATGGTGGTTTCTTATCTTGATTATCATCTTCACGACATTAAATTTTGCTGTATTTCTCTATATTCTGCTTCAACTGAGGCACATCCTGGCCTCCTTGACAGAAGGAAATCCGTTTACTCTAAAAAACGCCAAACGCATCCGGATTATTGGGATTGTCATTATTGGTGGAGAACTATTAATCAGTCTTGTGATGATAGGATTTGCAATGATCATAAATGCCAGTGTGGATATAAGGGGATTTCAACTTATTTGGATGAAATTAATATTTGAGATCAGCCTTCCAACTATTTTTCTTGGGATTGTTGTGCTCATCATCGCTGAGATCTTCCGGTTGGGAGTCCGCATGCGTGAAGACCAGGAATTGACTATCTAGAGGGCTAGAATGAGTATTAAAGTGAATCTGGATTTGCTTTTAGTAAAAAAAAAGATGAAACTTCAGGACCTCTCTCGGAATGTGGGAATAACCTTAGCCAATCTGTCTATCCTTAAACAAAATAAAGCACGGGCCATCCGGTTTTCCACTCTGGATGCCTTATGCCGGGAGCTGTCCTGTCAACCTGGGGATTTATTGGAATATGAGAATGAACTAGACTGAATTAAAGGGACATCATACTTAATTGGGGACAGGCCCCATTTTTCCAGCGAAAAAATGGGGCCTGTCCCCAATT
>CAZLLG010000131.1:0-10073 GCA_964560275.1 uncultured Eubacteriales bacterium | reverse complement strand
ATCTGCCACAAGCCTAGCAGTTAAAGGGACTCGAGGCCGGTCTTTCCAATCCTGGCGGGCATAGCAATAATAGGGGATAACGGCTGTAATTCTTTCTGCAGAAGCTCTTTTAAACGCGTCTATCATTATAAAAAGCTCCATGAGATTAAAATTGGCCTCATTAGATCCGGATTGAATGACAAAAACATCCGTTCCTCGGACATTTTCATCGATATAAAAATGAATCTCGCCGTCACTGAAGCGCTCCAGAAGAGAATTTCCCAACTCGATATTGAGGTATTTTGATACCTCCTGAGCAAGATTCTCATTCGAGGATCCAGTGAAGACTTTCATTTCTCTTTCGTTTTCGCTTTCTCTTTCTCTTTCTCTTTTCACCGTATTCTCCTCCCTTGCGGAACTATCCTCCTCTTTTTTTTCTGGCAGGGGCGGGAGGATTCGAACCTCCGAATGGCGGCTCCAAAGGCCGCTGCCTTACCGCTTGGCTACACCCCAACATTTATGCCGTCCCAGTACTGCGCCCGTGAAAGCGACTTAACCAGGCTCAGTGAATATGAGTTCTTTAGCCTTTCGTACACTTCCAAAGCCTTTTCCTCTTGAAAAAAAAGACCAAAAACTGTAGAACCAGAGCCGCTGACAAGAGACAGCTCTGATCCCAGTTTGTAGAAAAGGCGCTTTAAATCTCTGAGCTGAGGATGTAAAAAAAATACCGTCTCTTCTAAACTGTTTTCTAAGGAACCATACTCAAGGTTGTCTAGAAACTTGATAATTTTACTGTCTTTGTCCTCTGAAGTCAAGGGGGGGAGTCGTTTGTAAACCGATGGCGTGGAAATGGACAGCTCAGGAAAAACAAGCACACAGGTGAAGGGCTTCAGATCATTAAGCCGGGTCAGTTCATCCCCCTTTCCAAGGCCAATACATAATCCTCCTTCAAAAAAATAGGAGACATCCGCGCCTAGAGTCTTCCCAATGTCCACAAGCTCTTCTTTGCTGCACTTCAGGTCCCAGATCGTGTTTAAGGAATGAAGAGTCATGGCCGCATTGCTGCTTCCACCCCCCAATCCTCCACCAACTGGAATGATCTTTTTCACCTGTATTTCGACACCTGAAGAAACACGGAACCTCTCTTTGAGGAGCACTGCAGCCTGATAAATGAGATTCCTCTTGTCCCAGGGAAGCTCAGGCTGCTTACCTTTGAGAACGATCTTTCCGTGAATGTGTGGGACGAAGTCAAGAACGTCGCATAAATCCACGCACTGGAAGAGTGTTCGTATGTCGTGATAATTGTCGGGTCTTTTCCTGACCACCTCCAATCCCAGGTTTATTTTAGCAAACGACCTAACGCGCATTTGAGAGCATCTCCCTGATCTCCTCCCACGTCTTTTTAGAGAATCGTGAAGAAAAGGATGTCGAAAAGGTCCTTTCCGAAACCGGCTGGTTAAAATTGACATCAAGAATTTTAACCCGTCCTTCTGTGTGCGGATGGAAAAAGAAAACCTCCTGCACCCATGGCGTTTGGCCAAAAAATTCTTCCACTTCAAACTTCAACTCTCCCCTTTGTCCAGATTGAATCCAGCCCTTCTTGTTCTTTAGGAACGTCCAAGAGTCCATGCCCTCGGGCTTTTTCTTCTGTCCAGGGCTTGACCAGTATCCGCTCATGAGCCCAACGACGTCCAGGAGAGAAAGTTGAAAACCAAAGAGTTTGTCAATAATGTCCTCTTCCGTTCCCTGCCAATAGACTTTTTTCGCTGGAATAACAAAGTAGGCGAAGTCCTTAATAATGAAAAGCTGGTAGTGCACCTGTCCCAGGGGATCAAGGACATCGATCCGCCCGTTAAAGGGCAGAGAAAAGAGAAAGGAAATGCGAGATCGAGTCGTCTGCTGACTTGTTGAAATGCGGAGTGACGCATATCCTTCGATTTCGTCGATCAAATCGGAAGGAGGCGCAAGAAACACTTTTTGTGGGTCACAGGTAGAGAGGAGAAAAAGGGTACACAAAAGGAAACAACCCAATCGATGAATCATAAACGTAAACGTCCCCAGTATTTTTGCCGTTTTCGTTACTTGTCTTGATCGCCGGCTGCTCTGCCTGAATCTCTGCCGTCCTTTTTGTCTTCTTCCCCACCAAGATTGAAGCCATAATCTTCGGTTTTTATGGCTTTTTTTCTCCTTCGCCTACCACTCTTTTCCGGCTGTATATTCCCATTGGTATTTTTAATCGATGGGCTACCAATCTTCATGTCCTCATCGACCAAAGAGAAGCCATAATCTTCGGTTTGAATCCGCTTCTGTTTGTTTTTCCTCATGATAGGGTAAAGAGGAGAGCTGATCTTTCTTCCAAAACAGGAAAGCCTTGGATCGATTATCATCAAGAGCACAAACACTCCAAATACAATCAGAATTGCATAAACAGTCCACGGCATTTTTGTTCTTTCCTCTTATAATTTTAAATATAACTTGATAGGAATCAATTATATGTCCGACTTGCTTTTTAGTCAACAGGCTCTCCCCTTTTAGATAAGGAAAAGGAGGCCAAAGAGAAGGAGAGGAAAATGAAAAGGAAGACGGAAGCAGGCGCCTAATGAACCTTAAGGATTCTCCTCATGATCAGTTTGAAATGGGGGAATCTTCGCTATGATTTTCTCTTTTCCCATATAAAATCCTATCACAAATGCCGAAGACGTGACCAACAGCGCCATCAAAGATTTACAAATATTCTTCATCTATTACTCCCATATGATTGTCATTAAAATTCATCTAAAAGTCAACCTTTCCTTATTGTTTTTGACTTTTTCCTATTTTCTGCACTATATTTACACTATACGCCATATCTTGGAGGAAAGTTTATCGAGAAAATGCGAAAACGACTTGCCCTCCTTCTCCTGTGTGTCTTAGTTCTCTCTACGGTCTCCTTTTCTCAAAAAAACAGATCCGCTGTTTACGCCGGACAATTTTATGACCACCGCCCTCGGGTCCTCTCCGAACAGATCGAATCCTTTTTAAAGCAGGCAAAAAAAAAGAGCCCCAAAAAGAGTGCTCCACTGGCCATCATTGTTCCCCATGCCGGATATTCCTGTTCCGGGGCAGTGGCGGCCATGGCCTACAAGCAGGTTGAGGGCCTCGATTACAAAACTGTTGTCATTTTGGGCACAAGTCATCGGGGGGGAGTCACCGGATGTTCGATATACCCTGAGGGAGGGTATGAAACACCTCTGGGCATAGTCCAAATTGATAAAATTCTGGCTCAAGAAATTGCTAGAGATTCAGGATTCGGATTTAATCCCACCGCCCACCGGGCCGAGCATTCCATCGAAGTCCAAATACCTTTTATACAAAAGGTCCTCCCTCAGGCAAAAATTGTTCCCATCCTTATGGGCTTCCCCACTCAAGATACAGTTTTAGCATTAGCCAACAGCTTGACAAAAATCCTTGAAGGATCAAACATCCTCGTTGTTGTTTCCACAGATCTCTCTCACTATTACCCAAAAGCCAAGGCCAATGCCATCGACGCCCAAACCATTGCACTCCTTAAAAGCTTTAATGCCGAGGAATTATTGGAGAAACTCCAGGGAGGAGAAAACATCATGTGTGGTGGAGGAGGAGTTGTCTCCTCCTTGTTGTACACAAAAAAAATGGGTCATGCATCGATCGATATCCTCCAATACGCTGATTCCTCTTTGACCTGCGGATCTCCATCAGAAGTTGTCGGCTACATGGCAGCGGCTCTTTATTCCGAGGGCTTTCAGCAAGATGCCGCTCTCAATGAAGAGGAAAAAAAGGAACTTCTGCTTCTGGCGCGGACATCTATTACAAATTTTCTCAAGAAAAAAAAGGGCTATGAATATTCCCCTAAGAGCTCGAGATTACTGCTGGAACAAGGTGCTTTTATCACCCTAAAAAAAGACGGGGTTTTAAGAGGGTGTGTCGGCTTCTCCTCTCCGGTTGCGCCTCTGTACCAGACAATCATTCAAGCGGCTATCTTTGCGGCTTTCAGAGATCCGCGTTTCGAGCCGGTCAGCGCCGCAGAGCTCAAGAGTATAAACATAGAAATTTCCGTTCTCTCGCCACTGCAAAAAATCAATAATCCGTTGCATATAGAAGTTGGAAAACACGGCCTTTTCATTTCAAAGGGCAGCCAAAGCGGCCTCCTTCTTCCGCAGGTGCCTGTCGAAAATAATTGGTCAAGATTGACTTTCCTTGAACAGGCCTGTCTGAAGGCCGGGCTGGCAAAAAATTCCTGGACCTCAGGGGCCGATCTCTACATCTTCGAATCGATAATCTTCCACGAGTAATCTTGTTTCTTTAGAAAATCTATCGGAGGGATGTCGCGAGTGAATCTCCAGCCGTAGCCACTGGTGGTGAGGTGGGAGGATCTTGGCAAGGCGGAGATCACCGCGACGGGTACCGTCTGTTGATTTTCACAATCAGAAGAGGGGCAATCCCTACAATTTGGAGCAGAAATCTGCTATAATACCACTTCATCTTATTGCGAGAAAAAAAATGCCGCTCTACGAATACAAATGCTCCAAATGTGCATCGGTTTTTGAAGTCATTCAAAAAGTGGATGCCCCGGCTCTGAAAAAATGTCTCAAATGTGGAGCGCTGGTGCATAAAATTATATCTCCTCCAGCTCTTCAATTTAAGGGGAGTGGATGGTATATCACCGATTACGCACAAAAAAACAAAAACGAGGCAAAAAATAAAGAACCCAAAAAGACGAAGGACGCTCCGGTAAAAAAAGAGGCAAAAAAAACCCCTCCCGCTTCTTCTATAAAATAGCCTTTTTAAACCTATGAAGATCGCCGTTCGGGCCCCTAACTGGATTGGGGACAGCATCCTCGCCTTGCCCGCTATTGCGGCCCTTCAAGAAAATTATCCAGAAGCGGAAATTTGGATTTGCGGCTTGGAATGGATCAAAGATATTTTTCTTCCTCTGAATTTTGTCAAAGGAGTTATTCCCTTAAAAAGCCCCTCTCGTCTGCGGGGACTCCTGAAAAGCGCAAAAATACTGAAGAAAAAACAGTTCGATGTAGGGGTGCTGCTGACCAATTCCTTTTCATCTGCACTTCTTTTCCTCCTGGCCAAAATCCCACAACGCTGGGGATACAACCGAGATTTTCGAGGACTCCTGTTAACAAAACCGGTCAAGATCGGCGACAGCTCGTTACCTGTTCATCAGGTTCTGTACTACACCAACCTCCTGTCCGGCTTAGGCCTTCCTACATCTCATCAATCTCTGGCCCTCACGCTCGATCCAGCTGTAAGGCAACAGGCCCAAGATCTTCTGGTTTCGCTGGGAATAACGTTTCAACGCCCGATTGTCATTTTGAATCCAGGAGCCTTCTACGGGACAGCAAAAAGATGGCCGGCATCACGGTTTGCCGAATTAGCCAGCATGCTTCAAGAAAAGGTTCAGGCCGATATCCTAATAGTCGGATCTGTGGACGAGCTTGTGCTGGCTCAAACGATTGCTTCCCTAATGAAAGATCCTCCTTTCATCCTTAGCGGAAAGACGACCGTTTCTCAGCTGGCAGGGGTTCTTTCCCATGCAACTCTCTTTGTTTCTAACGACTCCGGCCCCATGCATCTGGCCAACTCCTTTGGGGTTCCTGTTATAGCCGTTTTCGGCCCGACAGATCCCCAGATCACCGGCCCCTTTCAGCAGCCTTCTGCAGTCGTAAAAAAAGACACAGATTGCTGGCCGTGCCGCCACCGAGAATGCCCGACAGACCACCGGTGCATGGGAAATATTTCTGCAGCAGATGTTTACAAAGCTGGTGAAAGGTTTTTGCCATGAAAAGAAAAGCCGTATTAATAGATAGGGATGGTACAATCAACAGAGATGTCGGATATCCAAGCACATACAGGATGATTGACATCTACCCCTACAGTTTCGAGGCCGTAAAAAAAATAAAACAGGCAGGATTCCTGGCTGTTATCATAACAAACCAATCTGGTATAGGGCGTGGACTCATCGAAGAAAAAAGCCTTCTTGATATCCACACCAAATTGAGCGAAGAATTCGAACAACATGGCGTCTCCTTTGACGGCATCTATTACTGCCCTCACTATGTTTTCTCAAAAATGGCAACATACAGGAAAGACTGCTCCTGCCGCAAACCCAGTCCAGGGATGGGGAAAATGGCCGCCGAAGACCTTCATCTCGACATGTCTTCATCCTATATGATAGGGGACAAGATAGAAGATCTTCTTTTTGGAATCAACATCGATGCAACCCCAATACTTGTCCTCACTGGATACGGCCAAGAATCACAAAAGCAGCTTAAAGACATAGGAATCCAGCCCGCCTACATTGCTAAAAATCTTCTGGAGGCGGTGGAATGGATTATTGAGCAGGAAAAGGCGGCATCCACGTCATGATCAGATTCAACGACATTCTCGAAAAGCTGTCCTCCTCCTATTCTGAAAAGGATCTCGGCCTCTTGAGAAAGGCCTATGTGTTTGCGGCCAGCGCTCATAAAGGACAGGTCAGAATGTCCGGAGAGCCCTACCTGAGCCATCCTCTCGAAGTGGCCAACATGCTCGCCGATATAAATCTGGATGCAACGACTCTGGCCGCGGGGCTCCTCCATGATGTTCTGGAAGATACCGATGTAACAGCCTCTGAAATTCGAGGCGCATTTGGCAAGGATATCGCTCATCTCGTGGAATGGGTCACTAAAATCAGCCTCGTTCAGGAATCATCCCCCGAAACCAGACAGGCCGAAAGCATCCGGAAAATCATCTTAGCGATGACAGACGATTTGAGGGTCATTTTTATCAAACTCGCCGACAGGATTCATAACCTTAAAACCTTGAAATATTTAGATGAAAAAAAGCAAAAGCAGGTCGCAGAGGAAACTTTGGAACTGTATGCTCCTATCGCCAATAGGCTCGGGATGGGGCGGATTAAAGCTGAGCTAGAGGATCTTGCCTTTCGGTTCGTCGATCCGGAACAATACTTCAAAATCAACTCCCTTGTTGATCCAAAGAGGATGCAGACAGAAAAGGAGCTCAAGAAACACCGCAAAACGATCGAAACCCTTCTCGCCGAAAACAAGATATCTGCAGATATATTCTATCGTTTGAAGAGGCCCTACAGTATCCATCGAAAGATGAAACAGCAACAAATCTATTTTGACCAGGTCTACGATTTTATGGCGTTAAGGTTGATTCTAAACAGCGTTGCCGATTGTTATGCGGCCCTCGGAATCATACATCAAAAATGGCCCCACCTTCCCCATCGCTTCCGGGACTTTATTTCCATGCCCAAACCCAATCTCTACCAATCCCTTCATACGACCATCATGACAGAGAAAAAACAGATGATAGAGATCCAAATCCGTACGCATGAGATGCATGACTTAGCAGAAAATGGAATTTCTGCACACTGGCGGTACAAAGATCCCGAACCTAAATCTAAAATAAAGGATGACAAGCGGCTTTTGTGGCTCCGAGAAATGGTGGAGATATACAAGGAGCAGAAAAATCCAAGAGAATTTCTTAAAAGCCTGAAAACGGGGCTCATCCCAGAGGAAGTGTTTGTCTACACGCCAAAGGGAAAGACAATGACTCTTCCGCTTGGTGCCTCCATTCTCGATTTCGCTTTCAAAATTCATTCCGAGATCGGCTTCCATGCCATCGAGGCAAAAGTCAACGGACGAACGGCTCCCTTGAAGACAATCCTCAAAACTGGAGATGTTGTGGAAATCATCACGTCTCCCGAAACAAAACCCGATCACAGTTGGCTGAACATGGTTTTTACTCCAACTGCAAGACACCATTTGAAACACTGGCTCAACCTTCAAGACAAGACAAAGAACAAAGGATTGGGTCAAAAACTATGGGAAAAAGAAACCAAGAAATACCGCCTCCCACTTGAGGATAAAAAAAAGGTGCCCCTTCTTAATAATTTGAATAATGTGTTCAATTATCGAATCAAGACAATTGAAGAATTCTATGCTCTAGTTGGGTCCGGAAAAATTGTGTTGAATCAAAAATTCATGGAAAAATTATTTTCTCAAAACCCTCTTCATGAAAAAAAGGAGACGATTCTTAACAAAGTCGTCACCAGGGTCAAGACAAAACCCAAGTCCGCTATCCTTGTCGAAGACACCAAAGGCCGGATGGTAAAATTGGCTAAATGTTGTTCTCCCATAAATGGGGAGCCGATCACTGGATACATGACATCAGGAAGAGGGCTGACAATCCACGCACTTCGATGTCCGCGTCTTCAGAAGGGCTCTTTGGACGATTTGCGCCTTGTCGATGTCTCCTGGGATAAGACAAGCACTGGATTTTACGGGGGCGCTGTTCTCATCGAAGGAGAAGACTCCCCAGGGGTTTTGGCCAAACTGACTTCGACGATCGCACAGCTAGGAGGCAACATTTCAAAAGCGGAAGTGAAGACCTTTTCTGATAAAAAGGCCCAAATCAAACTTTCTCTCCGAATCAAAAACATTGACCATTTTCAAAGCATTGTGAGAAAAATCACAAAAATAAAAGAGGTCCATTCTGTGGAGAGAATATAGGGGGGACTAAAGGCTTTTTACGACTTTTCCTGAACGGATACATCGAGTACAAGCCCAGATGTGCTTGACTTCCGCACCCACTTTCGCTTTGACTCGCTGCAGATTTGGCTTCCACTTTTTCTTGGAAGCCTTATGAGAATGACTCACGGAATTCCCGAAGATCGGGCCCTTTCCACAAATTGCGCATACTTTTGGCATTGTTAATCACTTCATCCTGAATGATATGAATGTCATTTATAGCACATTTCACCCCTTCATTTCAACTCCACATTCTTCAAGAAGGCAATCCCAATCCCTGGTGGTCATTAGAATTTTGGGATCTAAGCAGGCATGATGGAGAAATCCGCACAGAGAGACCTTGGAGCAAAATGGGTGGATGGCGTGGATGTATCTTATCCCGAAGCGTATGGTGGTGAAGTGGCTGGAAAGGCGGGTATTCGCGCAGGGAAAGATACTCCACGCGTACTTGCGCGGAACCACCCCTTTTGGAAAAGCGAAGTGGTTTCTTATCGACTTGCCAGTTCACGGAGAACTTGTTCTTTAGATTCTGGGATTGGGGGCGTTTTCTTTCAGAGCGCTGCACCTCGTCTCATTTTGTAGGCATCGAGAGTGTTTTTCATGAGAAAAGCTATTGTGAGAGGGCCGATCCCTCCAGGGACTGGTGTAACAAATGCGGCTTTCTCAAAGACCTTGGGGTGAACGTCACCAATGACCGTATAGCCTTTTTTGGCAAAATCTTCCACCCGTTTATCGTCCGGACCAAACAGCTCGATGACTTTTTCCTTATCCTCGAATTGACTCGTTCCGACGTCCACGACAACAGCGCCCTCTTTAACAAATTCCGGAGTGACAAACGCCGGTTTTCCCATCGCGGCAACAAGAATATCCGATGCAGCCGCCACTGCGGAGAGGTGTTTTGTTCGTGAATGACATATGGTCACCGTCCCATGAGCGTTTGTCATCATCGCAGCCAGCGGTTTGCCAACAATGAGGCTCCGGCCTATAATTACAACATTTTTCCCCTTAACAGCAATGTTCCGGGTTTTTAGCAGTTCCATAATGCCTGTAGGAGTCGCCGGCCGCAGGCCCGCCTCGTTCATCAAAAGATTCCCCAAGCTTATTGGGTGAATGCCGTCTACATCCTTGTCAGGGTGGATAGCCGATATGGCTGTGTAGGGATTCAATTGGGGCGGCAGAGGAAGCTGGACAAGAATGCCGTCCATGTCGGTTCTCCCGTTCAGTTTTTTGATCGTCTCATGAAGAGTTTCGGGCTGGGTGCCCACTGGGAGAGGAACAACCTCAGATTTAATGCCTAATTTTTCACAGGCTCGCTTTTTCATCCTCACATAAATTTGAGAGGCCTTATTTTCCCCAACTAGAATAGCCGCAAGCCCGGGCACTTCATTCCTCGTGGCGCTAATCTCCAACACCTCATTTTTTATTTTTTCTCTAGTCTCTTCGGCTAGTGTTTTTCCTTCAAGCCATTCCGCCATATTCTACTCCTTGTGTTTCCTTTCTTTTTGGACAGCTTTTTTATTATACATC
>CAZLLG010000130.1:1206-10170 GCA_964560275.1 uncultured Eubacteriales bacterium | reverse complement strand
GTATCACAATACAATTGTTATGATGTATGATGAGGTGAAAATGCCTGACAAGGCCGTTGCCTCGGCCGCCCGTTTGGTTGAACTTGATCCGAATAATGCTGAAGCCCGATTTAATCTTGGATATATGTTGAGCAAACAAAAAAAATTCGCTGAAGCTGTAGATGTCTTCAAAAAGGTTCTTGAGATCAATCCGGGAATGGAGTATGCCTATCTGCAGCTTGGGTATTGCTATGATCAACTCAAACAGTACCAGAATGGTGTCGATATATATAAAAGACTCGTAGATATACTTCCTGATAATGTCGATGCTTGGATGGGCATGGCCATTGGCTATATGCAGCAGAAGAAGTGGGATCCGGCTATTGCCCCCTTTCGGAAGGTCATTGAACTCAATTCTAGCAACGGATATGCTTATTATAACTTGGGAATATGCTACCTGAATTTGAAAGATACCTTCAGTGCTCAAGAGGTATTGAAAGAATTGAGAAAGATCGATCCATCTTTGGCAAGTAAACTCTCCGGATTTATCAAATAAATAAGGATCGTTTCCTCCACAGTTGCCTTGAGTAGAACAGTTTGTATGGGGCACAAGAAATCTTCTTGTTGGTATAATTAGAAAAAGATGAGAGATAAAAAGTCGATACTTGCAGAGCTCATCGAAAGATACACAAGTCAACATAAAAAATCCTCTGAATTTTTTGCATCAGCAAGCCGCAGTCTTGTCATGGGAGGAAGCCATAATTTACGACTTTTTTCCCCCTTTCCGTTTTATGATATCCAATCCAAAGGCTCTAAAGTTACAGATATGGATGGAAACACTTATATCGATTTCTGGCAGGGCCATTTCGCTAATATCCTGGGGCACAATCCAAAAGTTGTCCTCGATTCTCTCAATGAATACATGTCTTTTGGCCAGGGCTTGATAACAGGATTCCCTGGTGAATTTCAAACCAGGTTGGCACAACTGATCCTAGATAAAATTTCGGCCGAAAAGATCCGGTTTACAACAAGCGGAACTCTGGCCTCAATGTATGCCATTTTGCTTTCCAAAGCCTTTACTCAAAGAGACATAGTCGTAAAAGTCGGTGGAGGTTGGCACGGTGCTCAACCCTATGTCCTCAAAGGGATTACAGAGTATGAAGATGGGTTGAATAAGATTGAATCCGCCGGGCTTTCAGCAGATGTCGATTCAACGACTGTGTTGACAAAATTTAACGATAAAGAGCACCTGGAGAAAACGTTTTCTGAATTCGGGGACAAGATTGCCTGTTTTATTATTGAACCCTTCATAGGTGCCGGAGGATTTCTTTTTGCTCATAAGGAGTATCTGAATAAACTCAGAGAATTGACGTCTCTATACGGTTCTCTTCTCATTTTTGACGAGGTGATTTCGGGATTCCGATTTCATGCCGGAGCTCTTCAAAGCCTGTACAACATTGATCCTGATTTGACGATATTTGGGAAAGCAGTAGGAGGAGGGATGCCAGTAAGTGCTTTAGCCGGCAGGGCAGATGTTTTGGACCTGTTCAGCCCAGAAACCAATCCAATCCGTCGGGTCAAATTCGAAGGAGGGACGTTTTCTGCACATCCGGCTTCTATGCTGGCAGGTATAAAATTCCTTGAATATCTCTTTCAGAATAAGAAAGATATTTACGGCAAGATTGGCCGTCTTGGGGAGAAAGTCAGATCTGGAATTGAAGAAATATTTTCTTTATATGGGATTCCAGTCAAATGCACTGGAGGAGGTGGACCTAACGGACTACAGAGTTCTCTCATTGGAGTAAATTTTCTCAACGAGAAGCTTGATGAACTAAAATTCCCGGAACAGATTTGGAATCCTAAAACAAGTGATATAGAATTGAGAGAGAAAATATTTAAATTGGCTATGCTTGAGGAAGGATTCAACACATTTCATGGGTATGGTGCAATTTCAACAGCACATACAGAACCAGAAATCCAAGGATCTTTGGATGCTGTTGAACGGATAGCAAAAAAATGGATTTCTTAAGAAAATTTTAAGGAAAAGGAGTTTAAACGATGGTGAGCAAAAGAATCATTATCTATGGATGTGGTGTTATGGGAAAAAAAACGGCTGAAGTCCTATTTGAAAAAGAGAGCTTTGATGTTGTGGGAGCCTTGGATATAGAACCTAGTCTTAATGGCAAGGATTTCGGAGATATTCTGGATACGCCGAAAAAAACCGGTATTCTTATTGAAAGCGAAAAGGATAATCTTTTTTCTCGGGTTAATGCCGATGCCGTTGTTCTCACGACATCATCCCATCTTAAGACTGTTTTTCCTCAAATTGCCGGGTGTGCAGAAGCTGGCCTGAATGTTATCTCGACATGTGAAGAGCTTTCTTATCCATGGGAACGAAGTCTGAAACTTGCAAAAGACATCGATAATTTAGCAAAAAAACATGGAGTGACCATTGTGGGGACAGGGATTAATCCTGGTTATCTCATGGATACACTTCCGCTGGTTTTGACAGCTCCCTGCTTTAGAGTTGATTCAATACATGTCACTCGAATGATGAATTCCGCAAAAAGACGAATACCATTCCAGAAAAAAGTTGGGACAAGTATGAGTCAAGAGGAATTTATAGAAAAAATTAACAATAAGGTGATTACAGGACATGTGGGTCTGTTGGAATCGATTAATATGATTGCGGAGGGACTTGGATGGAAGCTGGATGATGCCGTAGAGCTTCCCCCCCAGCCCGTGATTGCCCATAGAAATATCGATACTGGCTTGGGGATAGTAAAACCTGGTGATGTTATCGGACTAACAAGTATTGCTTTTGCGAAAAAAGACAATGAAGAAGTGATTAGATTGGAATTTAATGCCTACGCAGGTGTGGATGAGGAGTATGACGAAATATTTATCCATGGAATTCCCGATATCCATGAAAAAATAATCGGAGGCGTTCACGGTGATATTGGAACTGTTGCTGTCACTATCAATATCATTCCACGTGCCATAGATGCGCCTCCCGGACTGAAGTTGATGAAAGATCTCCCGCCAGCAATGGCAACCCTTTAGCTCTCTTTTGGAAATGCTGAAATAATCCATTTCTAATTTGACAAAGTCTCTGGTTTGTCTTAATATACTAATCTACTATCGTCTTCGAATTCTAGAGACAGCCTCCATCACAAAAATGAATTTGACCTGGAGATTGTTTATTATAAATGATTCGGATAGGCACAATAATTAGGGCAGGTGGCGAAATTGGCATACGCGCTAGGCTTAGGACCTAGTTCCTGATAAAGGAGTGCGGGTTCGAGTCCCGCTCTGCCCATTCTTGAATTGCTCAATCGGATAGAAGGAAGCACAATGGACAAAAGCACAGACAAAATACGTAAACTCGGCCAGTGCAAAAGAGAGATAGATATAGAGATCCCAGTGGCCACAGTACAGAGAGAATTTGAAAATACTGTTCAACACTTTTCCCAAAGCGCAAAAATAAAAGGATTCAGGCCAGGAAAAGTTCCGGTAGATTTGATTAAAAGAAAGTACCACCAGGATATAAAAGATACTGTAGTCAACAATCTTATACCTGCTGCTGTCTCAAAAGAACTTCGAGCCCTTGATGTGAAACCCGTTGGATCTCCGGTTGTGACAGAGCTTTCTTTTGAGGAAAAAAAGCCCATTAAATTCAAAGCTCAGTTTGAAATATGGCCGGAATTCGAACTTCCAGAATATAAAAATATCAATGTGAGTAGAAAGAAAATATCAGTGACGGCCAATGATGTGAAAACAGCTCTTGATGATCTTCAAAAAAGATCTGCTCAATACATTCCCACGGAGGAGAGAGGCGTTATCGATGGAGATTATGTCGTAACAGAAATTAGAAGTCATGATCTTGGAACGAAAAAAGCCTTGCCGAAAGAAAAAGTTGTGATTCTTGCTGGTCATCCTGAAAACGAGAAAACGTTAAACGACAATTTAATGGGGATGAAAGTCAATCAGGACAAGGATTTTACAATAAGCTATCCCAAAGATCATAAAAACAAAAAACTGGAGGGAAAAGACATCGCTTACTCTATCAAAGTCGAGTCCATTAAAGAAAAAAAACTGCCGAAAATCGACGATGACTTTGCCAAGGAGCTCGGGGAATTTCAGAGTATAAAAGAGCTTAAAGCTCAGCTTAAGAAAGAACTTCATACCTCTAGGGAGAATGTTGCACAGAGGGAATTAGCGGAAGAAGTTGTCAGGACAATTTCAGATAAGGTGACGTTTGAGCTCCCAGAAATGCTTGTGGAAGAAGAGGCCTTGGCTCTTGTCCGCAGAAGCTTGTCATCTCAACCCCAACATGTGCAGCAGGCTTTAGCGAAGGAAGATATCGAGAAGCTCAAAGAGGACATGAAAGACAAGGCCAAACAGAATCTGAAGAATCATCTTCTTCTAACAAAAATTTCTGAAAAAGAAAAACTTACTGTGGAAGATAAGGATGTTGAAGCAGAACTGATGAATATAGCAAGGGCAAACAATATTCCTTTGGACAAAGCTCGTGAAAATATCCAACAGAATGAGCTAAGAGAAAACCTTCTCCTCAGGAGAACGGTTGACTTTTTAGTGAAAAACGCTATAATAAAGGAGACCTAATTTCTAATGACTTTTATCCCCTTCATTGTTGAACAAGATGGAAAAAATGAACGCGCATATGATATATATTCGCGGCTTTTAAAAGATAATATTATCTTCATCGGATCTGAAATCGATGATAATCTCGCAAATTCGGTTATCGCTCAAATGCTCTATCTCGATGTTGAAAATAAGAAAAAGGATATCTCTCTCTATATCAATTCCCCGGGAGGCAATATCACTTCTGGATTAGCGATATACGATACAATGCAGTTCATTCGATCAGAAATCACAACCATTTGTGTCGGACAGGCTGCAAGTATGGCGGCTGTCCTGCTTGCAGCTGGAACATCAGGAAAACGATATTCTCTGCCAAATGCGAGAATCATCATCCATCAACCTTTTGGAGGTTTTAAAGGGCAAGCTTCGGATATTGCGATACAGGCGAAAGAGATACTCAGGATGAGGGAAAATATTAACAATATTCTCACAAAGCATACGAAGCAATCTGAAGAAAAGATACATTCTGATATTGAACGAGATTTCATCATGGCCCCAGATCAAGCCAAAGACTACGGAATTATTGATGCAATTATTACCAACAGAGATTTATCTTGAAATTCAGTTGAAGATGTCCTTAAAGTATTTCTGAGCAAATAGAAAATAATCATGGATGATTTTATTAGAACCGATAACAACAACATGGATGCAAAATGCAGTTTCTGTAAACGCGATCAATCCATTGTCAATAAACTGATTGCCGGACCTGCTGGTGGTTTTATATGTGACAATTGTATAGAGCTGGCTCATTCTCTGATATTTGCGCCAGGTTCTGATCAGGAAGATTCTGACGATATCACGGATTTTCCCCGGCCGTTAGAAATCAAGAAAGTTCTGGATCAATACATTATCGGGCAGCACAAGGCGAAAAAGAAAATCTCTGTCGCAGTCTACAACCACTACAAACGTGTCTCTCTGAACAACATAGCCGACGATATTGAATTGACAAAAAGTAACATCCTTCTCATTGGTCCAACGGGAACCGGCAAAACCCTGATGGCCCAAACTTTGGCAAAGATTCTTTCGGTTCCCTTTGCTATTGCTGATGCCACAACCCTGACAGAAGCCGGATATGTCGGGGAAGATGTGGAAAATATCATCTTAAAGCTCTTTCAATCTGCTCAGGGAAATATCGA
This sequence comes from uncultured Eubacteriales bacterium, assembly GCA_964560275.1. Classification (GTDB taxonomy): domain Bacteria; phylum Acidobacteriota; class Aminicenantia; order Aminicenantales; family Aminicenantaceae; genus JAUWVG01. The sequence goes on along the minus strand of CAZLLG010000130.1, from coordinate 4,390 downwards.
AAAAACTCAGAAGGGTATTATTTACATTGATGAAATCGATAAGATAAGCAGAAAAACCGACAGTCCTTCCATCACTAGAGATGTATCTGGAGAAGGTGTGCAGCAGGCGTTGTTGAAAATTATAGAAGGAACTGTCGCCAACGTACCCCCTCAAGGAGGCCGGAAGCATCCCCAACAGGAATATATCCGCATCGATACAACCAATATATTGTTCATTTGCGGCGGGGCGTTTATAGGCCTGGATAATATCATTCTCCAAAGATTAGGAAAATCAACCGTAGGATTCAAACCGACTCAAGAGAAACTAGGTTTGGACAATAAGGAGCAAGTTTACGAACAGGCCATCTCTCAAGATCTGGTCAAATATGGTTTAATTCCTGAATTAATCGGTCGTATCCCTGTTGCGGCCACATTCTCGGATTTGAGTGTCACAGACTTGGTTGACATTTTGACAAAACCGAAAAATGCAATTATTAAGCAGTACCAAAAACTTTTCGATACAGAAGGTGTCCGACTCGAGTTTACACGCGAAGCCCTGCGTTCGATCGCAAAAAAATCCATGGATACAAGCCTAGGAGCAAGAGGTTTACGAGGTATCATTGAAGATCTTATGCTGGATATTATGTTCCATCTTCCCACATCTAAAAGGGCCCCGTCACTCAAAATCACGAAAAAGATGGTTGAGGAATCTGAATTGAAGTTTCAAAATTTAAAATATGCAGTAGGAGAGTAAATATGGCATCCAATGACAAAGCAGAAAATATTAAAAATATTTCTCTAATCCCCCTGAGAGATTTGGTCATTTTCCCCTCGACTTTAGTTCCGTTCATCATAGGAAGATCATCCTCTATAGAAGCTTTGGATATAGCCATCGAGAAAGACAAGATGATTTTTCTTTCTGCACAGATGGACGCCTCCATCGATAATCCTCATCCCAAGGATGTATATTCTATGGGAGTGATTGCAAAAATTATCCGCTCAGTTAAAATTGACGACAAAAATATCAAGGTCATTGTTGAGGGAAAGAAAAGAGCTCGTATTCTGGAGTATCTCAGCACCTATCCTCATTATCAAATCCTGGCAAAGGAGATCGACGAAATTGAAAATGACAGCACGGATGTCAGAGAATTATTAAAGACGGTGCTGTCTCTCTTTGAAGATTATCTTAAGCTCAGTCAGCATGCCAGTTTTGATTCTATCATTCCTGCCTTGAGTGAAAATACTCCAAATCGAATTGCCGATATTATCGTATCCCATCTCTATCTGCCGCTTGAAGAGAAACAGAATTTTTTAGAAACAATCAACACTCTTGAACGAATTCAGCGGTTAAAATATGTCTTGGAAAATGAAATCTTCAAAATTCACGCAAAGCTCAAGAAAGAGGGGAAAAAACCGCGCCGAAAACCTCCTGCCAGAGAGCCTGGACAGAAAATATTTCCATCAGGTTTTAATTTTAAAAAAGAAGACCAGCCCAATGAAATTGCTGAGTTGAAGGAAAAGTTGGCGAATGCCAAGATGCCCAAAGATGCAGAAGAAAAAGCTAACAAAGAAATCGAGAGGCTGGAATCTATGCCTCCAATGTCTGCGGAAGCAACTGTATGTAGAAATTATTTGGATTGGCTCATTTCATTGCCCTGGAACAAAAAATCAAGAGAGAAACGAAATATAGAAGAAGCGGAAAGGATCCTAGATGAAGATCATCATGGATTGGAGAAAGTCAAAGAACGGATTCTAGAGTATCTTTCCATACGCCAACTGGTGAAAAATCCAAAAGGCGTTATACTCGGATTTATCGGTCCTCCTGGCGTTGGAAAGACCTCATTGGGTGCCTCCATTGCCAGGGCAACAAACAGAAAATTTGTACGTTTATCGCTTGGTGGAGTTCGAGATGAAGCGGAAATCAGAGGACATAGAAGGACATACATAGGCGCCTATCCCGGTCGAATTATCCAAATGATCAAAAAGGGCGGCACAAAAAATCCAGTGTTTCTCTTAGATGAAGTTGATAAAATGAGTGTCGATTTTAGGGGGGATCCGGCATCCGCTCTGATGGAAGTGCTCGATCCTGAGCAGAACCACTGCTTTTTAGACCACTTTATAGACACAGATTTTGATCTCTCTAATGTGATGTTTATTGTGACGGCCAACATGGTTGAACCTATACCTCGTCCACTTATTGATCGGATGGAAATCATTAGAATTCCTGGCTATACCGAAGAAGAAAAGCTCCAAATCGTAAAAAAATTCCTGTTGCCAAAACAGATTAAAGCCCATGGTCTTAAAGAACACAATATGAAGCTCACCGATAGGACGATTAAAAAACTTATCCGTGAATACACCCGAGAAGCGGGTGTAAGGAATATCGAACGGGAAATCACATCTGTTTGTCGTAAAGTTGTTAAAAAAGTCGTCACTAAAGATAAAAGTTATAAAGAGACAATCACTCCCAAAAATATTGAGAAATATTTGGGGATTCCAAGGTTTCGCAGATCTGGTATTGATAGAAGAGATGAGATTGGAGTGGCCATTGGAATGGCATGGACAGAATTTGGCGGTGAACTCCTGACTTTCGAAGTGATGAAAACTTATGGAAAAGGCAGCTTAACTTTGACAGGACAACTCGGAGAAATTATGCAGGAATCCGCACAAGCCGCCTTCAGTTATGTGAGAGGAAAAACCTTTGAGTTGAATATCGCATCAGACCTCCATAAAAACTTCGATATCCATATTCACGTTCCAGAAGGAGGGACACCAAAAGAGGGACCTTCTGCAGGTATCACACTTGCGACATCCATCCTCTCACTGCTGACAGGAATACCTGTTTCTAAAAAAGTGGCGATGAGTGGAGAGATCACATTAAAGGGAAAAGTCCTTCCTGTAGGTGGAATTAAAGAAAAGCTACTTGCGGCACATCGAGAGGGCATTAAAGAGGCGATCCTTCCTCTTGATAACAAACCGGACTTAAAAGACCTGCCAAAAAATATCAAAGATGATATGAAAATCCATTTTGTCGAACACATGGATGAAGTGCTTAAGATTGCTTTGACTAAAGATATAAATGAAGTTCCTAAAAAAAGAAAAAGAATCCCTGTCAGGGGAAAAGCCTCAAACTGCCTCCTGTTACCCATTGATTCAAAAAAAGTCAAAGTTGCTGGGGGGGGTAGTTTTTTTAAAAAAAAAACGC
>CAZLLG010000130.1:0-1196 GCA_964560275.1 uncultured Eubacteriales bacterium | reverse complement strand
CTCAGACTCCTCCTGTTACGCATTGATCATAAACAGTCAAATTCCTGGGAGGTTAGTTATTTCATAAATAAACCACAAGTGAGGTATTAAAATGAAAGAGTTCAATTTAGTCGATCTAGAAGAAAAAGATTTTAAAGATCTTGTCAATATTGCTGCTGAGATCGGTCTTACGCAAGACGACATTAAAGACGCGAAGAAACAGAATCTTATTTTCAAGATACTTGAAGCTCAGGCAAAAAAAAGCGGACAGCTGTTTTCTGAAGGTGTTTTGGAGTGTTTAGATGATGGATTTGGATTCCTGCGTGCTCCTGAATTTAGCTACCTTCCCAGTCAAGATGATATCTACGTGTCTCCTTCTCAAATCAGGAAATTTCAGCTTCGAACGGGCGATACAATTTCTGGTATTGTACGGCCTCCAAAAGATGGAGAAAAATACTTTGCTTTAATAAAAATCGAAGCGATCAATTTTGCACATCCCGATATCGTGTTGAAAAACAGAAGAAACATTTATTTTGACAGTTTGACCCCTCTCTATCCCTTCGAAAAGATTAATCTCGAAGACTCCCAACCCAAAAACTTAAACGCCCGGGTCATGGATTTGCTGACTCCAATAGGGAAAGGCCAGCGGGGTCTTATTGTCTCTCCGCCGCGCGCAGGGAAAACAACACTTTTAAAAACTATCGCCAAGTCGATTGAAAAAAACCATCCAGAGACCTTTCTGATTGTTCTCTTGGTTGCGGAACGGCCAGAAGAAGTGACAGATTTCCAGAGAAGTATAAATGGAGAAGTCGTCGCCTCAACATTTGATGAGCCTCCCATACGAAATACTCAAGTGGCCAATATTGTGTTGGAAAAAGCGAAAAGACTTGTTGAACTGAAAAGAGATGTCGCCATCTTGCTGGATAGTGTAACGCGGCTGGCCAGAGCTCATAATGCAATCATTCCTCCCTCTGGTAAAGTTCTGTCCGGTGGAATCGATGCGAATGCCTTGAATAAGCCAAAGAAATTTTTTGGGTCGGCCCGAAAAATCGAAGAGGGGGGAAGTCTTACTATCATGGCAACGGCCTTGATTGACACAGGAAGCCGTATGGATGATGTCATATTCGAAGAGCTTAAAGGAACCGGAAATATGGTATTCAATCTCGACAGGAGGTTGGTCGATAAGTGAATGTTTCCCGCTATCGATATCAAACGTT
>CAZLLG010000129.1:7239-10180 GCA_964560275.1 uncultured Eubacteriales bacterium | reverse complement strand
GACTTTATGGCTGGATTGGGCCTATAATGAAGTGAAATAGAATCACACTATAATCCGAGTTGAAAAAACACGAAATCCAAACTTCCTCTGGACTTTGTCAAATATGTGTTGGTGAGTCTATCCAAAATTTGAAAGACTACCTGGGAAGCGGAAAAAATGTTGTGATCACTGATTCCAATGTCCGCCGCTGCCACGGTTTTCATTTTTTAAATTATGACATAATAGAAATTGACCCAGGAGAACAGAACAAAACCCTAAAGACGGTCGAAAAAATCTACACAAAATTTCTGGAACGGACGCTGGATCGATCTTCTATAATCATTGCAATTGGGGGGGGAGTTGTCTGCGATATTGCCGGATTTGCGGCATCAACCTATAGGCATGGCATAAATTTCGGATTTGTCCCAACTACTCTGCTCGCCCAGGTCGATGCCAGCATCGGAGAAACAAATGGCATCAACTTCCGCGGACACAATAATCTTTTAGGGATTTTCAATCCGCCAAAGTTTGTAATCTGCGATACTAATCTCTTGTACACCCTCTCCGAAAGAGAGCTGGCATGTGGTTTAGCAGAAGTCGTCAAATACGCCGTGATCCAGAGCTCTTCCCTGTTCGAGTTTCTTGAACAGGAGAGAGCCGCCCTTCTCTCTCTCCAAAAAGATGCCCTCGAAAAAGTCATCAACGACTCAGTCGTGATCAAGTCATGGATTCTACAATCCGAAACTCTGGAAAAAGATCAAAGGAAAAAACTCAATTTCGGCCATACGTTCGGACAGACTATCGAAAAAGAAGGACAAAAATCTCATGGGGAAGCCATCAGTATAGGCATGGTATTGGCATCCAAGATATCCGCTGTCAAGGGAAAACTTTCTCAAGAAGAAGTTGGTCACATCGTTTCTCTGCTTAAAAATCTAAAACTGCCCACAGACATTTCATCCAGCAAAGAGCTCCTCCTCAACGCCTTACACAAAGAGAAAAAGTCTTACGGCGATAACTTTCACTTTGTCCTGCTTTCAGAAATTGGAAAAGCAGATGTGGTTCCCATGACTTACACTGAGCTGGAGGACCATATTCAAAATCTAAGTTAGTCTTGTAGAGAAGTCCTTATAATTTTAAGGTCAGCCTGTACTTATAGCCCAAATCCTTCATCTTGAATTTGAAAGACTTAATGACCTTAATTTCGGGGGTATTCCACTTTGCAATACAGGCATAGACTTCCTTATAACCCTGTATTTTCGCATATTCCAATGTTTTTTTATGGAGTTCCTTTGAAATCCCCTGATTTCTGTAAGGTTTTGAAACAAAGGTGATCTGCAGAAAGAACTCCACAGGAGTCCATTTGGCTGATACTGGGAGAATGTCATACATGTTATCCACTTCAGGTGCACCAAGAGACGGATAGCCCATAAGAAATCCCACGACTTTTTTATTGACGAGAGCGACAAACATCTTATATTTATTCCCGCGCTTGAGAAACCGATTCGTGTAATTATCGATTCCGGATTTTATAGTGACATCCGTAAATTTCTCAGCCAGTTCCGATTCCAGTTCGCGGACAAGCTGCAATACCCGTTTCATATCTCTGGGTTTGTATTCACGGATTTTAATATCCATAGCCATCTTATTTTCCCATTAAGTCTAATACAAAAACTTACTGTTCCTATAATATCAAAAATTTATTTTTTTTTCTCGCTACATTCTTTTTTACAGGATACTTCGATCCAATTTGCTTTTGACCTCCTCTTGATGTAATAAAGAACATGGGATGAGCATCCCACAACATCTTGAATTAGGAGGCGGATATGAAACAAATTAAGATATTTTTAGTGATGCTTCTCCTTGTCTTTTGTCTTTTGGCAGCAGGTCCGCTATCCCAGGCCCAAGATTCAACTAAGTACGACATCCTATTCATCAACGGTAAGGTGATGGATGGGACAGGTAATCCAAGTTTCTATTCAGATGTGGCTGTACAGGATGGTAAAATTGCAGCTGTGGGCCGACTTAAAGGCAAGGTCAGCGCCATCCGAGTAATCGATATCAGTGGAAAAATAATCACTCCAGGCTTTATAGATATGCATTCACATGCTTTCGACAATATCGCTGATGAAAATGCCTGGAAAGGAGAAGAAAAAAGGTTTTCTGCTCCAAACTATGTCAGTCAGGGTATCACAACTCTTGTGTCCAACCAGTGCGGAAATTCTCCTCTTTCAATTAAACAGCAGAGAGAATTCCTGTCAAAAACGGGAATCGGTCTGAATACACTGCTATTAATCGGGCACAACGATGTCCGGCGGCATGTGATGCAAAATGACTTTCAGAGACCGGCCACATTGGATGAGATCAATCAGATGAAGGTCCTCATTCGGCAGGCAATGGAAGAAGGTGCAGCCGGCATCTCATCGGGCCTCGAATATGTCCCAAGCATCTGGAGCACAATTGACGAAGTCATAGCTCTCGTTGAGGAGATCGTTCCCTTTGGAGGTTTTTTCCAAGCCCACGAGCGTGCCGCGGGTATGACACCCATGTGGTATGTACCCAGCCAGGATGAACCCGGACCACCATCTATGCTGGGAAATATTGTCGAATTGATTGAAGTGGGAAAGAAAACAGGAGGTAAAATTATCGCAACTCATATCAAAGCACGCGGAGTCGATTTTTGGGGAGGAAGCCGAGCCATTATTCGATTGATCAACGATGCTCGATCACAAGGTGTCGACATCTGGGCCGACGCCTATCCCTACAATTCATCAGGTTCAGATGGAAGTGTTGTGTTGATTCCACGCTGGGCCCTTGGAAGGAATCCCATTGAAATACTCAAAAAAGTACTTGAAAATCCCGAGTTATCCAAACAAATGGTCGAAAAAAACTATGAAATTGCTACAGAGTTTTTTAGCTATGCTGTCTTGAGAAGGAAGCTCAACGACCTCATATTTGACTGCAT
>CAZLLG010000129.1:0-7229 GCA_964560275.1 uncultured Eubacteriales bacterium | reverse complement strand
TCAAACACGGTTATAACTGGAGGGGAAACGCCGAAAACATCATCGTTATGGATTACCCCATTAAATCTTATATAGGCAAGAGTATCGCAGAACTTGCCAAAGACAATGGTGTCTCAGATATAGATATGGTGATCAAACTCCAACTCGAAGGTTTCACAGATAGACGAGGGGGGGCCAGACTTCGGAGTTTCTCCATGTCAGAAATAGATATCGAAGCTTTTTATGCCCAACCTTGGGTGGCAACATCCACGGACGGACGGATCGCACTCCCCTCAGATGGCCCTGTCCATGCCAGATTTTATGGGACATTCCCCAGAAGGATCAAACACTATGCCATGGACAGAAAAGTCCAAACGGTTGAAGATGCCGTGCGATCTTCAACCTCTCTCCCGGCACAAATCCTTGGTCTGCGGGACCGGGGAATGCTCCAGGAAGGGCATTGTGCTGATATCGTTGTCTTTAATCCACAGAGTATTAGGGATGCCGCGACGTTTTTTGAACCTCACCAGTATGCGGAAGGAATCGACTATGTTCTGGTGAACGGCATTTTTGTGGTTGAGGAAGGAAATCTCACATGGAAAAAGCCTGGAGTCGTGATCACCAGGTCAAACTAGGAGAGAAAACAATGAATAAACTGTATCAAGCGGCAGAAAGGGCAATTTGCCAGTCACTTAGGATTAAAAAAGGAGAGAATTATCTTCTCATTACGGACAAGCAAAAAATGGACATTGCCGAAGCCATGGGACACTGGGCAAAAAAAGCAGGGGCAGAGACAACGACATACCTCATGACTGAATCCCTTCGGCCCATTATCGAACCAACACAGATATTTAAAGACATGATCGCCAAGGCCGATGTTGTCACCTATATGCTCGATGCGAGGATTGAAGAGAAACCGTTCAGGGGATTTATGGTCAAGGAAGGGATAAACAACAGCAGGATCTGCATGATGCCTGGAATCACCGTGGACATGATGGAGCGTTTGGTCAACATCGACTTTTCAGAAATGGATGCTTTTACTCAAAAAGTCATAGATGCAATGGAAAATGCCGATGATGTCGTTGTAGAGAATCCGGACGGAACATATTTGGAGTGCAGTGTAAAAGGACGCAAATGGAAAGCGGATAACGGTGACATCAGCCAGGTTGGGGATCACGGGAACCTTCCATCAGGAGAGTGTTTTACCGCGCCAGTCGAAGAAAGTTTCTCAGGGAAGCTGGTCATCAGCCTCATTGACGATAAGTTGGGCCGGGGCGAGATGATCTTCGAAAAAGGGAGACTTATCGAATACAGCGGTGAGGGTATTGAAGAGATCGTTAAAAACATCGGCGACGATGCGACCGGAAAAATCATCGGTGAGTTCGGCATAGGCACCAATCCCGGTGCCAAAATATGTCCAAATATGTTGGAGGCTGAAAAGGCCTTTGGAACGGCTCATTTTGCCATTGGCGACTCGTACGGGATCGGAACAAATTCCAGCCCTCATCACTATGACGCCCTGGTGGATAAGATCACGATCAAGACAAAAGGCCAAACTATAGCCAAAGACGGTCACTTTCTGCTCTAACAAAGATTGATAATCAATAAACATAAGAAAAAAGCTTGAGAAAAAAAAACCAATAAGTAAAATAATCCATATTGGAGGACGACATGAAAAAATATTTTACTGTTCTTGTCGTCATGATGAGCCTTGTTGTCTTCTCCTGCTCAACGGGTGATAAAGGCGTCGAGACCAGTGTCGCCTGGTTTGAGAAAAGTCTGGATGATGTAATCACTCAGGCCAAGGCAGAGAACAAGCTCATTCTGATCGACTTCTTCTCACCCACGTGAGGGAGCTGCGTAGAGCTGGACAAGTTTGTCTGGCAAGATAGCGAAGTCGGAAAATTCGTCAACAAAACCTACGTCCCTCTCAGAGTCCAAACCCAGGATCCCAACAGCGGGTTTGCCCAGTACCGAAAAGATTTTAGCATTCCTGGTACTCCCACCATCCTTTTTCTCGATGCCGACGGCAAAGAAATCGACCGCTTTGTCGGTTTTGGCGGAGAGGAAGCCCGGGATGAAACGTTCCAGAAGGTCAAGGATTTTGCGGCAGGAATCAACACCCTTCCTGCTTTATTGGCCGAGTTGGAAGACAATCCCGACAATGTGGACCTGAATTTTAAACTTGCGGAAAAATATCAGGACCGCTATGAACGGGATAAGACCATCCCCTTGTTTGAGAAGGTCTTGGAACTCGATCCCAACAATGAAAAGGGACACAAGACCGAAGCCACTTACCAGGTGGCACTTTTCAAAGCCAGTTCCGAACAGGATGTTGAACCCCTAAAGGCTTTTATTGACTCAGATCCTGGTGAAGATTACCTGGCTGACGCCTACTCCTATTTGGCATCCACTTATTCCAGAATGGCCTCAATGGCTTCCAGAAAAGGTGATCCTGAGAATACAGTAGCCACCCATAATGAGAATATGGTTGCCACCTATGAAGCCGCTCTCGAAGCCCTTCCTAACAATTCTCGCTTGATGTATTCCTACTCTAGCGCAATCTTCCGCGGAAAGTTTGAAGAGCTCTATGATAAAGCACTTGAGCTGAACGAAAATGTTAAAACACTTGATCCTGAAATGGGAGTCAGCACAGTCTATAATCTGGTTACCTATTATACGAACATGGAGGACAAGGATAAAATCGTCGAATTATTTGAAAATGCCGTCGGCGAGTATCCCGACAATGCCCGTTTAAAAAGCAGATATGCCTCAACGATCAACAGCATGGAGATTGAATCCAAATACGACACGGGCATTGAAATCATGGAAAACGCACTTGCTGAGGATCCCGAGGCTGTCTATATGAACTACACCCTCGGCATGCTCTACCACAAAAACGGTGATCTCGAGAAAGCGATTGCCGCAGTAAAAAAAGTAGTAGAGAAATATCCTACACGTAAAGTCTATACAGATGCACTGGCAAAAATGGAGAAAGAGCTGGAAGAAACGAAATAAGATCAAGTATCAGCTAAATCAAAAAGGCCTGCTCTTTGAGCGGGCCTTTTTTTAAATTTATCACCCATCCCTGTCAAAATAAAACTTGAGAAAATTCAAACAATAAGTAAAATAAGTCTTAATGGAGGACGACATGAAAAAATATTTACCTGTTCTTGTCGTCATGATATGCCTTGTTGTCTTCTCCTGTTCGACGGATGATAAAAGCGTAGAAACCGATGTCAGCGGTGTCGCCTGGGTTGAGAAGAGCCTGGATGAGGTGTTAGTTCAGGCAAAGGAAGAGAACAAGCTCATTGTGATCGACTTTTTCTCACCTGGTTGAGGGGGCTGCGTACAGCTGGACAAGTTTGTCTGGCAAGATAAGGAAATTGGAGAATTCATCCACAAAACTTACGTCCCTCTCAGAGTCTTAACCCAAGATCCCGAAAGCGAGTGGCCCTATTTTCGAGAAAACTACAACACTCGTGCCACTCCCACAGTCCTTTTCCTCAATGCCGATGGCACTGAAATCGACCGCTTTGTCGGCTATGGCGGAGAAGAAGACAGGGATGAAGCATTCCAGAAGCTCAAGGATTATGCCATTGGGATTAATACGGTTGGTGCACTCCTGGCCGATTTGGAAAAGAATCCCAACGATGTGGATTTGAATTTTAAACTGGCCAAAAAATACGATGATCGTTACGAACCAGACAACATCATGCCTTTTTACGAGAAGGTTCTGGAACTCGATCCCAACGATGAAAAGGGTCACAAGACCGAAGCCACATACCAAGTGGCACTATTCGAAGCCCGGACCAATCAAAACATCGAACCACTCAAAGCCTTTATCGCCACAGATCCTGAGGAAGAATTCCTGGTTACTGCATACTCGACTCTTGCATCGACCTATTCAAGAAAAAAAGATCTAGAAAACACTGTCGCCACATATGAAGAAGCTCTCAAGAAGTTTCCTGATAATGTCCGATTGACATTTTTCTATGCCAACGAAATTTTCTACCAAAAGATGGAAGATCTATATGAAAGAGGTTTGGAGCTTAACGAAAAAGTCAAAACCCTCGATCCCGAATGGGAAATCAATGCGATCTATAACCTGATCACTTACTTCGCTAACATTGGAGATAAAGAAAAAATCATCGAAACCTTCGAAAACGCCATCGCAGCGAATCCAGAAAATTCCGGATTAAAAAGCAGCTATGCCTCACGCATCAACAGCCTGGAGATCGAATCCAAATACGACTATGGAATCGAACTGATGGAAAATGCTCTTGCTGAAAATCCTGTTTCATTACGTCCGAATTACACTCTGGGACTCCTCCTACACAAAAAAGGAGAGCTCGAAAAAGCGGCGGCTGCACTAAAGATCGTCGCCGAGAAATACCCCAATGTTAAAGTCTATGCAGAGGCTCTAGCCAAAGTGGAAAAAGAGCTGGAAGAATCCAAATAGAATTATATAAGTTAAATAGAAAAGGCCTGCTCAAAGAGCAGGCCTTTTTTTTTGCAAAATCAGTGTATGTCAAAAGAACTCGATTCCGGCAATGACTTGGGGTTTCAGTTTTCCGGATGTAATGGAGTCATCGGTATTAAAAACATAACTGCCGCCAGCACCCAGCACAAGAGACAATCCTTCTGATAAAGGAACATCCAATAAAACACGCCCTTCAAAAATAAATTGATCCGGATTTGAAAATGTCCGCCGGAACAGCCGTTTATTGTCTCTAAATCGGTATCCTAAATCCGCTCCCAAAGAGAGATTGCCGACAGGAAACGAGGCTCCATAATGAAAACCGTATGTCAATGATTCACTGATATTGTCTTCAAGATTGCCATAACCCAAGGAAATGATCGAATAGAAACGATGAACCGCAAACTTTACTCCTGCTGTTGCAGCCACTGTATTTCCTCCCCATAAAGTCCCCCGAACTCGCCCATTTTCTGCCAGATTTACCAGTCCAAATGGAACACCCGTATTCTCTTCTTCTGTGTAATTGAAAACGCCGATCTGAACTCCCTCAGAAGTCCCTGCAACATTCACAACGCCAACTTGAAGACCCTCTGAATGGGCTGCAACATTAAACGGTGCCGTTTGAAGGCCTTTGAGCACATCGCCTGTCACATTAAAAACTCCGGACGCCTGCAGCCCTATGCAGCTATCGCCGACAACACTAAATAACCCAGCAGCTTGGACCCCTTTAAATTCTTCTCCCGTTACACTGAATACACCACTGGCCTGAATACCTTTGAATGTCTCTCCCGCCACATTGGCCAAACCGGCCAACTGTAGTCCAACTCCATCTTGGCCCGCCACATTTATTAGGCCAGAGGTCTGGATACCTCTAAAATCAACCCCAGCCACATTAAAAAGACCCGTGCTTTGAATGCCGTAAAAGCTGTCTCCGGCCACATTGATTAAACCTGAGAGCTGCATTCCTCGGCCAGTATCCCCCACTACTCCCAGTAGACCACAGAGCTGAATACCCAGAAGATTTTCGTTGATGGCTGAACCCACTGCGCTTATATCCAAACCCCTGACACTGCCGACCTTTCCATAGATCAGAGACAGGTTGAGGTTGACACTGTCATACTCAGACTGATTCAGGCTGATCGGATAGTAAAGAGAAAAATTGACAACATAATGTTTTCCTGATCCATCCTTTTCATCATCCTGGGCAAATACAGGAGCTCCAACTCCCAACAAAACTAGAATCAAAAAAAATCCCGTAATTCTCTGTTTCATCATGCACCTCTGTGATCACATTAATTCATTTAATATAAAATACGCTGATTATGTCTCAAAAGTTCCCATATAAGACAAAAACAGTTTTTCCATACCTATTCAAATCCTAATATTTCTATTCAACATTTTCAGGCCTATATACAACGAAACACTTGATCAGACCAAAAGTGTCACCCATAATTTTCTCTCTATTTGACCCATTCATTTTGACTATTGTATGCTATTTGATAATGACATCTGAAATCCTGTCCCTTTTGAAAATAATTCCTTCTGCCGAGTCAAAGGATTTTATCCACAATAAAAAACCTTTCCAGCTTCATACTCTTCTAACAGAACAGAGGCATCCACGCACCATGAACTTGAGTTCAGCCATAAAAAATAATGTCTCTGAGGGTTTACATCAGATATTTTCCGTAGATGAAGACATCTCCAGAAAATTCAAGTCGATGTCCCGGGACACAACTCTTCTTATTCAAGCCGCCCGAGCAATCTGTCAGGCCATTAAAGACGAGAAGAAAATATATATCTACGGCTGCGGGGCAACGGGTCGGTTATCGAAGCATATGGAAAGCGCTATCTGGCGGCCCTTTTGGACAAAAGTTAAAAGACAAAAATTTTGGAAAAATCTAAAGTCGTCACTGCCTGAAGACATCGAAGACCGTCTCATCGGAGAGATGACCGGAGGAGATAGAGCGCTCATCAGTTCCCTGGAGGGTTTTGAAGATCTGCAGCTTATGGGACGACTCCAGATCCAAGACAGAGGTGTCGAAAAAGGAGATGCTGTCTTTTGCATAACAGAAGGAGGAGAAACATCATCGGTGATCGGAACAGTTCTTGCTGCACTTGATTTATACGGATCACTAACGGAAGAGACAGAAAAAGAAGCAAGAAATCATCTCTATTTTGTCTATAACAATCCGGAAGATGTCCTTTTGCCTTTTGAAAGAAGCCGCAGAGTTCTCGAACATTCCGCAATCACAAAAATTTGTCTGGCAACAGGCCCACAGGCCATTGCAGGATCTACTAGAATGCAGGCTACGACATCGGAAGCATTTGTTATGGGCCTCATCCTGGAGTTTGGAATTTATGACATGCTCAAGAACTTTTTGTCTCAAAATGAACTTAAACAGTTGGGCTTTTTCACGGCACCTAAAATTGAGGAGAGGCTGCAAGATTTTAAAAAGATCCAAAAATCCATCATGTGTTCGATAGAGGATACAGCACGATTTACAGGTCTAGAAACCAAGACCTATATAAACAATAGATTTGTCACTTATTTTGCCAAAAAAGCATTGATCACCGTGTTTACCGATTGTACCGAGAGGAGCCCCACCTTCCATCTTTTTCCGCTCGATACGATCCTGGAAGAGAAGAGAAAATGCTGGCTACAGGTGTGGACAGAGGCAAATGATGGATTACACGAATGGAAGAATTTCCTCGGACGGAATTTCAGAGGATTGAACGAAGATTTCTACAAAAAAACCTTTGAAAAAGAGAT
>CAZLLG010000128.1:0-10213 GCA_964560275.1 uncultured Eubacteriales bacterium | reverse complement strand
GTGAGACCGGGTAATTGGTTAGGGTAATGATAACAGCGCCTGAAGCTCTCGCATTTTTTACAGTCCCTACAACTGTTTTGCTTCTTCCTGAATATGAAATCGCGATCAGGACATCACCTTTTTCCAGCTGGATCAGTTTTTCGAAAATTTCATTACCCCTGGAGATACGCTCATAGTGATGACACCGGTCAAGACTTATAATTTTAATAAAGAAGCCCTGTCACTCGTGCACAAGCAAGAGATTGCCGAACGATTAAAAGAAATAGTCAGAAAAGATATCCAGCTCGGAAGCAGAGATTATAAAGCTTTGATGAGAGACTACATGAGACTCTACCGGTCTGAAATGGAAGGAGATATAAAGATCTACTTAATGCAGGAAAAAATCAGAGAGCTTCAAAACTACAGTTATTTACCGGAAAAGAGAATGGAGGACTTTGCAGATTACCTCGAGAAGATGCCCGGTCAAAAATTCGTGTTTTTTTTCTACCAGAACGAAAACCTCCCCATCCCGACTTTTGCGGTTGAAGATCCGAAAGGTTTTGAATTCATCGGTGAAATCATGAGCTTTGTGGCCTTTGATCCGGGAAAGATCAAACAAACCTTTTCCGACTCCTCAATTTCCCTCCATTTTTTGTATGTCACCAGAAATAGGAGCTCTCTTAGAGATATCGAAAGCAGGGGATATTCAGACATGACCATGCAGGATATATCCTCGAATATGTTCGGTATTTTAAACGGGATCGCACAGGCCACAGGAGGGCTCACCGAGAGTTCCGCCAACGTTGCCTCTATGTTTAAAAAGGCCTCAGATGCGACCGAAAATTTCTACCTCCTCTATTACACTCCTAAAAATTACACAATGGATGGGAAGTTTAAAAATATAGAGGTGAAAGTTAAAAACAAAAATTACAGAATCACACACCGCCAGGGGTATTTCGCAAATTAGCAGCAAAGATGATACAATTATAAAAAGTAAGAGAATGCGAAAAATAGAGTATAATTCACGCTGATAGAGGAGGCCTCTAATGGGAAAAAGCAAGGACAAGAAAAAAGTTCAGGATAAAAAAGCGCCCAAAAAGTCCTTAAAGGAAAAGAGAAAGGCAAAAAAGGAAAAGAAGCAGACGTCATTCGAAGAATAATTCTCGCAACGAATATATAGACATCTAATACAACTCGGAAAATTCTTTGCCGAGTTTCACAACAATGACAAACGAAAAACCATCATCTTACGTTAAAGACACCCGGCTAATCGAATACACGCTGGAAGACAAATGGACGGTCCTGGTCGGACGTACTGAAAAAGACAACGACTCTCTCAGCCTCAAGATAGCCAAAGCCAATGACTGGTGGTTCCATGTTAGAGGAATGTCAGGCAGTCATGTAGTCCTTGAGGTTCTAACAGGAGAAGATCCGGGCAAGGATATCCTTAAGATGACCGCCTCCATCGCAGCCTACCACAGTAAGGCCAAAAAGGGAGGTGTCGTGGCAGTTTCATGCACACGTGCACGATACGTAACAAAAACCCGGGGAGCCAAACCCGGCACTGTCCAAATCCGTAAAGAGAGTGTTTTAAAAGTCCGCCCCGGATTAGGAGAGGCCGTGGCTGTCCCCTAACTCGCCTCTAATCCTTCATATATTTGTTGATAAACTCAAGGAGTCATTCCTGCGCTCTCCGTACGTCCTCCGGATCGCCCTGCGCCAAGTTGTGCTCGCCATTTCGAACCTAAACAGAACATGAGGCACATCATTTTTAGCAAATTCTTCCACCATAAGCTCTGATTGTTCGTGTGGACATCTGTATCACGGACTCCATGGATGAGAAGTGTGGGGGGGTAATCTTTGGTTGCGTTTTTTACGGGCATAAAGGGAAAAAATATTTCCGGTTGAGTGAGGAGGTCATATCCTGCATTCAGCAAACCCTCCTTCAGCCATTAAGCAGCACTATCACGCCCTCCGGTAATAAGGACGCCACATGAATCCAAACAACAACAGGCCGCTTCAAATTGTCATCGACCTGATGGACATCGGCATTAATTTCCAAGTCACCTACCGCTTTGTAGATATAGGTCGTCACACACACTCGATAGGGTTTCTCTGTAGTTTTGTCACAGCTTATAGAGAAACATATCACCAAACACAAAGAGACAATAGGAAAGCTTTATTCTTCGTCATTAGTTTGTCTTTTTTAATTATTCAAATACTTTTTTCAGTATGTCCACAAGTTCCAGAGCATATTCGATGCGAGTCAGGGGGATATTTTTTTCCTCGGCGATTTTGTCAAAGCGGCCATCCTTGTTGCCGTCGTCGGTGACTATCAAATAATTCACATAAGGAGCAACGGCATCAATCATCCGTTCGTTATCACCACCGGGCTGCCCTCTTTTCGAGCTCCCTCCGACATGGGCACCGATAATAAAGATATCATTCTTTTTGCAGTGGTCGATGATTTTTTTCACGCGAGCCACTTCGTCATCTACAGTCAGGCCAGATGCGCCCATACCCTTGAGGGTGGCTCCGATGGCAATGATAACTGTTTTGTAAGGTGAGCCTTTTGCATGTTTTTCAAAATCGGTGTGGACCTCCATATGGAATCCAGGCCGTTCTTCATCTCCCGCCAAGCCAACACCCATATTAATGAGTTCGACATTGACAACATCACAGTAGTCATACATGAGGCCGGCTTCTTCGCAGACAATATTAATGGTCGTAACATCCGGACTCTGACCAGCTGATGTCGTCAGTATGGGTAGTTGGGCATTCGGAATTTCTGCAACCTGGAAGCTTGCTGCCAACATGCCAATAAAAAACAAAGCGCAACATAAAAGAGGTAATTTTGTTTTGTTCATTGAATTCTTATTCCTTGTTATTTCTTCTTTTTTGGTTTCGGCTGTGGTGCTAGTTTGTCATACTCAACTAATTCTTTGAGCCACCAATCCGGGAACGTGATTCGATCTCTTTTTCGGGTTTCAACGTTATAGAGCCAAAGATGATTGTATTTGACCAGGATATCGTCTCCCAGTTTCCACCAGGCATCCACGACAAGATTTGCATTATTGATACAGAAATCGGTCAAGAACTGGCTGGCCTTTGCCGGATCCTTTTGATACATCTCTGAGGCCAGTTTATCAATCGTGGGTATCTGCTCTAAAGCCCCGTCTTCCCACTTTACCAAGGCTTTTTTTACGTCCTCTATGGCCAGAGAATAGGCCACAAGTGTATGGAAATCGACGTAGTCAAAAGCCCATCGTGCAGAATTTCTGTCAAAAACCCAGTGGTCACCAATTTTAAACGACTCCGGTATGTCGGTCACTCCCGCATAGAGGGGCATGTAGCAAGCCGTATCCTGAGCTCCCCAGCAAAGCCAGACAAGTCCTCCGACGGGATCGGGCAGCCAGTTTCTGCACTGAGTGACAGTCGTGTATTCGGCCCGATTGACTCCAATAGTACGGGCAGTATTGTATGTCTCTCCATCCAACTCGAAGGGTCTGGGAAGATAGTTTGGATTTTTAAAAGGTCCGCCCTGGATTCCTCGCACAGGATCGAAGGGTGTTCCTTCGAACTTGTCTCTTGTAATGTTCATGACATCTTTGGCGGATATTTTTTTATCGGGTTTGACCGAAAAAGGAAGTTCCATGTTCGGTGTGTCCGCGCTTAAATTCTTTGAAGGAGCAACGATGTCAAAAAAGCGCCAGAGCCGAGCACGTGTCCCTCTGGAACTGGCGGCACTTCCCTCTGTGGGGGAATAGGCCTTCTTCCAGTTGAAGGCTTCTCCGCTGTCCGGATCATAATAGCCCTTATCCACTGCATAGGATACGACATTGGAAGAAGCCATAAAATAATCCCCGTTATCCAGGTCGATCTCTCCAATCCTGGATTCGTTCGGGCAGACGCTGACATGATCATCCGGGACTCTTTGGGCACACCAGATGGACCCTGGTTTTCCACTTTTGGGAGTCCAGAGGGGACCAACAGGCATGATCTCGAAGATCCATACCTCATTAGGATCGGCCACAGCCAGCATCTCTCCATCATCGTTAAATCCATAGCCGTGTTCTGCAGTGATGTCTCCCATAAATTGTATGGCCTCTCTAGCAGTTTTGCAGCGTTCAATTGCGAGGAGAGTCAACATGGACAGGTCTATTTGGGCCGAAGGCGTCGGATTTCTCATCTCAGGACGGCATCCGATAGTGGATTCGCCAATGGCTAGCTGTTGGTCGTTCATATAGCCGAACATGCCGTGCATATATCCGTAAGTGTGCGGAACCTGAGGGATTTCCAAGTCGATAATATCATCCTTGATCCGTTCCCATTTCAAACCTTCCTCGGGCGGCCAGGTCTCATACTGAGAAATATGATAGATATTTCTCATAGTGCCTTGTTCAAAATCGGCCGGTGGCACGTATCGCCAGGTCCAATCACACACGCTGCAGTCACACGTGTGAGTGGTCATAGTCGAACCGTCGGTCGAAGCATTTTTCCCGACAATTACAACCGTACAGCCATCATACCAGCCGTATTCCTCGGTGTCGCACTGCTCACAGTCAACTTTCTGATCAGAGGAAGCCGCGATAAATATAGCAATAGCACATACAAATAAAATAAGTGGAAAAAATCTTTTAAGATTCATGAATGCCCTCCTTGTTCTTGAATCATTGGAAGCCCTATTTTAAAGAAAATTCCGGAACAAAAGCAAATTATCTTCTAGATTCCATGGGATTGAGTTTATCGTAATCGACCAGGATTTTGAGCCACCATTCGGGGTACGGAATCCGGTCTCTCCTCCGGGTTTCCCTATCGTATAGGCTAAGATGATTGTATTTCACTAAGAGGTCATCCCCCAGCTTCCACCAGGCATCGACCACCTTGTTTGCGTTCTGGAGGCAATAATCCGTAATAAATTGGATCGCTTTGTCCGGATTTTTTTCATACATTTCAAGAGTCGTCTTTTCGATGGCTGGAGTCATGGCGATGGCCCCGTCTTCATGTTCTTCGATCGCTTTTTTTACATCTTCTATCGCATGGGAATAGACCACCTGGGTATGAAAATCTACATAATCAAAAGCCCATCGAGCCGACTGTCTGTCAAATTCATAGTGGTCTCCAATAGTAAACGACTCTGGAATGGCGGTCATGCCTGTGTATAAGGGCATATAACACGCCGTATCCTGGGCTCCGAAACTGAGCCAGATAATTCCGCCGATGAAATCCGGCAGCCAGCTCCTGCAGACTGTAACGGTCGTGTATTCGGAGCGGTTGACTCCAATTGTTCGAGCAGTGCCGTAAGTTTTATCTCCAATCTGAAATGGCCTCGAAACATGGTTGGGATTCTTGAAGGGGCCACCCTGAAGCCCTCGTATAGGATCAAACGGCGTGTCCTCAAATTTATCCCTGGTAATGGTCATAACATCTTTGAGGGAGAGTTTTTTATCGGGTTTGACCGAAAAAGGAAGGTCTTGATTGGGTGTCTCAGGGCTGAGATTCATAGAGGGAGCCACGATATTAAAGAATCTCCAGAGCCGGACACGAGTGCCGCGGCTGGACGCCGCACTGATTGGACTGGGCGAATAGGCCTTTTTCCAGTTAAAAGGCTCACCGCTATCCGGATCGTAAAGATCGGTCTCGACTGCATATGAGACGGCATTAGGTGAGGCCATAAAATAGTCCGGATTATCCAGATCTATCTCACCAATGCGTGATTCATTGGGACAGACGCTGACATGATCGTCGGGTACGCGCTGTGCGCACCAAACAGCACCAGGCTTTCCGCTTTTTGGCGTCCATAGAGGACCGACAGGCATAATCTCAAATATCCAGATTTCTTTAGGATCATGGACAGCCAGCATTTCGCCGCTGTCCACTTTTCCATAGCCGTGTTTTTCAGCAAGAGATCCCATGAGCTGTATGGCCTCCCGTGCTGTTTTACACCGTTCCATGGCGAGGATGGTCAACATGGTGATATCGAATTTTGGTGTTGGAGTGGAATTTCTCATCTTCCGGATGTTGCCGATGGTCGATTCACCCATGGCCAGCTGAAACTCGTTCATGTAACCGAATACGGAATGCTTATAGGCAAAGGTGCGTTCAACCTGGGAGATTTCCAGATCGGCATACATATTCTTATAGAACTCACCTTTCATACCGCCTTCTGCGGGCCATTTGGAGAGCTGGCCCTTATGATAGATTATTCGTTTAGAGCCGGGCTCATACTCCTCTCCCGGGATGTGGCGCCATGTCCAGTCACAGACACCACAGTCGGCGGAATGTGTGGCCATGGTTGAACCGTCAAATGAGGCATTTTTTCCAACCAGGATAACAGTACAGCCCCTCTCAGGATTTTCCCTGAAGAGAAAATCATTTGGACTTTTCGGGCCAAATAGGAAAAGAAAAGTCGTACCGCACAGAATAAGTATGGTGACCCCCAGCAAAAAGATTTTTAGTCTTGTTGTCATCGGAACACTCCTTTTTATGTCTATTTAATTGTATATCACTTTGTTTTTATCGGCCTTTTCGGGATTTTTGTAATAAAATCCCACGCCATTTTTAACCACATCCGCATACCGCGGTACATTTCTGATCTGGATAGTCCTGTCTGCGTTTTTTCTGGAATATTGATTCATGATTTCTAATGTGACAGAACAGTGCTGTCCAACCCTTTTCTCCATGGACCACCCCTCTTCATCGTAGGGTACGAACAGTTTCCCTTTTTTAGAAAGACTGAGAAGAAAGGAATCCTTCCCATCCAAGAGAAGATCTACGGTTTTGGGGCCGGTTGGCTGGTCCAGGAAGGGAATAGGAGCTTCCAATAAAAAAGGAAGGGTCTCAGCGAAGTCTCCGATTTCCCGATGAGACAAGCCCCGGAATCCCGATGGCGACGGTTCAACATGGCTGTCAAAATGCTCCCGGGCTTGGATATTCAGAATGGTCATAGTCGCAATTCGCATCGATTTTTCAGGGGCAACGATGCAGTTTGTGACAGGGAACATGGTCTCGGCCCCGTGGATGTCGATGGCAATGTCCACATTTTCTTTGCGCATAATCTCCATAGCTCCAAACGTGACTCTCTCCATAAGAGGTCCATTTTTACGCCCCGGCCAAGTCCGGTTAGTGTTTCTGACATCTAAAAAAGAGAGAAGCTGCTTGTCAGGGTAATGGACATAGACATCAGGATCCGGCCATTGATCAAGAGGCGAAGCATCACGATTTCCCATGCGGAATTTCTTGTTTCCCCATTCTGTCGGAATCTCATAATAGAGCGGGTAGCCGTCACCGGGACGGGTGTTGCGGCCGGCGCTGTTGTTGAACATGGGAATGATGATCATTGTTCCTTTGTCTACGACCGCGTTTTCGATGAACAACGTCGCAGTCAGCAAGGCTGCAGGTTCGTTGGCATGTGTGTTGGCCAGGAGAAGGATTGTGCCTCCCTCTTCCTTGCCCTCAAGAAAGAAGACGTTCGTGTCCGCCATTGAGCCCTTAATCCCGGGAGAATAATCGCTCAATTTGACAACTTTTGTTACACCCGGTCCTGAAAGAAGCGGTACTTGGAAGTGCCGATGGATGTAAAGCTGGGATCCAGCCAGGAATACGATGGCAGCCAAAAAAACAATCAGAGCAATTTTAATAATCCATAAACGTTTAGGTGACATTTTTCTTCCCTCGTTTATTTGATTCGAAAAATTCTTAAAATCAAAGGGATGAGAACGAGCAGATAGAGAACCATATCATTGATACTCTTTTTTTCTTTGATGAAGTTCCAGATCAGCATAGCCACAATAAAGACACAGATGACGTAGTAGAGAATCATGATGACTGGCATGCTTAAACCTCCTTAAATATTAAAATCACATGCTCCATTTCACCAGAAAATCCAATCGGGCACTGAATAAGACCATTAAAATTCCCACGACTGTAATCACAATCCAGGGAATCCAAGTCTGTTTTAAAAATGACCAGTAGGTGCCCTTATAGTCCGAGACCATTACACTCAGGCGTCCAATTAAAGCCGTAGGGGGAAGTCCGTCCCCAAGAGGCCAGAGGAGACTCAGACCGGCGATGGCCACTGTGGCATGCAGGCCGATAGAGTCGAGAAACCATATCAGGGGAATACCTATGATAGCTGCTCCTCCGTAAGTGAGGACTCCTTCCGAGACAGGAATGATGAATATCAAAGAAATATACAGGAGAACAAGTGGAGTGCTGATAACGGCAAACGAGAGCAAACCGCGTACACCTGTAGCCGTCAAAATCTGCTGCAGCATACCCACCACAACCATCGTAGCCAATAGAGGGAGGAGGCGTTTCATTGTCTCACTCGAGAGCTTGAGGAAATGGATCTTTTTTGGGCTGACAAGGAGAGCTACCAGTCCGGCAATAGAGAATTCCAATGCCAGACCGAAGATCGGGGTGGAAAACGGCCATATCCGGTAGGCCACAACTAATCCAAAAAAGACAAGGAAGGGGAGAAGAACTCTCCACCAACTCATTTTTTCTGGCACTTCGGGCAAGACTTCTAAGACCTTTTGCTTATCCATTGTCCCTTCTTTTTTCCAGCCCAGAAAAATGACGGTAAAAATTCCCAGAAGAAGGACCGGTATTCCCAACGGAAGCTCAAAACCCACATAGGGAATGGCCGTTCCGGCTGATAGAATCATAGCCCAGATGTTAACCGGAGGAGCAGCAGCGCTTAGACCAGCCACGATAAAAAGAATTGCCGCCACTCGCCTTTTATTGATTCCTAAGTGGCTTAATGCCAAGGCAACAGGAGCCCCCACGACCAAAAGCGAGACACTCCCCGCCCCGGTTAGTGCACCTGGAATAAGAATAATAATCATCAGCAGAAGCAGGGCGATGATACGTACGTTGTAGAAATGTTTTATGGTGCTGCGGACGACATAGTTCACTCCCCCCGATTCGGACACAATAGCCATAAATATCGTTGCCGTTGAAAAAACGAGGATGACGTCCAAATATGTAAAAGAGCCCTCGACAAGATGCCGAAAGAGTTGAGCTGGAGGAGGCGTGTTGAAAACAGCACCGACAACACCGCCAGAGACTGCGGCAAACAGCATACTCAATTCGATTGAAAGTTTTCTCCATTTGGCTATGGCATAAGCGAGGATTATTACGGTTAGGATAATTCCGATTTGAGTTTCCATCCTTGTCCACCTTTCAAATAAAAGACTATGGGGCATGGAACTCCCACAGATTTTTCATACTATTTTTTTTAATACCCCGAGTCAATCAGATATTTGATTAAAGTTAAATCCTGATGGAAATAATTGAGAATCGATGTACTATTTTTTTAAAATTTCGCCGACCTGTTCGCTGACTTTAACATAGGGGATATCGGCTCTAACCACTTTTACTTTTTCACCTAATTTTACCGCGGATTGCAGTGAGGCGAGTTGAAGTTTTCCATTCCAATTTTTAACTATTGCAAATCCTGCTTCATTCGATGAGCTGGCCGTTCCAACTACAGTTCTTCTCTCTTTATATCTTTTGATAATTCCGCCATGTTTTAGATAGTGCGGGAGATTTTCTTCTGTTAATCCTTCTTTTTCTACCGTGTGATCTGTTTTTTCGATAATCCCAATCACATTGTAATAACCAAATCCCTCCATACTAAACCACAGGCCTCTGTTTATTTCGCTCTGACATTCTTTGAACATTTTAGAATATTGACCTTCGCCTCGCATCTGTAAAACCAATTCTACCAGTTGAGCTGTTCCAGAAGCGGCGAGTGGGTGGGTTTTAGAGAAAAAACCTCCGGATCGATTATAAAAAACCTTTTTTCCAATTTTATTCTCTTCGTTCAAAATAAAATTTGCACCATTGCCTCTTTCAACAAAACCTAAATCTTCTGCAGCAAGTATCGGGACCGGTTGGAAAGCATCATGCAGTTCTACAATATCTATTTCATGTGGATTAATACCCGAAATTTGGAACAATTCACGTGCGGCATCTACAGAAGCATCCAACGACGTTAAAGTGTATTTTTCCTCGGTTTTTATGGTGGAAAATGCACTTTTAATCCCGGAAAGTTTAATATCTGTTTCATTGGGAACAAGATAAACGGCAGCAGCTCCATTATAAGTCCCTGCACAATCATTTCTTGTTAAGGGTTCAGCCACCCACGGATTCTTTTGCCTATTAAAATAATCTTCCTTTGAAACAAGCTTTTTAAAATAGGCAAACCTGTTTTTTGAACCATAACCAC
>CAZLLG010000127.1:0-10322 GCA_964560275.1 uncultured Eubacteriales bacterium | reverse complement strand
AAATATTGAGAGGGATTATCTCTTTTGGAATGAGTTTCGTGGGAGTTTACATTTTTTATACTTTCCGTACCTGGCTTCATGACCGGTACAATTTTCATGATGCCGACGAGATCATTGTGATTCCCCTCTCCATCCTCTTCATTATCTATGCCATCAGGCTTCTCAGGCTTAAGGCCGGTCAAAACTCCATTTGTCGAGCGTATGCTATTTTGACATTGATTGTAGGGATTGGTTTTTTAACCATTGTGCTTATTCCATTTATGATTCTCGTCGGTATTGCGGCCGACATTTTGTTGGCTATGATGTTTCTGCAATCCCCAGATAAAATCGAATTGGAATTCGTCTGACAGAAAAAATAATTTAAAAATATTTCTTTCCTCTCTATAAGAAATTTCGATATAATCCCCTTACGTCTTAATCGGATGGATAATTCTATAGATCATTTTAAAATCTCATTAGGAGGGAGTCTGCAATGACATTTAAAATTTTCAAGTTTTTAAAACCTGTCTTCATTGTTGTATTGAGTTTTGTTGTTATAATGACATCAACCTCAACTTTTGCCGCTCAAAAAGTGCCCATTAGCTTCGATGATTACCATGGGTATAACGGGACTGTAAAGTACATCAAGGATGTGGCTAAAGCCTATCCCAATATCACAAAATTACTCGAAATCGGGAAAAGCACGATGGGCCGGTCGATTTATGTGCTGGTCATTTCCAACATGAAAAAAGGGACAACAATCGATGCTCATGTGCGGCTGCAAAATCCGCGTAAAGAAAATGTGAAAAATGTAATGCCTATGAAACCATACCAGGGAAAACCGGGTCACTGGATCAGCGGAGCAACACACGGGAATGAATACACGGGAACAGAGGTTTGCCTTTATTCCATCGATAAACTGGTTTCCGGCTATGGATCGGACCCAGAGATCACACGGATTATTGATGATCAAACATTTTATATCTGTCCTGCAGTTAATCCTGATGGACTCTACAACAGCATTGAAAAAGGAATTTCTCAGAGACAAAACAGCCAGAAAATGGATGATGATGGAGATGGCAAGGTCAATGAGGATGGCCTAGACGATCTGAATGGGGACGGTTTTATCACACAATTCCGCTACAAAGATCCAAACGGTAGATATATTCTCGATGAAAAAGATCCTCGTATAATGGTTCGGCTTGGACAGAATGTAAAAACCGAAAAGCAGCGGTATTCTGTCATTAGGGAGGATAAGGATAACGATGGGGATGGAAAAAGGGGAGAAGATCCAGAGAGAGGAATCGATCTCAACCGCAATTATCCCGAGGGATGGTGGAACGACACCATGCCGGGTGGTTCTGGGGTTTACCCGACCTCTTCTCCTGAGGTCCATGCCCAAGCTGAATTTTTCATGAATCACACAAATATCCTGATAGCACAGAATTACCACACCTCTGGTGGATTCACCTACAGGCCCATGGGAACCGCTCCGCACACGGCTATGCATCCCAAAGATGTTGCTGTTTTAGACTTTATTATGGGAAAGAAGTACTTGGAAATCATTGGTGAAGAAGTTCCTGAGGCCTGGAAGTCTCCTGCAAAGCTCCCTGCACTTAAAGCAAAGTTGAAAGCGCCGGCCAACAATAAATACGATCTAATGCGTGGTTATGATCTTCCTCGAGGTTGGAGAGTCAGTTACAACGAAGACCGCGACACAAGGTATTCCTATGGGATGGCCACGGATTGGATGTACGCGCAGTTAGGGATTTATGCTTTGACAACTGAACTCTGGAATCCAACGAAAGATATTCCAGACTTTCCTCAGCTTGAAGGCCAGACAGGCCGGGCAGGACAGCAAAGAGCTTTAATGAAATATCAGGATGAAAAATACGGGGGCAAACTGTTTGTTTCTTGGAAAGCCTATAGCCATCCCGAGTTGGGACAGGGAGAAATTGGAGGATGGATTCCAAAATATCAAAGCAACGCACTGCCTGGAGATCCTTTGCGGTATGTCTGTGAAAACCACTGGCAGTTTGAGCTTTTTAGAGCAGGGCTTCAGCCGAATATTGTCATCAGTGATGCAAAGGCAAAGGTTCTCTATACGGCAAATAATGCCAGTGAGGCCGCTGTGGCTCAGAAAGGCGATCAAGTGACAGTTCAAAAAGGAAAATCTGTCGGGAAATACAAGATAGTTGAAGTTACTGCCACTATTGAGAACAAAGGAAAATTGGCTACACATGTAGCCAGAGGGGCCCAGATTCCTGAGAATCGGCCTGATGTGGTTTGGCTTATTGGAGATAGAGGAAAAATAACTTATATTCAAGGAACGGCCTTTCAGCAACTGGGAGTTTTAGAGGGAGCGATGAGAATCCCTGGTTATTCTTCTGGAAGAACGACTGCACGTCCTGGTCAACAGAGGCAAATGATGCCTAGGATGCCTATGATGCCGGGAATGCCGATGGCGCGGCGGTTTGGATCGCGATTCCAACCAACTCAAGTCAACCAACCTGGCGCCATACGCACTGTCAAGTGGTTGGTTGCGGTGGAAGGAAACTCGCCGCTCAAGATTGTCTTTACGTCTCAGAAAGGCGGCACAAAAGTCAAAGAAGTTGCCATTGACTCTGGAGGTGCAAGATGAAAAAGAAAAATATTTTAAAAACCATCACGGCTGCTTCGCTGGCCATCTTTGTTTTGACCTGTTTTGTGCCATCGACTTTTGCCCAGAAAAAACTTCAAAAGAGTCCAGGCGGCTACCATGGTGAACTGGATTTCCCTATAAGCTGGAAGCGCTATTATTCCTATGCGGAGTGGACCAAGATCATGCATGACATACAGAAAAAATATCCTCACTTGGCTGATATCCAGAGCATCGGCAAAAGCCGGATGGGCCGCGACCAATATCTCATCACTATTACTGCGAAATCCACAGGAGATCACACAACTAAACCAGCAATGTGGGTCGATGGAGCCATACATGGAAATGAAATCAATGGTATCATGTGCTCTCTCTACTGCATGTGGTACTTGCTTACGAGATATGACTACGATACCTATGTCTATGATATCGTAAACAACACCACGTTTTATATCCTTCCCGGCCTAAATGTGGATGCCAACGAATCGTTTGCTGCGTTTCCGAACACACCGAATAATCCCCGGGAACCTTATAGACCCGAGGACAATGATGATGATGGACTGTATGATGAGGATCAGACTGAGGATGTCGATGGTGACGGTGAACTCTCGACTATGTACGTCGAAGATCCAAAGGGAACACTAAAACTCTCTCCGGATAAACGCCGATTTGTACCGGTCATCGATGAAAAGGAAGAAGTCCAAAGGTTCCGCAGAATCGGCTCCGAGGGATTCGATAATGACGGTGACGGCATGATCAATGAGGATGACATCGGGGGTCCTGATCCAAACAGAAATGCTCCTTACGGTTGGAATCTACAAGCCGGTGAATTTTATCCCCTCTCAGAACCCGAAGTCCGCAATGTCTTTGAGTTTCAATTGGCGCATCCCAATATTTTTGCCAGTTTTCACTACCACAACACCGGCAGGATCATCATGTTCCAGGCTCCACCGGCCGTACAAGCTCGAACCCTCACTCCTCAGCAGCAGCAACGTCAGCAGCAAACCAGGGTACAGCGGTTGGAAACAATGCGCCAAACGAACAAATATGCCCAGCTGTTCGATCGCCAGGTGGCGCCCATTTATCAGCATGACATGGATGTGCAGACGGAAATGGCCACGATGGGGGCCCGCATTCTGAAAAATTATCGGGCAACGATTGCCGGACTCTCCGGCCAAGCCCATGCGTCTTCCTACTACATGCTTGGTGCCTATGCCTATCTCATCGAGCTGTGGGGAACTCCGGCTTTCGATGCCGATGAAAATGGAGATGGAAGAGTCACGGATGAGGAATACCTCCATTGGATCGATATCGATTTGAATGGGGAAGGATGGATTGATCCCTACAAGTTCACCCACCCAGATTTAGGAGAGATTTGGATGGGAGGAACCCGAAAAAAGCATACACAGCGAACCCCTCCCTCCCGATACATCGAGCAGGAAACATTCAAAAATGCTCAGTATGTCCTTTACTGTGCCAGTCAATTCCCTAAGGTGGAAATTGATGAGGTTACGGTTACACCGGCTACCCAGAATTTGTACTGGGTAGAAGTAGCGGTTAAGAACGATCGGATTTATCCCACAGCTTCAGACAGATCTGTTCAGCTCAAAAGAGCTGTCAAGGATAAACTCACACTTGGCACTTCGAACAATATCTCCATCGTTGATATCCCCAAAGGTTCAACGATAGTCGATCCTCTCAATAACACCGCTTCAAGTGAGGCGATGACCAAAGGATCGGCCGAATTTCAGCTCAAAGGGAAACAAACTCTCCGTTTTTGTGCCTTGGTTGAAATGAGCGGTTCCCAGGGATGGGTAGAGTTGACCATCCAGTCTAAGAATGGAGGAGAGGCCAAGAAAAGAGTGAATATTAAGGTGGGCAAATAGGATTTAATTTAAGATTCCAACGACATTTATTTTGGGCTGTTGATTTTGTCCATAAATTTATCGATCTGAATGATAAAACGCTCGTGGGATCCCTGGCCGATGAGGCCATGGTTGTCGCGGGCTTCGACTTGAAAATGTAGCTTCCGCCCGTCAATTTTCACGAGAGTGGCGTTGGCTGAGATACGTTTCCCGAGCGGAGTGGGTCGAAGGTGTTCGATATTGACTTTGGTTCCAACCGTTGTCCAGTCATGGGGAAGGTAGACTTGTGCCGTGATAAGCGCTGCTGATTCCATGAGTGCGATCATCATGGGTGTGGCCAGCACTTCGACCTGTCCCGATCCAAGGATTTTTGCCGTATGCTCTTGATCCACAATGAGCGATTGACTGGAAGAGATGTTCAGTGGAATATTAAAATCCATCGATTCACTCCTTATAAAATCAGATCCGAAATTATCCCAATTAATTTGCATCATAACACGACTGACACAGTAATGCTAAAATTTCCTCAATTAATTTTTGTTTGACAGAACATGTTCCTATAAGTAAAGTTCTTGTCATGAGTAAAAAAGAATCCTTTTCACGCTGGGGAATCATTTTTGCGGGGCTTGGGATGGCTGTAGGCACGGGAAACCTGTGGCGTTTTCCCCGTATCGCCTCTCAGTACGGCGGTGGTGCTTTTATGATCGCCTGGATTATCTTTCTTGTCGTCTGGGCCATACCTCTATTGACCATAGAACTGTCCATCGGAAAAAAAACACGAATGGGAGTGGTGGGTTCTTTTGGAAAAATGATAGGGAAAAATTTTGCCTGGATGGGGACATTTGTCACTTTCGTGACCGCGGCTATCACCTTTTATTACACCGTTGTCACAGGCTGGTGTGTGAAATATTTTTTTGCCACCTGCTTTCAAGGATTAATCCACAAAGAACCTATCCAATATTGGGAAGCGTTCACGTCTTCTTGGGAACCGATAGGATTTCATTTTGTGGCTATTTGTATTGGCTGTTCGATCATCTATTTTGGTGTTGTCAAAGGAATTGAACGGGCCAATAAAATCCTTATCCCTTCACTGCTTATTCTTCTCCTCATTGCGGTCGTCCGTTCACTGACTCTTCCTGGAGCCATTCAGGGTTTGAATTTTTTGTTCTCCCCCAATCTCTCCCAGCTTGGGGAACCGAAAATCTGGCTGAATGCCCTGAGCCAAGCTGCTTGGTCGACAGGTGCAGGGTGGGGATTGATGCTAACTTATGGTGTCTACTCCCGCAAGAAAGAAAATCCTCTGTTGACGTCAACAACCTTGGGATTTGGGAATAATTTCATTTCTCTTCTTGCAGCCATAGTGGTCATCCCAACGGTATTTTCTTTTTTTGCGGGTCAAAATATGGCTACAGAAAGTGTCATTGGAGTCATGCAGCAGGGCAATGAAGGATTAACTTTTAAATGGCTCCCTATCTTGTTTTCTAAAATCCCCTCGGGTTCCTTTTTTCTGGCTCTCTTTTTTCTGGCCCTGTGTTTTGCCGCCTTTTCTTCACTGATTGCACAACTGGAGATGATCAGCCGTGTTTTTATCGATGCAGGACTCACCAGAAAAAAAGCCGTTATCATTGTAGGTGCAGGCTGCTTTCTTTTGGGACTTCCCTCTGCCATCAGCATCGGCTTTTTCAACAATCAGGATTGGGTATGGGGGCTCGGCCTGATGGTCAGTGGAGCGTTTCTCATATTCCTTGTGCTGAGAGTGGGGCCCCGGAAATTCCGTGAAGAGATCATCTCCACATCTGATAAAAAGATCAAGCTGGGAAGATGGTTCGATTTTCTTGTGATGTTCTTTCTGCCTCTTCAATTGGCAGCCATGCTTGTCTGGTGGCTGTGGGATAGTTATTCGGCCGATCCGGGAAATTGGATGAAGATATTTACCACATCATCGGTGGGCACCGTCCTTTTTCAATGGGCCGTAGCGATTACAGTGTTTATTATTTTTAATAAGGTTATCACGAAAAAAATTTTCAGGAATAAAAATGGAACTTAAAACCATTATCACAATGATTTTGATGCTTGGAATCACACTCGGAGGATTTCTCTATTCTCTGTACCGCTCCTCCAAAGAAGATTAAGTTTTTTTCTTTTTACGGGCTTCCTGTGCTTTTCTTCGCCTTTCCATATCCTCTTCGAGTAGTTTTTGCGACAATTCGTCCGAATCTCCATACAAAGCTTGAAGCCGTTTCAATTCGGCCTTTAGTTCTTTGACGATATCTGCATAGCTAGGATTTTCATAAACATTGTTAAGTTCCAGAGGATCGTTTTCGAGGTCATACAGCTCCCAGGCATCAATGTCGTGGTAAAAGTGCATAAGCTTGTACTGTTGGGTCCTAACGCCATAGTGTCGCTTTACCTGATGGACAGCGGGGTATTCATAGTAGTGGTAGTAAATGGATTCACGCCAGTTGTTGACAGCTTTGTTCTGTAAAAAACCAGCTATCGATTGGCCCTGCATATCTTTTGGAACATCCACTCCAGCAAGTTCAAGGAATGTGGGGGCAAAATCGAGGTTTTGAACCAGTTCACTATTTGTAGATCCATTCGCAGTTTTTCCGGGAAACTTGGCCAGAAGAGGCATACGCAGCGAATCTTCATACATGAATCGCTTGTCAAACCAGCCGTGATCACCCAGGTAAAAACCCTGATCTGAGCTGTACACCACAATCGTGTTTTCGGCCAATCCGGACACATCAAGATAATCGAGCACACGGCCGACGTTTTCGTCTACAGCAGCAATGCAGCCCAAGTAATCCTGCATGTACCGTTGGTATTTCCACCTCACCAGATCATCTCCCTCAGGTTTATCCCTCTCGAATGCTTCTATCTTTGGGCCGTATGCGGCCTCCCAAGCTGCCCGTTGTTCGTCGTTCAGCCGCTTAGGAGCTGGTTGCATTTTCAGGTCGTAGTCTATCCGCATATGGTCTCGGAGTGACATTTCCTGCTCTGAGGCTGCCTCTGAGCGGGTGGAATAATCATCAAAAAGTGTGTCCGGTTCCGGGAATTCGATGTCATCGTACATAGTCAGATGCCGGGGGGCTGGCTGCCAGTTTCGGTGAGGGGCTTTGTGGTGGAGCATCATCATGAAGGGTTTCTCTTTTTCCCGTTTGTTTTCCAGATAGTCGAGGGCGATATCCGTAATAAGATCGGTAACATAGCCGGTGTGCTGTTTCCTTTCTCCCATTTCGATCAGATCGGGATTGTAATACTGTCCCTGCCCGGGAAGGATATTCCAGTAGTCAAAGCCTGTAGGATCGCTCTTGAGGTGCCATTTGCCGAGCATGACAGTCTGGTATCCGGCCTGCTGGAGGAGCTTTGGAAACGTTTGCTGGGTGCCATCAAAAGTCTGGGAGTTATCCCGGAGTCCGTTGAGATGACTGTGTTTTCCGGACAAGATGACGGCTCTGCTTGGCGCACAGATGCCATTGGTGCAGAAGCAGTTTTCAAATCTCACGCCCTCTTTGGCGATACGGTCAATGTGAGGTGTCGTATTGATACGGCTGCCATAGCTGCTGATGGCGTGAGCCGCATGATCGTCTGTCATGATGAACAAAATGTTGGGTTTTTGTTTTGTTTTTTTTGTCTTACTCAGACATCCGGGCAAAGCCATGGCGGCCATACCCAATCCAACGGAATGAATAAACTGTCGTCTTTTCATTTAAATCCTCCCTCCTTGTCCCTCAAGGTTGAATTTTTTCTTTGATTTCTTTAATGACCGCATCCGCGGCTCTTTTTATTCCATTTCTCGGAGACTCCATTTTTCATGTTTTTCTCATCTCTCTGTAGGAATTATTTTTTTTTCATAAAAGCTTCAATCTCTTTGAGTGATCGGGGAAGTCCCTGAGAGAGATTCTCGTAGCCATCCTCCGTGATGACCACGGTGTCTTCGATACGGATCCCCATTTCCTGGTCGGCGTAAGGCATATTGATGTCACAGGCAAAGACAAAACCAGGTTGGAGTTTTTCATCCGGACCGGCGAACGAGCCCATGGGATCATGTGTGGCCATACCGATGGAGTGATTGTATCCTCCGTACCTGATGAGCCCCCTGAATCTTCTCTCCTCAGGATCAAAACCGTTTGTGATAAGATGTTCCTTCACTTTATTTCCCACATCTCTGAACGTTGAGCCCGGTCGATAGTTTTCGAGGCAGGTGATGTATATTCCATAAGCGAGTTCATAGATTTCTTTTTGCTTTGGCGAAAATTTGCCGTTGGCAGGGAATGTCGTGGATACGTCTGCATTGTAGTAACCAACATCTGGGCCGGCATCTAAAATAATAAAATCTCCATCCTCGAGCGTCCGGTCATATATATGGTAGTGACCATATTTATGGTTGGGGCCGGACATGATGATCACGTTGTAGGCCAAATCCATGGCATCTTTTCTCATACATGTGTATGTAAACAACGCAGCCAGCTCTTTTTCTCTGACTCCGGGGCCAGTGGCCTTGATAAAGGTTTTGTGTGCTTCGACGCCTAGCTGCCCAGCTCTGCGAAGGAGGTTGATTTCTGCTGGAGATTTGATTTTTCGCATATTCCAAATGAGAGGGGAGCAGTCTTTGACCGTAATATGTGGAAATTTGTCCTTGAGGTTTTTAACAAACTGTAGCTCTCGTGTAAGCCGTCCATCCCAGATATTCATGGTCATGGTCCGCTGTAGAGAATTGAACTTTTCATTGGTATTGACCATACTGATCTCGCCGGGTTTGAAGGCTGTATAAAAAATAGGAGTCTGCATGCTCAGTCGTGTAAGGACGGATGAAAAACGATCGAAGGGATAGGCTCTTTCGATTCCAGTGAATTCAGCTGGATTGTGTGCGAGTTCAACAGGAAGTCCTCCCCCCCGAGCGCCATCTTCACTGAGTGTGAAAAAAATGTGGCTTTCTTTATTTGTTCCGTCGATGATCAGAAAGGCATTCTGGACTTCCACTCCTGTAAAATAGTAAAAATCGTTGGTTTGGGAAAAATGACTGTCCCCGGTTGGAGTGTTGGCCCCAAGAATAATCGCGATTCCGTCTGAAATTTGTTCCATAAATGAGGCTCTTCGGGCGGCAAATTCTGCATTGTCGAAATCCTGTCCGCTGAAGAGGAGAAGAGGAGCCAAGACCGTTATAATGGTAATTAAAATTTTCCTTTTCATTGAAACCTCCTGGCATGGTAATTCAGTGTGAAGATCATGATGTCCCTATGCAATATCATAATGAAGAATTGTTATCAACTGTTTACATCGACAAAGCTCTGTAGAATTTTTAGTCACGGTCATGACTGAAAATAGGAGGACAAAAGCCAAACTTTACAAGAGATACCCTCTATCCAGTCTTCTGATCTACAATGGAACGACGATTCTCCATTGTGGCCTTGATCCCTGCACTGATCCTCAATTTTTCACTCCCATTGCTTATCGTGCAGCTTGCTCTGACCGGATTGATTTTATTCCGGATTTTCGTGATTTTTCCTAAGATTTCCTGTGTGCACTGTTATGCCAAGTTCCAGTGTCCTCAGGCCGAACAAATGGGTGTTCGGGAACTTCAGTCCATCTTTTCTTTTAGAATCTTGATGAATTCTTTTTGTGAAGGGATCTTGTGTGTGAGAAATTCTCCGTTATAGAAAATACTGAATGTAGAAAAAGCTGAAGGGGCATTCTGGGCTTGTTTTAAAGTTAGAATCTTGGTTTTTTTGCAGGGAATATTTATGTCTCGGGCATATGAGATCAGCTTATCTACCCAGTGATCTGTAAACGGGCAGAGATCGGAGTAGACAAAAGTAAGACCTTTTTTATTGGGG
>CAZLLG010000126.1:5263-10326 GCA_964560275.1 uncultured Eubacteriales bacterium | reverse complement strand
ATGGAAAGGAATTGCCTTGGGAACTGTTCAGCAGTTCATCGTCTTCTTTATTGTGCATTTGATTATGCTCTCTCTCTTCCCTCAATTCCTCTCTTCGCCTCAATGGAATCTTTTCCTCTTTCCGTATTTTATTATTTTTGTTAGTGCAAGCTCCGGATTTCTGTTTGGCCCAGCCAGCCAAGCGTTGAGTCGTTTTTTTGAACGACAGGCCGATCAATATGCCTTGAATATTTTAAAAAATCGTAAGGCCTTCGTCTCAGCACTTGCGGGACTAGCCAATCGAAACCTCTCAAACGCCTATCCCCCTCAATGGGTTAAAATTCTCTATTATTCACATCCTCCTATTGGTGAGAGATTGGAGCTGGCCGAAAAAATGCTGGAGTAAATCCCATGGTTTTCGATAAATGCCCAGGGCAGAATCTTTCAAGAAAAAAAATTGAGGATGCAGTTTCGGAACGGCCATGTCCATTCTGTCACTATCCGGTAGAATTTTTTTTTGATGATGTCTCTAGGAATTGCCCAAGTTGCGGGAAGATGATCGAAAAAGACCAAGACATGCTCATAAAAGATTTTGGATGTGCAACCTGGTGTGATTCAGCAGAAGACTGTTTAAGTCCAGCTGCCTTTGCAAAGATAAAAAAGAGCAAAAAGGGGAAATAGAACCTATTTAATTTCGGCCCCGTCCCAGCAGTAGGTGCACAGTCTATTCTTAGGAAGCCCGATGGCCTTCACCAGATTTTCTAACGTCTGGTATTTGAGTGTGGTCAACTGGAGCCTGTCTCCAATATTTTTGACCATATTTTCATATTTTTCAGATCCTGTTTGGGAATACAATTCCAGATCTTTGTTGCCGTCGCCCTCCAAATTTTTAATCGCTTTTCTTGCGGCCAGATCAAGTTCAGACTTTGAGCGGGAGAAATTTAAAAATTTACACGCATATGTCAGAGGTGGACAGGCCGGTCTCATGTGAATCTCGGTCGCTCCAAACTCATACAGCCTCTTGATAGTATCCTGCAGTTGTGTCCCTCTGACTATGGAGTCTTCACAAAATAGAAGTTTTTGTCCTTCGATAATCTCACGGATTGGAATGAGTTTCATTCGTGCAACAATGTCACGTATATCCTGGTTCTGAGGCATGAAGCTTCGCGGCCAGGTTGGAGTGTACTTGACAAAAGGACGTTTAAAGGGGATTCCAGCTTTAGCGGCATATCCGAGGCCATGGCCAATGCCGGAATCAGGGATTCCAGCGACGAGATCTGCATCTTTATTATCGTTCTGGGCGAGATAAGCACCACACGTGTATCTCACTTTTTCAGTATTGATAGTTTCGTAACTCGAGGCCGGATATCCATAATACACCCATAAAAATCCGCAAATCTGCAGGATTGGGCCGGGAGGATTCTTCTGTTCAACTCCGTCCTCGGTGATGAGCACTGTTTCACCGGGTCCCAGATATTTTGTGATTTTATATCCCAGGTTAGGGAAGGCGCACGTTTCCAGTGTGGCCGCATAGCTTCCGGGTTTTTCGCCGATAACAATAGGCGTTCTTCCGACTTTGTCTCTCGCCGCATAAATCCCTTTATCCGTAAGCAGAAGCATAGAGCATGAGCCTTCAATTATTTCCTGTGCACTTTGGATCCCCTCCTCGAATGTGGCTTCTTGATCGATGACTGCCGCCACAAGCTCTGTAGGATTTATTTCACCCCCACTCATTTCTGAGAAATGAACGGCTCCTTTTCCAAAAGCTTTTTGCATGATCGTGTCTGCATTCTGCACCACACCAACGGTGACAATGCTGTAATTACCCAGATGCGACCTGATGAGCACGGGTTGGTCTTCGTAGTCACTGATGACTCCAATCCCTTTATTCCCATACATCTTGAGGATGTCATCTTCAAATTTCGATCGGAATTGAGTATTCTCAATATTGTGTATAAAGCGGTTAAATCTATCCGCATTTTTAACGGCCAGCCCACCGCGCTTTGTTCCGAGATGAGAATGGTAATCAGTTCCGTAAAAAAGATCGCTGACACAATCTCTTTTGGAAATGACTCCGAAAAGACCGCCCATATTAACCTCCTAAAAGTAGCATACAAATTAGATTTAGACTAACAGCGGAATGAATTCTATGCATATTCAGCCAAAAAATTTAAAAATCTAATATGACAAAAATTCTTTTCTCTTTCAAGAAAAAAAGGAAAATTATTAAAAAGATAAAACCTTCAGTTGAGTTGGATGGACGTCGTATCTCTGTCTCCTTGCACATTCATATGTGATGGAGGCAGAATACGTAACGGGTCACGGGTCCGACTCCAAGATTAATTTTTTAAATTGGAACTAAGAACCCTAATTGTCGTATAATAGAATAGACAAAAGTATGAAGAAGAGTCTGAAGGGTATTTTATTTTTTTGTTTCTGTTTGGGATTTCTGGGTTCCTGCATCATTGCCGTATACGACTACCCCGGAGCGACGGGATTTCAACCTTTTGAGGAATTTCAACGATTCTTTTCCTTTCCGTCTGGAGGTACACTCTCCCTGCAAAACACGGACGGCAATATAGAAATTGTCGGTTGGGACTTTCATGAATGCGAAGTGTATGCTGAAAGAAGAATCCCCAGCACTAAGGAAAGACGACTGCGCATTCTGAAGTTTGATCATTACATTCCCAAAATAGACATCGATTCGTTTGACAGTTTTATAAAAATCCAGACCATCCCCGCTCCTGCAGAAGATGCTTCAAATGTAGTTGATTATTTTATCCAGGTGCCAGAAGCCGTCATTTTAAAGGATATCATTAATAGAAATGGGGATATTGTCATTGCAGATATTTACGGGGAGGTTACTGCCGAGACTCATGAAGGAAATGTTGCTGTGGACAATTACTCCGGATCTCTTCATGTTTCAGTGGAGACTGGTGATGTGGAAGTTAGATTATTTGACCTGAGAAGAGAGGATGAGATTTTCCTTTCCACAAAATTAGGCCAGGTCATTCTTTATCTCCAGCCCGACGTGAATGCAAAATTGGAATTGTCCGCGCCGAATGGAGAGGTCACCAATGAGTTCACTTCGGACAGTCCATCACCCAAAAATACGAGTTTTTTAGAGTTAGGTGAAGGGCATGCCCGGATTTTTGCTCGGGTGGAAAATGGAAATATTACGCTTAAAAAAATTATAGATTAAGGAGGAGGATCTAAAATGGACGAAAAAAAGAAAGTTGTTTTCGCGGTCGTCGCCTTTTTTGTTCTTGTAGCTGCGGTTATCGCCCTGTATTTTTTAGTTTTGCAGAAAAAGCCGGATGAGCCCAGTGAACCTGCCGGAATAGAGCAGGCTCTTCTTGTTGAAGAAGAAACTGTTGAGGGTGACGTTAAAACGCCAGAGCCCCTCCAGATAGACCTCGATCAAAGTGATGATGTTGTCAGGTCAAGAGCTGCTGACCTGTCCTCAAATTCAGTTTTAAGCCAATGGTTAAAGTCCAAAGATTTGATCCGGAGATTTGTTGCGGCTGTCGATAATATCGCTCAGGGAGAAACGCCCAGCTCTCATATTGATTTTTTTAAGCCAGCTGATAATTTTGATGTTGTCGTCAGGGATGGGACCGTTTTATTAGATCCCTCTTCCTATGAAAGGTACAATATTGTGGCCAATGTTTTTTCCTCTCTCAATACAAAGTTGACTGTCAGGTTATACTGGCTGTTCAGTTCAACTCTCCAGGAGGCCTATAAGGAACTGGGATATCCCGATCGAGTTTTCCAGAAAACACTCGTCATGGCTATAGCAGAACTTCTTAAGGTTCCGGTGCTTGAACAGGATCTTGAAGTAGAAAGGGATGTTCTTTCTTATAGAATTGTCGATCCAAGATTGGAAAGCTTGAATCCTGCTCAAAAACACCTTTTACGGATGGGACCTGAAAATGTCGAAATCATTCAATCAAAGTTGAGAGAGCTGGCGAAAGAATTGGGCGTCCCTGAATCAGATCTTCCACAAAAATTTTAGTTGTATTGGTTCTCGTTTCATTCAAAGGGGTTTTTTTTATTAAAATTCGGAGTGAGATGTTCTGTACTCTTAAAAGGTTCGGGTTGAATAAACAAGGTCTCAAATCCCAGATTCTGTGCATGTTCTACGCCGCGCCAGTAATCCATCGAAGATAACTTTTTTTGGATTGTTTTTGGAGCAAAAAAACAGGGAGTGTATTGACTCATGAGACTAAACCCTATTGAAAGAGAAACGTTTTGGGCAATCCATTCAATGACGTTTTGAGAGTCTTTTAATAATCCCGGGAGAAAAAGATGTCTGATGATGAGTCCCTCTTGAGCAATTTCACTTTTGTCTAATATCAATTCTGGTTTTTGCCTAAACATTTCTTTGATCGCTAGGCTGGCATACTGAAAATAGTCCGGCCGATTGGAAAAAAATCGAGCCGCATGTGAAGAGATATACTTCAAATCGGGCAGATAGATATCTATGATGCCTTCGAGATGACTCAGAGTCTGAATTTTTTCATAGGCATTAGTGTTGTAAACAATGGGGAGATGGAGTCCTTGTTCATAAGCGAGTTCTAAACCGCGCAGGATAGGGATGAGGACATGCATAGGTGAAACCAGGTTTATATTCAGTGCGCCCTGATCTTGAAGTGTTAAAATGGTTTCTGCAAGTTCAGCTGGAGTAGAGTTCTTGCCTTGATTGTACCAGCTTAACTGGTAGTTCTGGCAGAATTGGCACTTGAGATTACATCCGGAAAAAAAGAGGGTTCCAGAGCCTGCGAAAGGGAGGTCTTTGTTCAGAGGAGCCGAATAGCTGTCCTGATATCCGCTTAAAACCGGCTCTTCACCAAAATGAATAAGCGCATGGGAAAGTTTTGCTTGTACACCACCTTCGCAAAATCCCTTCTCCCCGCGTCTTCTGTCCACCCCGCATTCGTGCGGGCAAAGTCTGCAGTGGGATTCGTGGGGAGATAGGCAGTCCAGCGCTCGTTTTATATTTTGTATTTTATAAAAAGAATACACGTCTGATCATAAAAGAAATTTGATAACTAAAAATCCTGCAAGGATCAGGAGGAAAAAAA
>CAZLLG010000126.1:0-5253 GCA_964560275.1 uncultured Eubacteriales bacterium | reverse complement strand
CAAGCAAAACAAAAAATATCAGTGTAAGCAAATTAAAATATTTGTCAATAAATTTTTTGATGCTTGGGCCAAATTTCCAGAAAAGGAAGCCCACCAAAAAAAATCTAAGCGATCGGCTGAGTGCAGAAGCGATGACAAAAAGAAAAAAATTCATTTTGAAAACGCCCGAGGCGATAGTGAATATTTTATAGGGGATAGGAGTGAATCCTGCCGAAAAAACATACCAGAAACCGAAATCATTGAAGTTAATCATCACTTTTTGGAAGAGCTCCTCACTAAATCCGGGGATGTAGGCAAAGAAGAAGCTGTCCACAGCACCCCATAGTCCAAAACCAATTAAGTATCCGAACATGCCGCCGATTATTGATCCCACTGCACAGTAGAGGGCAAACCGAAAGGATTTTTTTGCTGCTCCCAGGCAAAGAGCAATCAGAAGTGCATCGGGAGGAATCGGGAAAAAGGAACTTTCAGCCATGGCAAGAAGAAAAAGTGCCAAAGGTCCATAGGGCGTTTCTGCCCAGTGGAGCATCCATTCGTAAAGTTTTTTAAAAAGTTTCATGAATTAATCCAAGATATAATATTTTTGACTGCTTGAGATTTCATTGCGGTATAGTCTGTGTGGTCTGCATGAAGAGGTGTTATTGTCAGAATACCTGTTTTGAATACAAAAACATCACTGTCTTTGTCTCCAATTTCCTTAGGATGTCCGGATCCAATCCAGTAATAAGTTCTGTTCCTTGGATCTTTCTTAACAATGATTTCAGGATTGTACCGTTTCTGTCCTAATTTAGCCAATTTTATCCCCTTGACAGGAGGGGGAGGGATATTAATATTCAAAGTCACTCCTGCAGGAAGTCCTTGTTTTAAGATGAGCAGTGCCATTTTATGAGTGAAATCTGCGGCATATTTGAAGTCGAAATGGCCAGAGGTGTTCGACATCAAAGATACGGCTATTGAGGGAATCTGGAGAAAAGTACCCTGAGTTGCACCGGCTACGGTTCCGGAATGAGACGTGTCCTGTTGTCCAAGATTTGGTCCATGGTTGATTCCAGAAAAAATCAGATCCGGTTTTCTTGGCAGGATTTTCTGGACAGCCAAATAGATGCAGTCAGCTGGAGTCCCATTTACGGCGTAGATGTTTGGCTCGATCGTTTTTATTCGCAAGGGATGATGGAGCGTCAGTGAAAGTGAAGTGGCGCTTTGTTCTCGATC
The DNA here is from genome assembly GCA_964560275.1 of uncultured Eubacteriales bacterium. Classification (GTDB taxonomy): domain Bacteria; phylum Acidobacteriota; class Aminicenantia; order Aminicenantales; family Aminicenantaceae; genus JAUWVG01. The sequence continues at coordinate 4,041 of CAZLLG010000126.1, read as the reverse complement.
AGGAGCGACGATGAATATCTGTCCAAGATCGCTAAGTCTTTTAAAGAGCGTTTCTATGCCTTCCGAGTAAAATCCATCATCATTTGTCAGGAGGATGATGGGAGCTTTGTACTTGGAATTATTCATGCCGTTTCTATCTGACTCATGTGCGGATCATGATGAGGAGCATTTTAAATTTCTTTATGGCTTTGATGGAATGGGGTTTGTCTGCCGGCATGATGAGCATCTCTCCCTCTTGCACTTTCATGGGTGTTCCGTCGATAATGGCTTCCAGCTCTCCCTCCAAACAGAGGATTGTTGCATCAAATGGGGCCGTGTGTTCGCTGAGGCCCTGCCCTTTATCAAAGGCGAATAGAGTAACTGTGCCCGTTTTTTTGCGGAGTATTTCGCGGCTTACGACCGATCCGTCTTGAAAACCTATGGTCTCATTGAGTCTGAAGGGCAATGCTATTAAGTTTTCCATAGCTCTTTTCTCCTTTTATCCGATAAAAAAATGGTCGGGACGGGCGGATTTGAACCGCCGACCCCACGCACCCCAAGCGTGTGCGCTACCTGGCTGCGCCACGTCCCGACCGAAAGATTGCCATTATACAGTAAGTTTATTTAAACTGGCAAGCTCTTCGGAAATCAAATTTATCCCTAGCTCCGTCATAACTCATTAATTTTTAGTATAAAGTTTCACAATGTTCTTTTCTAACTTTTTGATTTCATTGACATAATAGGATTGTTTCAGTAATATCCCCTCGTGAGTGAGCCGTCTTCTTTCCTTTCACAACTCATGCCCTCTGCCCTGATTCCGGCATCGGACCGTCCTCGCATCCATACAGCGGAAAAAAAAATTCAGCGTTTCCGTTCCTTGTACATTCTTTCCAAATTAGCCGGACTTTTTTGGGGGAATGTATTCTTGTGGATGTTAGGAAAAGGCACGGCGATAAGCAGGGAAAAGCGGATCACAAACTGCCTGAATAAACTGGGAACTCTCTGGATCAGGATCGCTCAAACTTTGCTTGTTCGCAGTCCAAAGCTCGGCAGTTTTTTTGGGCTGGAGCTTCTCGATGTCCGTGATCCAGGCAGCGCCTGCCCCTTTTATCAGATTGAAAAGATAGTGACGCAAGAACTGCACAAACCTGTTGAAAACATCTTTGATCGTTTCGAGAAAAATCCCTTTGCCGCATCCGCCTTTTCTCAGATCCACAAGGCTAGACTTCGTAAGGAAAGGATTTGGGTGGCTGTCAAGATTCAGCATCCCTTTGCTGAAAGGATCTTCAACAGCGATTTGTCTGTATTCCAAAAGCTCATAACTGTAATGAGGTGGCTGCATATTCAAAAAGGAATGAGATGGGAGGATCTTTCTCGCGAACTCCATGACATCAAAACCAGAGAATTAAATTTTTTTATGAAGCCAATGCACTCAAAACAATGGATAAAAAACTTACAGGCCGACCTGTTCACGTTCCTCAGGTCTATGAAACATATTGTTCCCAACGGATCCTTGTTATGCAATTCGTTCAAGGCGCTTTGCTCTCCGGATGCATCTGGATGCAGCACCACTATCCAGACCGGCTGAAAACCTGGCTCGACCAAAACAACATTGATTTGGAGGTGGTGGGTGATCTTTTATTCCAAATTGTCTGCAGACAGGTGTTCGAACATAATTTTTTCCATAGCGATATGCATACAGGAAATATCATCCTGCTGAAAAACATCCACATTGCCTTTATTGAGTGCCGGAATGCGGGTTCACTTGAGGTCGAAGGTTTGACCAAACAAAAAATGTTTTTGCATGCCCTAACAGAAGGAGAATACACCACGGCAGCGGAGATCTATTTTTTAATGGTAACCCAGCTTCCTCGGATCGATTTAAACAAGGTGAAGGACCAACTTCTGCGGATATGGCGAGTGTGGGAAACCAGGGTCCACATAAAAGAACTTCCTTTCAGTCAAAAATCCTTGACCTATCTTACGGGTCAGACCTACCGGATTTTTAATGATTCGATGTTTTCTCCTCTGTGGTCCTATTCCAAACTCATCCGTACTTGGGCACATCTGGACAACGCCCTGGCTTATCTCTTTCCAACTTTTAATTATGTGAAAAAAATGCGTGCCTATTTCCATGAGGAACAGAAGCGGAAGACAGCAGATAATATCAACCGGTTGCCTGAAAGGACGGCATCAGCGGCTGCAGCCATAGCCAAGATGCCAAAAAGAATAGCCAGCTACTCTTTGTTTCTCGAAATAATTATGAGGCGTGAAGCAAAGGTGATTTCTGGATCCGCCTCAAAAATTGATGCCATTGTGCAGCAGGGTTTTCATTTTTGTCGTTCTTGATGTCTATGGGTGTCATCTATCTTGTTTTTGTTGTTTTGAATCAGCACCATTGGTTTGATACAGATTGGTTGTTTGGCCCACAGCTCAGCAGGTTGTCTTCCCAATTCCCGAAGTTGACGAGTGTAGCTTGGCTGATTGTTTTAACTGTGCTTGTCTTGCTCTTATTCTTTCTATGGAAACAAAAATAATCGTTTGAATCAAAGGAACACGGAGGGGATAGCAGTAGCTTACATTTCTTTTAGAAAAATAGATAAATGAAAAAAATGAAACAATGCTGAACAGGAATCGGATTCCCACACCTCTCATTCAGGACAGCGAGCGTCCTGCGATCCCTATTGTAGACAAACCTCCGGTTTTAAAATTCCGCAGTCTTTTAATCGGGCTTAATCTGACAGGTCTGGGTTTGAAGTGTCTATATCTTAAAATCACGGGGCGATTAAATCCAAAAAAGACTGGTCAGCTTTTATGCGATTTCTGCCAGAAGATGAGTGTGCTCTGGATAAAAGTGGGGCAGCTGTTTTCCATGCGGTCAGACATCCTCCCCAAAGATCTCTGCGATCAGCTCGCTAAGCTTCAGGATCGTGCTGAAGGATTCCCGCCGAGTTTGGCCGAGGACATGTTGTCCCAGGAGCTTGGCGTTCCCATAGGAGACATCTTTAGTGATTTCGACAGCGTTCCTTTTGCTGCGGCATCCATTGCCCAGGTCCACCGGGCAAAGCTAAAAAAGGAAAACGTTTGGGTGGCCGTCAAGATCCGCCGTCCGGGAATCGATCAGATCTTCAAAAAAGACATGAAAATTATGAGTTTCTTTGTGAGGACTATCACAAAAAGATCTCTGTTTCGTCATATACGCTGGGATGATTTCATCTGGGAATTGGATCAGGTGCTAACGGAAGAACTTGATTATTTTTATGAAGCTTCAAATCAGGAAAGACTCTGTTTGACCCTTTCAGCACACGATGTGTATGTTCCCGAAATCTTCAGAGATTACTGCACACAGAGGATCCTTGTTATGGAATTTATCTCAGCCGTTTCCATGGCGGACTATTTATACATTTTAAGGACGGATCCGGGCAGAATTACGACTTGGTTGAAAGGCAACGGCATAAACAAGGCCAAAGTTGCTCGCTGTCTCATGCATTCATTTCTCCGCCAAATACTAGAGGACAATCTCTTTCATGCGGATTTGCATCCGGGGAACATATTTCTCCTGCGTGACAACCGGATTGCTCTCCTCGATTTTGGTTCTATCGGATCGATTGAAAAGGATATGTTGAGAAAATACGATGCCTTTCTTATGGCCTTGAGTCAAGGCTTGTATTCCAAAGCCGTTGACAACTTTTTGATGATTCCCCCAGAACTTCCCTCTGGAAATATTACTCCGGTACAGGAAAAACTGCAGTGGGGCCTGCATTCCTGGGGTACGCGATGTCAGATTAATAAGCTTCCTTACAAGGAAAAATCTCCCACATATGTTTTCGATTTTATGACGCGGGTCATGACCAAAAGCGGCATTGCCATCAATTGGACTCTTTTTAAGCTGCTTCGGGGGTGGGGGACCATGGACACCTCTTTGAGAGAATTGAATCCTGCCGCCGATCCTCTCAATTTAGCCCGGTTGTACAGCCGAGAGCGAAAAAAAAGAGAATTCAAAGAAGTGCTGACCGAGTTACCCAGCACCATCTTGCTGACGCAGACCCAACCTATCCCGGA
>CAZLLG010000125.1:0-10379 GCA_964560275.1 uncultured Eubacteriales bacterium | reverse complement strand
CATGATTAATAACAATTTCTCAAAATTGCTTTTTTTGTTGGCCAGATACTAATAAATTTTGGCATTTTTTACCCCAAGGGGGCGAACCGATCTCACTACATCTGCTTCCTTACGACCGGGTTAGGTTGGGACGGTTCGCAGTGGGAAACCACAGCTTCATGCCCGATGCCTTGCATCTGTAGCAACCTCGGCTCGTGAATCACCCGGAAAAAAAACCATTATAATGAAAAGAAACCGCAGCATCAATCCTTTTGCTTGGAGAACCGGATAGACACCGAGTAGTGTGTTTCCACTACAGATAACAGTGGTGGATGGCGCGGTGGTATCTTACCCGAAGCATATGGTGGTGAGGTGGCTAGCAAGGCGGGTCTTTGCGTAGGGAAAGATACTCCGTGCGTACAAAGCGCGGTACCGCCACTCTTGTCCATATCGCTTGATTTTTCATATCATTGGTTGATTTTCCTCGAGGATGTAACTTTTTTAAGGTTTACTTGGTTTATGATGTATGGTATAGATGTTAATATAAAGATGACAAAGAATTCTTGTTATGCCGATAAAAAAATTATATAAAACTGGATTTTTCACACTTCTTATTCTTGATATATTCCTTTTGAGTGCAGTGGCTTCTTTTCGTCTCACTCTGGCCGGTGAAGTCGTCAATCTCCCGAATCTCATTGATAAGACATTTGATGAAGTCAAGTCCGATCTCACTGAAAAAAAAATAACAGTTGTTCACGGCGGATATCAGCTGCACCAACGCATCGAAAAGGGAAAAATTATTTATCAAGATCCTCCAGCGAATACAAGACTTAAACTTAATAGCGTCGTCAAAGTCATTCTAAGTTCGGGGAAAGAAAAGGTGGTCGTTCCACGACTCGTGAATAAGATGGAACAATCAGTCAATCCTCTTTTGAGGGAGGCGGATTTACGCAAAGGAAAAATATCTCATATTTACACACCTAAACATGCAGCAGGGCGGATTGTATCTCAGTATCCTCCCGCAGATGTTGAAGTCGGCAGAGAATCCAGAGTCAGCTTTTTAGTCAGCCAGGGAAAAAATGAAGATATTTTTATCATGCCCGATCTTTTAGGGCTGCGGGCTGAGCCCGTTATCGAATTGTTGGAGAGCCTCGAATTCCGTGTGGGTGATACACGCCGTGCTCCGTATGGAGAACTTGAAGCGGGAATCATTATCCATCAGACACCACAACAAGGTTTTCCGATAAAAAAAAGAACTCTCATAACTTTGGAGGTGAGCAAGTGAAAATTCAAATCGCGCCATCAATTCTTGCCGCCGATTTCTTGAATCTTGCAGATTCTGTGCAAATGGTCAAAGATGCAGGAGCAGATTTGATCCATGTCGATATCATGGACGGCCATTTTGTCCCTAACCTGACATTTGGTCCTCAGCTTGTCTCTGCATTAAAAAAGAAAACTTCCATTCCTCTTGACGTTCACCTCATGGTCGATAATCCCCATGAGGCGATCCCCTTATTTTCAGAGGCTGGAGCTGACTGGTTGTCTATTCATCCCGAAACTTCAATCCACCTCCACAAAGACATCACTGATATCAAAGAATTGGGCCAGAAGGCAGGGATTGCTCTTAATCCAGCTACCCCACTTCAAGTCATGAACGATATTATTAACGAACTCGATTATATCCTGATCATGTCAGTCAATCCCGGATTCGGTGGCCAGAGTTTTATTGAACACAGCCGCGAAAAAATACGACGTTTAAAAAAATATTTAGAGGCACAGAATTTAGATATCCCGATCGAAATCGACGGAGGTGTAACCCTGGAAAACATGGAGCCTCTTCTGCAGGATGGCGTCAGCATGTTTGTTTCAGGTTCAGGGATTTTTAAACAAGAGGATCCTCAAAATATTCTTAAGCAAATGAAAGATTTGACAAACCGATACGAGATAGCATGAATTGTTTAGTTACAGGAGCGGCAGGTTTTATCGGATCACATCTGTGCCTAAGGCTCTTGAAAGAAGGATTTTCTGTCATTGGTATCGACTCTTTCAACGACTATTATTCAAGATGGATTAAAGATAAAAACATCCTCCCTTTTAAAAGCCACGGTCAATTCCAACTGATTTCAGCCAATCTCAATGATATTGATTTGATTTCTCTTCTCCTAGATGTTGACTATGTTTTTCACGCTGCAGCTCAAGCGGGCGTAAGATCGAGCTGGGGGAAAAATTTTTCCGTGTACACAGTTAACAATATCTCGGCAACGCAAAGGCTCTTAGAAGCAGCTAAAAACAGCAGCATAAAAAAACTCATTTATGCCTCTTCTTCCTCTGTTTATGGATTGTGCCCGGAACTGCCTATGACTGAATCCAGCCCGCTTCTTCCCTACTCGCCCTATGGAGTCACAAAATTAGCAGCCGAGAATTTATGCCAGCTTTATTTTAAAAACTATAATGTTCCCACTGTTTCGTTAAGATTTTTTACAGTTTACGGTCCAGGCCAAAGGCCTGACATGGCTTTTCATAAATTTTTGAAAGCTGTGAAGGAGAATAAGCCCATTCATCTCTACGGCGATGGAACACAAACAAGGGATTTCACCTACATTGATGATATCGTTGACGCCAATGTCCAATCACTAGAAAAAGGTAAAGCCGGAGACATTTATAACGTCGGAGGTGGAAACCGAAGGGAAATGAATACAATTTTTCCCATTCTGGAAAAAATCACAGGGAAAATAGTGAACATCCGGCACTCAGACCGACAGCAGGGAGATGTCTTTCATACATATGCCGATATAAATAAAGCCAAAAAGGACTTGGATTTTTCACCTCAAATCCCACTCGAAGATGGACTGAGGCAGGAGTGGGAGTGGATCCAAAAGCTCTACTTATAAAAGTGAATATCTTTTTAAGGAATAAAACCATGAAAAAAGCAGTTTTTATAGCCATTTTTGCCTGTTTAATAGTGATGATCGGCACAGGCTGTCGGGGCACACAAACAGAAATCGCTCCAGATCTTGCCAGTTCTGTTGAAAACCTTTTCAATGCTGGAGAACAGTTTGCTAAAAAAGATCCTGAAAAAGCACGAACTTATTTCAGACTTGTCATTGATTCCTTTCCAAAAAGTTTCTATGCCCAAAGAGCAAAACTCGCCATTGCGGATACATATTATGATAAAGGCGATGAGGGAAGCATGATTATTGCAGCTTCAGAATATAGAGAATTCATCACGTTATTCCCACTCAGCCCTTCTGCCTCATACGCTCAGTATCGATTGGCGATGACGTATTTTAGAAAAGCTCTGTCCCCAGGTAGAGATCAGACAAAAACAAAATTAGCACTTGCAGAATTCAAAAAGGTCGTGACAAATTTCCCTCTCAGCGAACAGGTGGCCGAATCCCGCGAGAAGATTAAGGAGTGTGAAGAAAGATTAGCCGGCCATAATTTAACTATAGGAGTACATTATTATAAAGTCTACGCTCTAAAGGCATCCACGACCAGACTTGCAGATATCCTGACTCAATACCCTTATTTTTCCAAAATGGATAGGGTCTACTTCTATCTTGGAGATTCCTATGTCAGGTGGAATAAATTTGAAGAGGCCACTCCATTCTTGAGAAAATTGATCACAGACTATCCCGAAAGCAAATATACTAAACGTGCTACAAAGCGACTGCAAGAGATAGAAAAATTGAAGGATGTGAGGTAAATGGGAACCGAATTGGTGCAGAGGCTCCCATGAAACGTAAAAGACATATTCTCGGCGCTCTCTTTATTCTAATTTTCCTCTCACCTTTGTCCTATGCCCAACAATCGCAGGGACAAAACCTAAATCAAAAGATTACTGTGAAACCTGGTTTAAGCGCCGAATATTTTAACTTGACGATTGGATGGGACGCAAACGTCAATTCATCAAAACTCAAATCTTACGTTTTCGGCACAAACACCGAAATATCTCTTTTTGATGGATTTTCAATCCATGCCATCCTCGGATTTTCGCTTTCGAATTTTGATTTCCTAACATTCAGAGAACTTCCTTTTTCAATAGAATTAGGAGTCAAGAAAATTGGAGGACTATTGCTTGGAAGTGAAATCAATAAAAGACTTTTTTATTTATCCGATTATGAGATAAATCTCTATGGACAATTCGTCTATTATTATGGTTTTAATAATGAATGGGAGATGCCTGGCTTAATCGTCGAAGGAAATCTTATCGGATCTCCTTCCTGGTCACGCACTCAAATCGGTCCCATAATTCGCTATGAGGGATTTAACACTGTTTATCCTTTTTTCAGTGCTACATACAACAGGCTTTGGGGCACATTCACTGTGGAACAGGATATCCAGGATCTTATTGGAATAGAAGAGAAAAAAATAGCAGGAAGAAGTAATTTTTCATTTTCATTTGGTTCAGAATTTAAGGTCACCCCACACTTTTTTTTAAAGGGTGCACTGTCTGTTATGCCGTATGACGGTGGTGTAGATTTCAGTGGATTGATGTCCATTCAGGTTGTCATGCAAACTCAAAATCGGAGGACTCCATGAAAAAGTGGATAGCCGTTTGCCTCATTTTTTCACTCTTTTTCCTCATGATCACTGCTCGTGTTGCCCGTGCTCCTCAGAAAAAAATCGAAGGTCCAAAGCTCCAGACATATCGTCCGATTCATTTTTCGGACAATCTCCCTTTTTCCTCGAGAACCGACCCACAAAACAAAGCGAATCCATTTGTTTCAGATCAGGTCCTGGTCAAATTCAGATCTTCCCTCCCACGTGAATTGAGGCGGATAGCCGTCAATGCGTACCAATCCGACACTATAACGATTATTCCCAATGTGGATATCTATCAGCTCAAAATCCCTGATTACTCATCCGTTGAAGAAATGGTGTACCTAATGAACATGAATCCGTTCATCGAATATGCAGAACCCAATTACATAGCCCATATCACTCTGACTCCTAATGATCCATTGTTTAATCTGCAGTACGGACTCAGCAATACCGGTCAGATGATCGGGAATGTGCCTGGAAGTCCCCAAGGAAAAGAAAGCGCTGATATCCATGCTGCTCCAGGCTGGGAGGAGGAAACAGGAAAAGACAGTGTGATCATCGGTTTTGTTGACACAGGACTTGACTTCGATCATCCAGAACTGCAAAACAAATATGTCTCAAGAGGAAAAGACTTCATCAACAACGACGACGACGCCACTGATGACAATGGACACGGCACACATATCGCAAGCATTGCAGCTGCAGAGACAAACAATGGCGTTGGGATTGCCGGCGTGGCATGGAACTGCAAAATCCTGCCAGCCAAAGCGATGAACGCCGCAGGTTCCGGGACCTATGCCAATATTATTGATGCCCTCCGCTGGCTTGCCGACAACGGAGCCCATATCATCAATCTCAGCATCGGAGGAGATGCACATTCCTCTGCATTAGAAGATGCTATGAAATATGCCTATTCATTAGGGGTGGTGTTGGTTGCGGCTGCAGGGAACAATTCCCCATTCGTGCTTTATCCTGCAGCCTACGATTTGTACTGTATGGCTGTCGCGTCTACTGATTATAACGATGACCATGTCAATTGGTCAAACACTGGCCCTCAAATCGATGTCGCTGCTCCTGGAGAACGGATATTAGGTTGTGTTCCCACTTGGTATCCTGGGCAAGTCTGGGGGGATTTTGATATTGATCCCTATGCTTATGGTTACGGCACATCATCATCGACTCCTTTTGTTGCCGGCCTGGCAGCACTCATCAAAAGTCTTAAACCCGATCTCAGCGCCCGGGATATCATGAACATCATCCGGTACTCAGCCGATGACGTCAATCAAGACCTTTTCCCCGGAATAGATGACAATATCGGATACGGCCGGATAAATATTGAAAAAGCTATCCGTCCAATCCGCATCACCAAAACAGGGAAATGATCAAATCCCTCCGCATACAAAATCTTGCCACAATTGAAGACATTGAACTCCAGTTCCAGACTGGCTTTTCGATCCTTACCGGAGAAACGGGAACAGGTAAATCCATCATTATTGGCGGCTTAAAATTGATCCTTGGCGAAAAGGGAACAACAGACATCATACGCACAGGCAAAAAAGAAACTTCTGTAGAAGCAATTTTTCAAGCCGAAACTCCAGAAGACGTTTTAATCCAGCGTAAAATCAGTGAACGCGGACAGGGAAAAGGATATCTCAATGGAACTCTTGTTCCCATCAAACAGCTAAAAATTACTGGAAGTGGTCTTGTGGATATTTACGGACAGAACGATCACATTTTTCTCAGAGAACCTGAGTACCAGCTCGATTATCTCGATAATTCCGCAGGTCTCCTCCCTATTAGGGAGATCGTGATCCGTCTGGCGCAGGAAACACGTCGCCTGCAGAGAGAAAAAAAAGATCTTGAAACCAAAGAAAAAGAACGGGTACAGCGTCTGGATTTCCTGGGGTTTCAGATCAAGGAAATTGAAAGCGCTGGTCTGGTTGCTGATGAAGAAAATGACTTGCGTCAGGAAAGAAATATTCTCAAAAATGCCGAACAAATCAGAACACACCTAGAGGATGCACTGCTCATTGCAAGCAGTTCTGAACGTTCTCTCTCTTCCCAAATGTCAAAACTTCAGCACGCCGTGAATTTTCTTCTCGATTTCGGAAAAGAATTTAAGGATGTTTACCAAGAAATAAAACATTTTTCCGTAACAATCAATGAATTCACAGATTTTCTCATCAAATTTAAAGAAAAACACACAGCTTCTCCTGAAAAACTCAACACAATCGAAGAGCGATTGAGCACGATCGAAAAGCTCAAAAGAAAGTACGGAGCTACGATCCAAGACATTCTTTCCTTCCTGGACAGAGCAAAAAAAGAGCAGAAAGAGCTGGAATCAAGCAGCGAAAAACTGCAGGACCTGACCATTCAAATTGACAGTCGTTTTAAAGAATACAAAAAGGAAGCAGATAAACTCACTCAAATGAGACAGGAACACGCCCAAAAGCTGGAAGAGAAAATCAAAAATGAAATTTCCGTTCTGGGTATGAAAAAAGCAGAGTTTCGAATCGATTTCCGGTCTTTTCCATATGATGAGGACAACTTAGATAAAGTTAAAGATAAAGGAAATGAAGAAATCGATTTCCTCATCAGCCCAAATCCCGGTGAGGAACTCAGGCCTCTTCGGAAGATTGCATCCGGAGGAGAGCTTTCCCGAATCATGCTGGCTCTCAAATCGATTGGAAAGGACTCAGATAAAAACAAAACACTGATCTTTGACGAAATAGATGCGGGAATCGGTGGAAAAACAGCAGAATTTGTTGCACAAAAATTAAAAGCTCTGTCAAAAAACAATCAGGTCATCTGCATCACTCATCTTCCACAAATTGCCTCATTTGCCTCACACCATTATAGGATCGAAAAGACTGTTTCACATAATAGAACATTCACGACAACTAAAAAATTGAATTTTGAGGGACGCGTTGAAGAAATATCCAGGCTTTTTGCCGGCAGCCATATCACCTCAACAACTCTGCAGAATGCACGGGAGATGTTGGAGCATAATCAGGAAGATAATATTTTAAAAGACAGCGTTAACTTGGAGGATGAATCATGACAGATAAAATAAAGATTGCAGATTCCTGTTTCAAGGAAGGATTCAGCTGTTCTCAAGCCGTTCTTACTGCCTTCAGCGAAGAATTCAATTTGGACCGGAACACCGCCTTCAAGATATCACAACCCTTTGGAGGTGGAATTGCTCATCAAGGTGAGACGTGCGGGGCGGTCTCGGGAGCCTTTTTAGTTATCGGATTGAAGCACGGAAGAACAAAGGCCGAAGATCTAGAAGCCCGAGAAAAAACCTACGAAAAGATCCTTGATTTTATCGATAAATTTGCCTCAAAAAATGGCTCGACAGTGTGCAATGAGCTTCTTGGCTTTGACATGAGCACCCCCGAGGGATTCCAGAAAGCAGAAGACGCCGGGCTCTTTGAAACCCTCTGCCCCAAACTTATCCAGACCTCTGTAGAAATCCTCGAAAAAATTTTATAGATCCAACAGGGGGTCGTTCCGAATGTTAAGTCGGCCCAGATAAGTTCTTCCGTCAACAATAAGGCTGATTTTGTATTCTCCAGCTAAAGCTTCTATCTGTTGGAGAGGAGGGCCAAAAAGGTCATAACCCTGGGAATAAGCGGAAAAATTCCTGGTCATCCGACGGTGAATTGAACTCAATCCTCTTTCAGACTTTTCTGTCTTTACTGTCTCTAATATCGTATCAATCTCTTCTTTCTCCCCCTCAGTTTTGACCATTCCGCCCAGTTTATTCAACACCGCGGTAAGGTGTTCCCTAAATTTGAAAACACTCTCCTCCGCAACAGGAAAACGCATGTTCCAATTCAATTGATTTATTCCGGGTTTTCCGGATACGGTCATCTCGCTCTTGTTCCGCCCTAAGATGTCTTCAATGATAATTTTAACTTTGTCTTTAGGGAAAGTTTTTAACCAAAAGTGGATATGGACTCCCCGTGGAGGATTTTCTCCCCTGAATTTTGTGTATGACGGCTGCCGGCCAATTGAAACATTCTGCCATTTGGTCACAATCCTGTTCTCGAATAGAAAAACATTCGACTCCATCACTTCAGGAGTCAGCTGCTGAAGCGGAGTAAGATCGTCAAGAATCCAGATGCTTCTTCCATGTGTTCCTGCAACCAGATCCGCATCTCTTGGATGGATGACAAGGTCATGGAAGGCCACGGTAGGCATATTATTATCCATCCGGAACCAGCTTTTCCCCCCATCGATCGTAGCAAAACAAGCAAATTCCGACCCGACAAACAGCAGATTTTTATTCTTGAAGTCTTCCTTAATCACGTAGAGGCACTGTCCGTCCGGAAGGTTTCCGCTGATGTCTGTCCAAGTCTGGCCGAAATTCTGTGTCTTGAACACAAAGGACTTGAAGTTGTCGCTGCGGTGTCCGTCGAATGTGACATAAGCTGTTCCCTCGTCAAAATGGGATGCCTCAACACGACTGCACCATATTCCCTGTGGAACATCGGGAATATTCTTGCGGGCATCATCCCATTTAGCCCCTGAGTTCCGTGTAACGCGCACACTGCCATCATCCGCTCCAGTCCATATGACTGAGGCATTGAGGGGAGATTCGGCAATAGAGATGATAGTGCAGTGGTTTTCCGCACCTGTCACTTCATGTGTTAAACCACCTGAATCCGAAGAATTTCTCTTTTTTGGATCATTGGTTGTTAAGTCCGGGCTGATAATCCGCCATGTCTCTCCCCTGTTAACAGATTTGTACAGGTAATTCCCCCCCACATATATGGTTCGGGGATTGTTAGGGGAGATAATGAGAGGACTGCTCCAATTGAACCGGAACTGAGGGGGGAGAATATTGGAATAACTGCTCCGGCTGGACGCCCGCCACAACCAGTGTTCGCCAGGATAGATGGAATATTCGATGGGTTTTTCAGGAAAATCCGGATCATAGACATCTTTGAAATTGACGATGTTTTCTGGCCGTGGTGAGATCAGTTTTGTTTCGCGCGTTTCCATGTTGATCCGGCCGATTCCGCCCACATGGCAAACCGTATAGACCGTTCTCCAATCCGTGGGATCGACCTGCATGTGAAAACCGTCTCCCCCGTTGACCTCAACATTGTGGTCAATGAGGATACCCTGTCGATCTCGACTGTTGCTTGGCCCCCCGAATCCACCAATATCCTGCATCCCTCCATACACCCAATAAGGATCTCGCATGTCCACCCCTATGGCATAATACTGGGCGATGGCCATGTTGTTAAATGATGTGAAAGATTCTCCTCCATCCACAGTAAGATGGGCACCCTGATCTGAGGCCGTATAAAAGACATTTTTATCCTGCGGAGAAATCCACAGATCATGATCATCCCCTCCAGCACCTCCCCAAGGCTTTCGGCTAAAGGTCAAACCTCCATCCTTGGAAAATCGGAAATCTCTTGCAATCACGTATATCAGGTTCTTATCCATTGGATGGATGGCGATCCGGCCGTGATACATAGGCCGGCTAGTATGGCGGAGGAGATATCTCCATGTATCGCCGCTGTCATCCGAGCGGTAAACACCGGGCCCGGCAATACTCAGATTATCAGGAAGCTTGTCACTCGCTTCCACGCTGGCAACGATGATTTTTGGATTCGACCTGTAGATATCTATCCCGATACGTCCGATTTCCCCTTCAGGAAGCCCTTTTGACAGTTTTTTCCAGGAGTTCCCACCGTCTTCTGATTTAAAAATCCCCCCTGTTGGGCCGCCGCTGGTGAAAGTCCAGGGCTTCCGAAGTCTGTGGTACATGGCACAGTAAAGTATGTCCGGATTTGTGGGATGCATTTTTATCTCTGTGCACCCCGTCTTTTCGTCAG
>CAZLLG010000124.1:0-10470 GCA_964560275.1 uncultured Eubacteriales bacterium | reverse complement strand
CCTCGTTCACTACAGTTTGAATTCCACCCAACGCGTCAATGGCATCTCGGGTCATCGCATTCAAATTGTCTCCTCGGACTGTAGAGACCTGGGCATTTATCTCCTGAAATGTCTTCTGATTAGATTCAATCTCTTTACAACCAAAGGTAAGCCCTGAGCTTCCCAAGGCCATGGCTGTACGAACCCCTGCTTTTAGAAATTCGCGTCGTTTTATTTTCTTCCTCAATTGAAGAACTCCAATTCTGAATTTTTATTCAGTTGGTTCAACCAGTCAACCATTATCTTCAAATATTCCGGAGCATAATTGCTCCAATCCTTCCTGGACCTCTGGTTCCTTTCTTCCATGCTCCCTGTTTCAGAAAAAATAATATTGTGATCAGCATTGGGTATCAGTTCTATCCTGTAATTTTGATTACCCGCTTTTTTAAGCGCGTTATCATAAGCGTTTAAACCTTGTACAGGATCGACTTGTGTATCTTTCTCTCCAAAAAAAACGAGCACTGGGATTGTAATCCCTTCAATAATATCGATAGGATTAAAGAAACCTTGTTCATCCGGATTATGTGGCTTCCAGTTATTCTCGTCCCATAACGCTGAAACAAATCCCAGTTTTCTCTGAACAGGATTGTCGTACAGAGGTTTTGCATGGCTTATATACTGCTCGAAAGTTTTTGCATAAAAAAGTTTAATAAAATGATCTTTTAGCTCCATAGCCTCTTCATCAGAAAGACCTGCGAATTGTAATTGCTTCTTGATTAAATATGCCGACTGATTGATCCCATTCTCCCCTGGACACCCAACCATTATCATAAACGAAATATCTTCAGTTTTTTGAAATGCCCTTGGGATCACATATCCTGCCTGACTGATCCCCCAGACACCGATGCAATCCGCATCAATTTTCGGATGGATCTTCATTTGATCGATGGCTTCAAGAAGAACTCGAGCTTGTTCTTCCTGAAGCAAAGATTCACTGAATTTGCCCTTTGATTTTCCATATCCAGGTTTATCCCACATCAAGGTTGCAAAACCGGAACTTAGCATACAGTCCTTCAATTTGGAAAAATAACTACGGTAGGCAGGTCCACTTCCGTGTACCATAATGACAAGAGGATGTTTATTTCCTTCTTTTGGAAACCTGAGCTCTCCAGATACAAAAAAATGATTGGATTGAAAAGTAATTTCCTCAGTTTTATGAGGGACTTCAATTTGTTTTGAACAAGAAAAACTATACAATAATATGATGCAGGCAGTCAGGAGTATTTGTCTTTTCATCAACAATTAACATGAATAAATAGTTTTTTTCTCAATAATTCATTATTATCAGAAAAGTTTTTATTTTCAAGGACTATTCGATATAACGATGAAGGGGAAACCTGAAAAAATTTTTAGTCAAAAGGACTAAATACCTAATTGATACAAATCCAGAAATATTATATTTATAACATTGAATTTAAAATAAGACACAAAGAGGAGAACATCCGTGAAGGTCAAATTATCAGTTTCGTTATTCTTGTTCGTTTTAATTCCTGCATTACATGTGTTGGGTTCTCAGGACAACAAAGAGGATTCTGTTGACATCCAAAAGCAGTGGGCCTTTTCTCAACACGCCAATTCCATGAATACACCAGAAGAAAATGAAAGCATGAACAAAACGGGTTGTGCCCACTGCCACACGGCTCAGGGCTATTGGGAAGTGATTCTGGAAAAAAAGGAATCATCGGCACCTTATAAAGAGGCTTTTGGGATCACCTGTGCAGCCTGTCATTTTTCTGAAAAACTGGAGGAAGGCGATTCAGCTCTAAGAGCGGGTAGTGCTGAACATGCCTGCACAGGATGTCATGACATCCTGGTCCAGAACGACGAGGCGGGATTCTCTGCCTGCCTACAGGGAAGTGTCCTAGGGAATGAGGGCGGCAGTGAATTCGAAGATGAGTTCTACTCAAAAGGCCCTCACTCTAAAGTTGAAAATGGATGTGTGGGCTGCCACATGTCAGAATCTCCTGAAGGGGAGCAGGGTCTCAAACTGGGAGGCCATACTTTTAGAGTGATGACCAAAGGCGAAGATCCAAAAATCTTCAATCCGGCAGGTTGTTTGGATTGCCATCCAGGTATCGGGCTGGAAGATGTGGCCAAAAGTCAGAAAAAGACCAAAGAGCAAATGGATGTTTTAGAGGAGCTTCTGCCAGAAGCAGAATCAAAGGAATCCGATCAAGCACATCCAGCCCCTAAATTCCCGAAAGATCCCTCTTTAAGCAAAATCGAAGCTAAGGCGTCCTTCAATTATTACTATGTCCTCAAGGACGGCACTTTAGGTGTCCATAATCCTGTATATATCCGGAAGCTGCTCGAAGATTCCATCCAGGCCCTTCTAAAAGATAAAAAACGATTGAATTAATGAAGGAATAGAAACAATTGGGTGAGTTTTAATAGGCAAATTTGGGGGTGATGTAGAAGGAGCAGTAGGCCAGATTCGGGATTTCCTGTGTCACTTTTGCGCTCAATTCCTTGGCGATACTTCCGAATTCGGATTCGGGAACATCTTCTTTGACATCGAGATCGGCGACGATGATTTTCCTTTCTTTTGATTCTGCAATGACCCGGAAATCATGATAAGAAACAACTTGAGGGAAGGAATTTAAAACTTTTTGAAACTTGTCTTCGATAGCCTGGATTTCGGGCGTCTTTTCCATGAGCGGATCCGTGTGACAGACAACTTCCCCTCCATATCTCTTTTTCAGTATTCCCTCACACCGCTCGGTGATCTCATGCATATCCGCCGGCCCCAGCTTCTCCGGGATTTCAAGATGCAGTGAGACCGAATGAGCGGATCCATAATCATGGACAATAATCTCATGCGCATCTTCGACACCCTCAACCAATTTAGCTGTCTCCTTGATGTTTTTAATCATCTCCTTGCTTGGGGCTTGACCGAGGAGAGGAACAAGGGCCTCACGCCCATGGGAAAATCCTAAATAAAGCAGCCAGAAGGAGACAAGAATTCCTATGTACCCATCCACTTCGGGGCGGTGAAAATAGTGTCCAGCCACCAGCCCTCCAATAACTGTTAGAGACATCACGGCCTCGATAGTATGATGGCGGGCATTGGCGATGATGGCGTGAGAATCGATTTTTCTCCCAAGAAAACTCACGAAGCGGCTGAGCCACTGCTTTAAAACAATGGTGGCCAACAATATCCAGGGAAGAGCAGGCCAGAAGTGAACCTCATGCGGATCCAGCACTTGATGGACCGATGTTTCTCCAATTTGAATCCCAGAGACAAAAAGAAAGACTGACATGATTAAGGGCGCCACATGCTCCATTCGCCCATGACCGAAGGGATTTTTAGCCGTGGCTGGACGCGCTGTCAA
Source organism: uncultured Eubacteriales bacterium (assembly GCA_964560275.1). GTDB lineage: Bacteria > Acidobacteriota > Aminicenantia > Aminicenantales > Aminicenantaceae > JAUWVG01. Next base: position 7,099 of record CAZLLG010000124.1, on the reverse strand, counting down.
CTTGAAACTGAAAATAAGAATAATAGAGTTGGCCAAATGGGAAAGGAGATGAAAAGCATTAGCCACTAGAGAGACAGAACCTGCCATCAAGCCCAAGATCATCTTGACAATAAAAAGCAGGAGAGTAACCACGATGGAAATCCAGCCTGCCGTCAATCCGTATCGGATGCGAACATCCTTCTTATCGGTATTCTCAAAATCTTTGACGAGAGCCTTTCCGAGTTTCTGATTGTATCGATCAAATATATTCATGATGGATTTTGAATTTTATCAGAATCATTGTTTTGAGTGAACTTATCTTCGAAAATTATCTTAATAAACAATTTGAAAAACACCAAGCCGGAAAATAAACTGTCCTCCATTTTTTCGATGATCAAAGCATCAAGCTATGGGATCACCTTTTTTCAAGTTAACTGATAGGATGCTCATTTTAGTGGACTTTGATCCTGTAATTTACTGTACTCCACATCCGAATGACCTTGCCGTTTTCGTCCACTTCAAAGGTCACGGGTGTCCCCAATTCCCCGTCATCCCTCACACGCCTGAATACATGTCCCTTTTCATGCTTCAATTTGGTGAGAGACCGTAACGGGTCTTCTGTTGGCAAGGAAATTGTCGCCAGTTCTCCCTGCCAAAAAATGACATGCGATTCACCGCCAAGCGGCCGCTCATACAAGCCTGTGTACATTTCCCACTCCGGATTATGTGTTTTCGCTTTATCCGGCAATTTCAGAACCTCTTTGATAATCGGCGCGATGATATTATAGGCCATTTGTGTATACATTCTGCTGCTTAGACTTCGGCTATTCGTCATAAAAACCGCTGCAATTTTTTCTTCGGGCTGCAGAAGCAAATGTGAAAGATATCCGGGACACGATCCACCATGTCCCACAAACGTCTTTTCCTTGTCGCGCCAGACTGCAAACCCAAGCCCGTTTCTGCTCGTCCAATCCTGATTAAGCCAGTGCACACGATGCATGTCCCGAAGCGTGTTGGCAGCAAGTAATTCATTCCCGTTAGTTTCGAGTAGACGAAACTGCCACGACGCGAACTTTCCCAAATCCACAACCGTGGATGCAAATCCTGCGGCTGGGGCAATGCCATTCACCGTATAAAACGGCATCTCAGGACGCGTGCCGTCTCTTTTGAAAGAGCCATATCCCGTGGCCAATTGTCCCTTTTGTTTACCGACAGGGATGTCGGGCGTGGTGTCGGCAAGTCCCAATGGTTCAAGGATGTTTTCTTTCATATACTCGGCAAAGGGTTTCCCAGAAACCTTGGCAATAATTTCTCCTGCAAGTGATAGGGCCAGGTTAGAGTACTGAAACTGCTTTCTGGCAGGATAAAGTGTTTCCTGTTCTGAGAGATGATCAATCATCTGTTCACGGGATGGAAACGAAGCTTCTGTCCAATATGGAAAATCCGCTTCTCTCGGAAGGCCGGATGAATGGGTCAGCAGTCCCTCGATTGTGATCGGAGGCGAATGTTCATACTTTTGTTTGATATCGAACCAGGAGAGATATTTTTCCACCGGGTCGTCCAGGCGGAGCAAACCGCGGTCACGAAGTTGAAGTATGCCCACACTCGTAAACAGTTTAGAAATGGAGCAGATGCTGTAAATAGTTCTCTCTGTGGTCGCATTTTTGGATGCGATATCGGAATACCCAAAACCGCGAGCCCAGATCAATTCCTGGTCATGAATCACGCTCATTGAAATACCTGCAATACGTTCGAAGTCAACCTGAGCCTGCACCCACATCTCTAACAAGTTGATTGCAGATTTAACACGCGGATCTTCGCGCATGTTCTGTGCAGGTACAAAACTCGGGATGAAAAACAAGACTATTAAAAACCAAGGGAATAATTTTTTTACGGATGTCCCATGAATCTTGCTTTGGGTTTTTTGACTCATGTTTTTGTTTTCGTTTTGATGTGTATCTCTCATATAATGCCTCCTCCAGCCATATTCATTTCTACCCACCAATATCATAGAGAAACCATGTGGTCAAACACAAAGAGCTCGGTTGCTCTCGAGAGTTTCTGCACATATCTGTCCAAGTTCCTTTTGGGCTACTGTGATCAGAAGTGTATTTCCATGTCGATTGATTTAATTCTTGAGGTGTCTCGCAAAAAAATCGATCATTTTTCTGAAGGCAAAAAGGGTTTGGTAAGTTGGCCCCATGTCCCAGGCATGGGAGGCATTGGGCAAAACCACAAACTCGAAATCCTTTCCCTCTTCGATCATTTTCTTTGCCAGGCTGACAGAATCCATAAAAAGCACGGTCGTATCTCTGATCCCGTGTATAATCATGGCAGGCACTTCCAATCCCTGCGACCAGAAATAAGCTGAAGAATTCTGGTAAGCCTCTTTATCCTCTGCAGATTTCATGACTTCCATTTGGCCGGGAAAAGCATGATAGACATTGGTGGCCGGAGCCCCGGCAACTCCACAGGCAAAGACATCGGGATTCTTGAACAAAGACATGAGAGTCATGAGCCCGCCGTAGCTGGATCCCCAGATCCCAATTTTGTCTGGCTTTATATAAGGCAACGATTTTAAATAATTAGCGGCAGCAGCAAGATCTTTTATGTCGACTGTGCCGTATCCCTTGAACATGTCTTCCCGAAATCTCCGGCCGTAGCCAAGGCTTCCTCTCATGTCGAGGTTCAGCAGGATATATTTTTCCTCCTGGATCAGATATTGATCCAGCCCCCAGGTCGGATGAGCATCACGGCCTCCCCATTGGTTCAAAACAGAATTAGAGTAAACTGAACCGATAATGGCTGGATATTTTTTCTCGGGATTAAAATCCGGAGGGATCATCAACTTGGCTCTGATTTTGATGCCGTTTTCCTCACCGGGGATGTCCAGATAGGACGTTTCCGCCCAATGGTATTCCTGAAACTCCGGCACTGGTGACTCAGTGATTCTCTGCAGCTTTCCGTTATCGATCAAATAGAGATCAAAGGGCGTCATGTCGTCAGAAAAGAGGACACAAATGTTTTGGCCCATTTTTGAAAAATAAGGTTTATAAACTCCATCCTTGCCGGCAACTCTCTCTATGTTCCTGTTTCCCAGATTTACCTTGAACAGGTCTCTATTCTCAGGACGTATTGCATTAGAGATATAATAGAGAGTATCCCCTTTGACTGAGAACGTTTGCAGAACTTCCCATTCTCCTGAAGTGAATTGTATTAGCTCTTTGTTCTCCAGATTTAGAGAGTAAAGGTGGCAAAAGCCCGACTCATCCGATGTTAAAGCGATGGAATTATCGTTTATCCACTGGGAGCTCCAGATCCAGGAAAAGTTAAAAAGAGAGCTTTCTTCCTTAAAAACTAACTGTGTGGTCAGGTCTTCCGCATGGCAAATAGAGATACTCCTTTTGTTGGCATACTCGGCAGATTCGTCCAAAAGAAGATTTTTCCCGGATGGGGACCAAGAAAAAGAATGCAGGGTATCCAATTCCATGGGAACCCATTTGACTTTTTTCTGAGCAATGTCCAAAACTCCAATTTTCCGGACGTTGTTTTGATCCCCGGGAAAAGCTCTGGATACTTTATGAAGGCTGACTCTCTCTCTTTCAAACCTGGGGATATCCACCTGCCTGATTCCTGAATATTCTTGGAAATAAAAGGCGAAACGTCGAGAATCCGGGGACAAGGCCAATCTGCTTATTCCTTCTTTTCTGGTGTCAAATTCCGTCAGCTGCGTGTCGACTGCCGTTTCAAAATCATAAATCCAGATATTGCCGTCCTGAAGATAGTGTAAAAATGAGCCGTCCGGAGAGAGGGACAGGGATCTTTTTCTTCCCCTGTTTGTCTGAATTTCTTTTTCTGAGAGGTTATCGATATCAAAGGAGAATATGGATGTTCCTCTTTGATAGAAAATTTCATTGCTGCTCCGTCCCCAGCAAAATCCGGAAATTCCTTGTCTGCCCAATGAAGTCAACATTTGTGGTTTTGACCCGGAAGCAGGCTCAAATAAATACAGATTTCTTATTCGGCCTGAATCCTTATTCCAGAGGAAAACACAGCGATTCTCATCCGGTGACCACAATATGTTCCGAGGCGGGACTCCAATCAAGGGAGTGTCCGAGTAAAGTTTTTCCAGTTTTAGCTCATTCGCTTCAACCGAAACTGAAATAAAAAGCAACAGGGCCATTATAAATGGAATTTTTCTCATTTTTGTCTCCAGATCCTTATTCATGCCATAATAATTTCACTTCTTCATCGAGGCCCGTCATTTCCCACCGAATGAGAGAGAGGGGAATCGGCCCGGCAGACAACAGCAAATCATGAAACTCTCCCAGATCGAACTTGTCTCCCAACTGGCGGGCCCGGTCAGCCAGAAGTTTTTCCATCTGGATTTTTCCGGTCAAATAGGTCATTCCATAGGCCGGACGGCGCAGATAAATTTGAAGATCATAGCGGGCAAGGTTTTTATCCATCAGAGGAACTTCGTCCATAAGGAATTGGATGGCCTGATCGAGAGTGAACTTTCCAGACTGCATATTGAGTTCGGCGGGAATTCTGAGCACGCGCTTCAGTTGAGCGATATAAAAAAGCTCTTTGGTGCGCGGACGTTCGTCGAGCAGTCCGGCTTGGAGAAACATCTCCTCTAGGTAGAAGGTCCAGCCCTCGGCTCTTCCCCCGTCCCCGTGTGTTCTGCGGATCGGATTGGGGTGACGTCTCTGGATGAGTCCATCGAAGCGGTGCCCTGGAATTGAGGCATGAATGTGGTTGTTCAAAGGATCACGATAGGTGATTTCTTCCCAGAAGTGACGCTTTCCTTCTTGACGCACAATCCAAAAGGCATCGGTTTCAAACTCGGAAGGCATGTAGTCTGGGATAGTCATCAGGTTATTGTCTTTAATGAACGACCGGATCAAAATTTCCGCTTCCCGCACTCTCCTCTCATGATCTTCCTTGGTTGTGGCTGGCTCAAGAGTGGGAAGCTTCCGGTTTTTATGCATCTCGATGTTTAAGAAAGCCAGGGTCCGGTACAATTCCACCTCTGCTATCTTGACTACGTCTTCCACCGTATAGGGAATCATCCGGACGTTCTTTAGATACCAGTTGTAATTATCGAGCCCAATATGGACAGGTGACTTCATACTGTGTGTGTTATTTTTGAGCCAGTTCCGAAATCCTTTGACTGAAGAGAGGACCTGCTTGGCTTCAGGGAGCAGTCCGGGATGAAATTCGGACAACCTCTCTACCAGGTCCTCATACCAGCCTATGGTTCCCTCCGGAGGTACTGTACGCCTCGGCTCACCCTGATTAACACCATCGGATCTTTCAAGACTGCGAACGGCAATTTCTGCCAGCACCCGCGGAACTTCAGTCAGGTTGTTTTTTCCTGAATTAAGAATTTTTGAAACAGACATCAAGCGGCTTGTGAGTCTGGTCAAGGCTTCTTCTTGAAGAGGAGTGTCTGTGTGGGGAATCCGGGAGATCATGTCCACATATGTGCTTGGATCGCGCTCCCATGGCCGCGTGATCCGGAGCTGGAAATCCAGTTCATTGATTTTGGAACGCATCAACAGGTAATCGATCTTCTCTGAAATTGTCCAGCCCCCGGTATCAATTTTGGCCAGTCGTTTCCGGAAAGCCAAAAGCCCTACTGTCCTGGTTTGAATGGCAGCCGGGCTGTAATCCGGGATTCCATCGATCATTTGGGGACGGCGAAATTTAGAGAACTCCGTATTCATATCCAGAAGGGCTTGATAGCCAGTTGTCGGATTTATCTCTGCTGCCGGGATACAAAAAAGAACGCTGAAATAGAGAACAATAAAAATTAAGAATCGACATCCTTTCATGTGATACTCCCTCCTTTTTGAATTATAAGGTTTCCCCTATCATCGAACAGGCGATATATCTATGGGGAAATATCCCAAAACTCTTTCCCTGGTTTGGGCTTTCCATATCCTAAAAGATCATCGCTTTTGGCGATTAGACGGTTTAAAACCGGCATGGTTTTAATTACAAACCGTACACCGTCATGGAGTAATCCCTGGGGTTTATTAAAGGGACAGGCATAAACACAGGTGGTGCAATCATTTTTGTTAGCTACCCAGAAGCGATAACACTTCTCAGGGTCAATATACCATTTCAGCACGCCGGAAAAATTGGATATGGATTCTCCCTGGATTGTCGGAGGCTCATAGCTGATGGCACGGGAAGGGCAGGACCGGGCACATTTCAAACAGTTTTCGCAAAATTTCTTAACGCCAAAGGGCCGAAAAGTGTTTTGGACCAGCGGCATGTTTGTAAAGACTTTACAGAGCCGGACTCTCGGTCCGAATTGAGGTGTGATAAGAAGGCCCATTCGTCCCAGTTCCCCAAGGCCTGCAGCCATGGCCAGGGGAACAGACAGGGCGGTATCATTGCCGGAGGGAGCAGCATCATAACCCATACTCCGGATAAAAATGGCCACAGAATTGGCCACAAAGGCCATCCGTGAATAGCCAAAACCCGTGGCAGAGCTAGCGATGGCATTTGGAGAATAACTTATCATCCTGTAGTCCATCTCAATAGCCATTACAATTGCATTCGTATGATCTTCGGGAAGTTTGAGAGGGTAGTGTTTTTGAGTAAGTACATTGTATTCGTGGGAGTAAATGAGATGGGGATGCACTCCACAGATCCCGACCAAGTCGGCTCCCAGAAACCGAGCGGCCTGCTTTACCATTTTACTGTTTTTTTGGGGAGAGCCAGGTTTTCTCTCTCCTGCATCAATATATGGCTTCAATTTCTCTGAAACTCGGGACCATGAATAGAGTCCTGAATTGCTCAAAGAATTCCCGCGGGCTATATCGTGCTCGAGATTCCAGGCTCCCATTTTAAGGGCACAATCAAAACGGCGGTATCCTGGCCGGTCTTCATATTTCACATTTTCGTAAAACGACCGGGCCCAAGACAAAATCTCCGGATCCCAACGCCCTCGTTTGAACACATCGTTTTTCTGATCAAACTGGGCTGGAGGGACAGGGATCGGATATTCATGTTCGAGCTGATTTGCCATGGAGTTTGCGCAGAAGGCATCTTATCTAAGTGTATTCAAAATGACAAGAAATAATTAGGGAAAGAATAATTGGGG
>CAZLLG010000123.1:0-10600 GCA_964560275.1 uncultured Eubacteriales bacterium | reverse complement strand
ATAAGCCAAAAAAAAGATAATCCATGAGGAGAGATTCATCATGAAAAACGATAAAGGGAAAATGACGCGAAAGGAATTTCTCAAGACATCCTCGGTGGCGCTATTAGGGTTTGGAGTTTTGGGAACCGGATACAAAAAGGCCTCGGGCCAGGATTCCTCAACCACTGTGAAACTTGGGAAGACAGGAATCGATATTTCTCCAATTGGATTCGGTGCTTCCAGAACCATGGAACCCTCTCTGGTCGACGCCGCGATAGAAACCGGATTTACCTTTCTTGATACAGGCCGCTCCTACACCAACGGACGGAATGAGTTCATGATCGGAGAGGTTTTAGGAAACCGCAGGAAAAATGTGGTTATCCAGTCCAAGCTTCGAGTGCGTCTTCGCAGCCAGGAAGATGGTTCGTTTGCAGACGAAGATGTTAAAAAAACTCTCAGCGATATGGCCGTTTCCATGGTAACCAGCCTCAAAGCACTCCGGACAGATTATATCGATATCATGCTGATCCACGGCGCTTCCAATGCCAAAATCGCTTTCCACGAACCGGTGATGGAATTTTTTAAAACCGCCAAAAAAACAGGTAAAATCCGCGCCCACGGCTTCTCGACCCATTCCAATCAAGTCGAACTCCTGCGGGCTGCCAACAAAAATCCGTTTTATGAAGTGATCATGGTGCCCTACAACCACAAGGGCTCCTACATCCATATGAACTCGGGCAGCTACAGCGAGTGGGACCAGCCGGCCTTAGAAGTGGAGATGGACAAGGCTAAAAAAATCGGCACTAGCCTTCTAGCTATGAAAACCACCTCAGGCGGCCCTTACTCTCCCGATGGAAAATCCGAGCCCACCTATGAAAATGCCCTCCGCTGGGTGCTCGCACAAAATAGGGTTCACTCCATGCCTGTAGCTATGGGAAATTTTGAGCAGATGGAAGAAAACCGCCGCGCCCTGCTCTAATTCTAGTAGTGATATCGAGCCTGGGCGATCAATAGCGAATCTCCTTCGATCTTGTGTACGATTCGGTGTTGTTCGTTAATCCGCCGGGACCAGTATCCTTCCAATGCGTGTTTAAGAGGTTCAGGTTTTCCTTTGCCTTGGAATGGATCTCTGGATATCTCTTTGATGAGCGTGTTGATCCGTTTGAGGATTTTCTGATCTGTTTTCTGCCAGAAAAGATACTCTTCCCACGACTGTGTCGAAAAAATGATTTTCACTCTCGGAGCTCTCTCTCCTTGCCTTTGCCTTCCTCGAGTTCTTTAATGGATTCGAAGAGTCGTCTTGTATTTTTGGGGCTCTTCAATAGATAGGATGTCTCAACGAGAGATTCATAGTCATCTAGAGACATAATCACTACAGCTTTATCCCTGCGCTTTGTGACGATGACAGGGGCGTGGTCCTCGCAGACACTTTTAATAGTTGATGCCAGCTTCTCCCTGGCTTCAGTATAGGTGATGGCTTTCATAATATGTACATGATACTGTACATAAACAGGGATTGTCAAGGTTTGACCGGTTTTCTTCCGGACAGTTTTTATATTTCTGAAAATTGTTCTTCTTAACTCCTAGCTGTTGCCTCTTCTGATTTATGGATTGCATTATAATTATGTCTTCAATATAGTAATTGTCGAGTAAAACAAAAAGATAATGTAGGGAAGATTTAAAAATGAATTCTGCAATTCGATGGCTAAAGGCATAATCGACAGAAAAAGAATGAAGACCGTAAAAACCTGCTTGGATCAAGGAGAATAAAATGCAAGAGTTGTCTCTTTTTTCACAAATAAGCCTATATGTGCTGTTGGGAATTATGGGATTTATATGTCTAATCATATGGGGCTGGCAGATCAAAGTATTTAAGGGAAAAGCCATGAAAGCTCCTGATGGCTCCTCTGACAATTGGCATGAGCAAAAAACACATTATGGTATCGCTTTCGCAGACATATTTTTTGCCTGCCCGGTCAATATTGCAGGAATTATTCTCGTGTTCGTATATCCTCAGTGGGGATTCTATCTCCTGATTTTGTCCAGCTTCTGGTGGGTGTGGGCAAACATTATGACCACATCTACAAGTTTGCGGTTCGAGAAACCGAAGATCACCTTGAGTTGGATCGTCGTATTTCCTTTTGGTATCCTGGTGGGGCTGTCCTTTATTATATGGACAATCGTTCACTTCGACTTTATTTGCTCTTGGTGAAAATCCAAAAAGGAGGCCCAATGTGAATACTCTTTGGGGCGCCATACTCACAACGTTTGGACTTATTGGATGGATTGGACAGACCATCACTGTTTTTTTTCCAAAATTAGCCGTTAAACTCGAACTCACAGAACCGGAAGCCGATGTAGATCCCGCGTTTTACGCAGATGTAAGGGGAGAAGCGCTCTGGGACATGCTGATTCTCTGGATATTGCCTGCCGCCGGCATTTTTCTTCTCCTTGCCAATCCCATATGGCCCTTTTTCGGCCTTGTGGGCAGTGGAATGTATCTGTATTTTGCCGGACGCGGGATTATCCAACGCTGGACTATGAAACGCCGGGGTGTACGCATCGGGAAACCAAAAACGCTTTTAGTTATTTATGTGTATTATTCATTATGCGGAATAATAGCCGGGATTACGATTTATTTGGCTTCAGTTGCACTGACCTAAGAGAAAACATGGATTCACAAAATGTTTTAATCCCGTATATCGTCTCGCATGTGCTCACCCTCTGTTTGATTTTTGTCTGCTGGAAATGGCCTAAAATCGGCAAGATAATTTGGGCCATCATTTTTATTCTTGCCGGAATATTTAATGCTTACACGGTGACTTCCGATCCACAGGCCTATTTAATGTATAGTCAATGGGCTATAGGCCCGTACCAAAAAATCATAAACGGCGTATTCAGTTCCAACACTTCATTATTCGTTTATTTGATCGCTTTAGGTCAGATATTAGTCGGTGCCTTACTTTTCCATAAAAAGAAATTGTTTCAACTTGGTGTCATGGGCGGCATCATTTTTCTTATCGCCATATCTCCTCTCGGCGTAGGTGCAGCGTTTCCCTCGACCCTGCTGATGGCCTTCAGCTTGTTCTTATTGTACCTAAAGCTTAATAAGGCAGGAGTATAATTAATCCAAAACGGAGGGATAAATGGCCACTCAACAAATCACTCTTTTTATCATCAATGCTGTCGGAGGCGCTGCTGTTCTCGGCAGCTATATCTGGGGATTCAGAAACACTCCCAATGCTGGAGACGCTTTCTGGGGCGGCGTGCCGGCCTGGCTGCGGCCCATCTTTACCGTCTCCATGGTCCTGTCAGCTCTGGGCTATTTTGCCTTTCTGTACTTTGTTCTTTTCCGGATCGCCCCTGTCGAAACGCAAATAGCCAACAAGTTCGGCTTCAGCCTGTTCCACGTTATCTTCCTAGGGATCCTTGTGCCCTCAGCCCTCTGGATGCCGCTCACCTCAGCCATGATTGCGAACCCGGGCACTGGCCTCTGGATAGCCGTAAGAACCGTACTCATTCTGACAGGCCTGTTTTCCTGTCTTCTTGTCTGGGCTCTACTCAGCCTCCAGCCAAGAGATTCAAGCTTTGTTTTCTGGCTTGCCGTGGCCGGAAGCGCCTACTTTGCCTTTCATACGGCTGTTTTGGATATGCTGCTCTGGCCTTATCTGTTCCATCTTCAGAGCTGATTTGTCCAGGGATAGAGAATAAAACGATGAACATATTTTTAATAGGGGGATCGGGATTTATCGGCGCAACTCTCGTTCAGACAATCACGCACAAAGGCCACAGGATAACGCTCCTGACTAGGTCGGTCAAAAAAGAAACCTCACTGCCCCAAGGCGCGGTGTTCCTCGAGGGCGATCCCACACGCCCCGGCCCCTGGCAGGATGAGCTAAAAAAGCACGATGCCGTCATCAACCTTGCCGGGGCCTCCATTTTCAGACGGTGGACCAAAAAAGCCAAAATGATCATTCTTGAAAGCCGCATTCATACGACGCGAAATATCTTTGCCGCACTTGAGGCCGGAAAGGGAAAAGTAACTCTTCTGCTTAACGCTTCGGCTGTGGGCTACTACGGCTTCCATGGCGATGAGATGCTGGATGAATTGGCTCCAGCCGGAGATGATTTTTTGGCTTCGGTCGTTGCGGGATGGGAAGCCGAAGCGCAGCGCTGCGAGAAGGCGGGAGTGAGAACCGTCCTCTGCCGCTTCGGCCTGGTGATGGGCCGGTCAGGCGGCGCCCTGCGACAGATGAGCCTGCCATTTAAATTCTTTGTGGGCGGCCCACTGGGAAACGGAAAACAGTGGATGTCCTGGGTGCACGAACAGGACCTTGCAAACATGATCATCTTCCTTCTCGACCGGCCTAGCATTCATGGGCCGGTCAACTGCACGTCCCCCAATCCTGTACGCAACAAAGACCTTGCTAGGGCTCTCGGCCGGGCACTCAGGCGGCCGGTGATCGTTCCCCCCATACCCCGATTCATTCTCTGGTTGGTTTTGGGAAAGTTTTCGTCGATGGTCGTAAAAGGCCAGAGAGTGATCCCGAAAAAGCTTCTCGAAGAGGGCTTTCAACCTCGGTTTCCTGAGATCCAGAGCACTCTTGAAGATCTGTTGAGCTAAAGGATACACGCGCAGGATTTGTCTTTTAAGATCCGTCTTTAAAAAGAGCTGCTTTTCAAGCCGGCCCAAACAGGCTTCCTCATGAGTCCTCAATCAAAAACCTCTATTTTGCATCTGCTTGGACACAACCCGACGGGGGACTCGGAGCCGTGCTCGGCAGCGGGTACATGGCCGCTCAAAAGATTTTAAAAAAAGAAATAAGAACTTGAACATATCAAAACAGCGTATCTACTCTTCTCTTCTGATCCTGGGCTCCTGCCTTTTACTTTTTCACGTTTTTTATATGCTTTTTGACGGATCTATGGCCATTCTTGCTCTGTGGGTATCGGCCCTCCTATGGTGGATTTCGAACGACAAAAACAGGGCTAGCCTTGCGTTGCGGTTCGGTGCTGCGGCGGCTCTTGTCCACGCGGCCCGTGTCCTGGTTTTTGTCTTGGGGCGGATTGGACCTTGGATAGATTTTGATGTAAGGCCTGAGCATCGAGCATTACATTTTACTCGATGGACCTGGGGTGGTGTGTACCTGGCTGCAGTTCTTGCGATACTAGGAGTTATTGGAGTTTTTATCATTTGGAGATTGAGAAGACGGGCGAAAATGGTGTCTGCTGCTTTGGTAGAGAAAAAATGATTCTCTTATAAATCGACGCTGCAACTTTCCCAGCAGTTCTGAAGTACTAGCTTATAGTTGCTTTTTTCATTCAAAAACTATTTATCAACTTAAATTGCCAAAAAAAAAAGAAAGGATTAAAATTTTTAGGATGAGGAGGGAAAAATGATCCCAAAAAAATACATACTTTTTGCGTTTTTAATTCTATTTTTAGCAATTCAATTTAGCTCAGTATTCGCAGTTCCCCAAGGCGACCTTACAAAGACATTAAACGACTATGTCCTCACGGCTGTAGACTCCGGTTTCTCCGGGGCTGTGATGGTCATAAAGGGAGGGGACGTGGTCCTGCATGAGGGATACGGGCTGGCCGACAGGGAAAAAAACATCCCCGTCGACAAAGATACGGTCTTCGATATTGGCTCCATCACCAAACGGTTTACACGTGCGGCCATCCTTAAACTCGAAGAGATGGGGAAGCTTAAACGGAGTGATCCTCTCTCCACATTTTTTGACGGTATTCCTGAGGACAAAGCAGGAATCACCGTAGAACAAGTCCTCGGGCATACAGCCGGTTTTCATGAATATCATGATACGAGCGGCGACTTTGAGAAAATGGACAGAGCGAAAGCATTAAAGACGATTCTTAACCAGAAACTTCGCTTTAAACCAGGAAACCGTGAGGCTTATTCAAATTCCGGTTACGGGCTGCTTGCTATAATTATTGAACTTGTATCTGAACAATCTTATACATCCTTTTTAAATGAATATTTATTTGAACCTGCCGGGATGGAACGGACAGGATTCTATAGGGATCCCCTGTGGGAAGAGGATGAGGTGGCCGTTGGGTACGAAGGCAGAAAAATCGGAAAAATAAATTCTCCCTATCACTGGCCGCATATGACCTGGGCTCTTGTCGGAGGAGGGGGCATGGTTTCATCTGTGGGTGAACTTTACAGATGGATTCAGGCCCTCCAAGCCAACAAAGTCCTTTCAGCAAAAGCCAAAGAGAAAATGTATGATCCCCAGGGAAGCCCTATGGCGTATGCGGGAGGAAATGATTTCGGATTCAGTGCAGTTGTTTTTGAATACCCCAATGATGAGAATTACATTTTTGTTGCGACTAATTCCCATGACAACATCAGCGCTCCCACTCTTGGGCGTCAGCTCTCTGCTATTCTCAAAGGGCAGGAGCCCGAAGTGATGAAACCAAAAGAGATAAATCAAAGCTCTTCTGGTGTATCAAGTTGGGGGCTGCCTGATTCAGCCACCGGGCGGCGTGCCACAGCTATTCTTGAGGCGATAAACCGGCAGGACATCGATCACGTGAAACAATTCCTTAAGGACAACTGCACTTCAGCTTTTGTTAATCATGTTCCCATGGAAGATCACCTTTCGGTTTTTAAGCAGGTTCATGAGATGATGGGTGAGATAGAACTTCTGGGAGCAAAAAAGACTGGTGAATTTAACGCGGAAATCCTGATTCAGTCAAAAGAATCAGGGAAACAGCTTCGGATTTCTTTTGAACTTGAAGCCGCAGCACCCAACCTCATCGCAGGCATCGACATAACACCGGAAAAGTAACGAAGATTCTGCTGTATAATTTTATCAAATCCCTTCCTGCCCTACTTTAGTTTTTCAATCGCTTTATGTATTTGGTTAATGCGAGTCAGATCTTTTTTTGCCTCTGATGATCCTCGAAATATTGAAACAGCCAGGATGATTTATGAGCAAAGTCACCAGATGTATGGGATCAAGCGGAAGGGAACAGTCCTGCAGTATTCCTCATATCCGGAGAGATTCTTTATCATTATCTTTTCCTCACTGAGAATTCTCAAGACTAAAAAGACCGGCGAGAATATAAAGGGAATAAGGGCCCACCAGGATCCCAGGGCGATAGGTGTAAAAAGAAACATCAATAGAACACCAAAGTACATGGGATGACGGACAACAGAATAGGGGCCTGTGGATATGACTTTTTGGCCCTCTTCGACTTCTACGGTTCGAGACAAAAAGCTGTTTTCTCTCATAACAAAAAAGACTATCATATATCCCAAGAACACAATCCCATCGGCAGTCAGAACCAGATAGATGGGGATATGTGACCATACATAACGGAAATCAAAGCCGGGAAGCAGGAAACCGGCTAGAAAAAAAAGCTGGAGAGTTTGACGATAATGTCCTGCTCCCTTTCCTTCTCCTTCATGCGAATCCGCCTCTCAAGAAGCCCGGGATCCTTTTTCAAAAAGAAGAGCACGACAAAAAACGCGGGGATAAGCAAAATACCCATGTAGACCCATGCTTCCCAGAATCGAAAGGATCCGGCAGGAAGAAAAAATATGAGCCCAAATATTAGAGGGGAGAAGCCGAATCTTAGGAATATTTGCAGCTTGATGTTTTTCATCTCAAGAATTTGCTGGCTAAGCCTCTAATTCAGCTCCTGGATTTTGATGTTGCGGAAATAGATGGGAGCGCCTGCATGTTTTCCTTGAAAACCGATGTGGCCGTGAGTAGGCAGTTCCGCCAAGGGCTTACTCAACCAGCCTGGGATCTTGCTGCCATCCGGATTTATTTCTGCTGATGTCCAAAGATTCATATCAAGCTCTGTTACCTGTTCGCCGTTCAACATCACATAGATTTTTTTATCGATACAGGTGATGGTAAAGCGGTTCCATTCTCCGGGTTTTTTGACCAAACTCTTTTTGGGGGCAAGGTGACCGAAGATGGCTCCGCAGTGCCAGGTCTTGGGTGAGCTGGCCCACTTTTTGTGATAATCATCTGCGATTTGAATCTCTACTGAATTGGGGATCCAGTTTTTAATATCAGAGGTATAAACGATAACACCGCTGTTTGTGCCTGAAGCTGTCTTAAATTCCAGATCGATAATAAAGTTGTCGTAGCTCTTCTGGCTCCAGATCGCTTGATCTTCGCTGGCTGTGAGGATGCCGTCTTCAAAAGTCCAGATCCCTTCAGGATAAATGGTATTGGAGAGATCGGAATCAAACAGGTCCTGCCAGGAACTGACATCGGGATGGGATGTTGGAGGAATGGATTTATCCTGTGCGACTCCTGTCATACACAAATAAATAACACTCATGGCCAAACAAATCAAAATCTTTTTTTTAAACATTTTTATCTCCCCATAATCTCTGAATAAGGATATATATATCTGAGTCGAGAGTCAATAAATCCATATGACTTGATGGAGAATCAGGGTAGATGTAAAATGGAGAGACTCAGACTGCCAAAGGAGACCTTATGTCCAATATATTTAGAGACTTTCTTTATAATGTTAAGCCCATAAGATTTAAAGAACCACTTGCAGAAACACTTGGGGCCTTCAAGGAAGATGACGCAATTCTGGAATATACTTTTATCGAAGCCGTAAAAATGGCCGGCCATGCCTGTCCCACTGTCACCGGTGCCTATATGAGCTGTTTGGAGGCACTCGAGGTCCTCTATCCAGATGAGATTCCCACAAGAGGAAACATCGCCATCACAATTTATGGGGAGCCAAATGAGGGTGTTTACGGAGTAATAGGACAGGTTTTCAGCTTCCTGACAGGAGCTGCTCCGGCATCAGGATTTAAAGGCCTTGCCCACAAATTTAAACGCAAAGACTTGCTTCAATTCAGCTCTGAAGAGCTCGATTCTGAGGCCCTATGTTTTGATTTTAAGCGTTTGGACAATGGAGCCAGCGTTCTTGTTAAGTTCTATCCACAGAGAGTTCCCTATCCTCCAGAGAAAGCTATAAAGATTAGCCCTCTCATGAAGAAGGTTCTCTTCGATCAAGCAGACGAAACTGAGAAAAAAGAACTGCAGGATCTTTTCATAGACAAAGTGGAAGTCATGCTTGTAGAGAGAAAAGACATCCAGAATTGGCTTAAACTGGAAAAAAGTACTTAGATCCTACAGGTAAGGCTGGAAGCCCAAGGCAAAAGGCAATTCGTTTCATCATGCTTGCTGCGTACTAAATGTCAGCTGACTTTACAAATAGTGACACTATATGCAATTTTACTTGCATTTAGTAACGTTCGGATGTGTCTTTGCGGTGCTCTATTTCTGTTCCTCGTGCAATAATTTTGACATAGTCTGTGAAGAGAAATTTCCTGTATCTTTTTTTCCCTGTGGTCTCTTTCAATATTCCTAGTTGCTGGAATTTATCCACAATTTGAGCTATAGATTGTTTGCTTGTTTTTAAGAGTTTTGCAGTATCAGAAATGCTGATTAATGGCCTATCAAAAAGTAAATCCAACAGTCTTAGTGAAAGTACACCGCCGATATTATTAGAGGAAAGCTTGTTAACTAAATTTTCTTTCAATCTAATAATTTCGCTTGCTGATATTGCCGCCTCTTCAGAAATTTCAAAAATTCCCTGCAGAAAGAATTTTAACCAGTTTTCCCAATCACCTTCAAATCTTATTTTCATCAGAAGGTCATAGTATTTTTCCTTTTTTGCCTTTAAATAAAAGCTTAGATAAAGCAATGGCTGTTTTAGAATGCCTTTCCAGTAAAGAAAGAAGGTTATTAATAATCTACCAATTCGTCCGTTTCCATCAAGAAAGGGGTGTATTGTTTCAAATTGAGCATGAATCAAGGCAATTTTGATTAGAGGAGGGATTGAATCTTTGGCATGGATGAATTTTTCAATATCTGTCATTAATTCATTGACTTGATAAGGGGGAGGCGGAACATAAACGGCTTCAAAAATTGAAGCACCGCGAGGGCCAATCCAATTTTGGGATTTACGAAATTCTCCAGTGCTTTTATGAGTGCCTCTTGTTCCCCCAAGAAGAATCTTATGGATTTCTTTTATGAGTCTCAACGACATAGGGAAATTATTCTCTGAAATTCTTTTCATTCCGAAATTCATCGCTTTAATATAATTTATAACTTCTTTGATTTCGTTAAGATCTTCTTCAGGTTTAATGTCGGATTCAAAGGCCAGTATTCCTGCTAAAGATGCTTGTGTGCCTTCGATTTGAGAACTCAAAAGTGCTTCCTTTTTTACATACATTGCGACAAATAGCTCTGGATTAGGGAGAATCAGTGCGACTCCATCGAGACGGGCTAAAGCTCGATCAGCTTCAGATAATAAAAAACGTATTTCTTCATCATAATCAATATGAGGTTTTGGGGGGAGTGGATTTGGAATATAGGCTCTATACCCCTCGATTTGAGTTATGTATTTTCCAGATCGATTTGAAACCATAATCAACCTTTACTTGACTTAAATCTTATAATGTCATTTTAATACAATTATACTTGTATTAGCGTAAAAGTCAATGTTTTAAAGCAAGTAAAAATGTCTTAGAGAGGAATTTCGTGTCTAAGCAATGAAGAAATGCATGATCTCAAATGCTGAATTATTATGTGGTTTTTTTGATTTTGAC
>CAZLLG010000122.1:0-10628 GCA_964560275.1 uncultured Eubacteriales bacterium | reverse complement strand
CTTAGATGAGTAAACGTTAGAAGCTTCGGTCAGGTTTTTATATGAGCCAACACGTCACAGACCATGTTCTTTGTGTTTTTCGTGCTTTTCGTTCTCGTCATGTTTCGAAATAAGAAGAGTTTTCGGATCTAGTTTCAAATCGAGGTTTTTAGGAGAAGAGGATTTATGGTCTTTTACTAGATTCAGCTGGACGTGGTCCTTTTCAAAGCGGAGGGTGATTAGAACATCAAGTTTTCCCATACAGCCTTCAAGCAAAAAAGGCACACCCGATTCATTAAAGAGTGGCTCCTCTCCTTTGAGGGAAGCACTGAACCATACCTCGAGTCCAAGCTTTTCTGCAAAATTTTTGAATAAATCCAGGTCTTCACTGCAGGACTGTGAAAAATCAAATCCGTCTACAATGATGGCATCGGCGGCAAAATTTCCATATTCGATCATAGCCGTAAGACTTTTTAACACCTGATCCGTATTGGCACCATCCTGTTTAAAATTCATAATAACACGATTTTTTATGATGTTTTCATGAACATCGACGGCTGATTCCAGCTGGCGTTTTTTAGCGATTTCTTTAAATATATCCTCGTACCAATTGATAATGTAATCCACACGACTCGAGTAGGATACATGAATAACAGGTTTATTTTGGAAGAGCTTGTCCGTGGCAATATGGACCAGACATGCAGTTTTTCCAATGCCCTTTCGAGAGGCAAGGATTCCTATATTTCCTTTCCCTAAACCTCCATGCATGGATTTCTCGAGTATTCGCAAGGGACTTCGTTTTATCAATTCGGATTTAACCATGGTTTTATCTCCTCTCTCAATTCGATAAATTCTTTTCTCTGTATAAAGTTTTTAAATCATCGGAAATATTAACTGGGACTTTCCCATATTTGAGAAACTCCATCGTAAATTCCGCTTTTCCCTGAGTCAGTGAGCGCAGGGTTGTAGAATAGCCGAACATCTCACTCAGGGGCACTTCAGCATCGACGCGGGCAAATATCCCGTCTTCTACGGAACTGATAATGATACCACGCCTCTGGTTGATTGTGGCAAAAACATTTCCCGCAAATTCAGAGGGGCCTTCCACAGAAACCTTCATAATTGGCTCAAGAATTTGCGGTTTGGCCTTGGCATAGGCCTGTCTAAAGGCTTCTCGGGCTGCTGTTTGGAATGCAACATCGGATGAATCCACAGGGTGGGACTGTCCATCATTGATAACGATCCTGATCCCAACGACAGGAAAACCGATGAGCTGTCCTTTTTTCATGGAGGTCTTAAATCCTTTCTCACATGAGGGAATAAATTCCCTGGGGATATTTCCTCCTTTTATGTCATTGACAAATTCATAATCTCCATCATTTAGCGGCTCGATATAACCTTGAACCCGGCCGAACTGTCCTGCTCCACCGGTCTGCTTTTTGTGTGTGTAATCAAAATCCACTCGCTGGCTTATGGCTTCACGATAGGCAACCTCGGGTTTGCCTGTATCGACGTTCACACTGTACTCTCTCCTCATGCGTTCCACATATACATCCAGATGAAGTTCTCCCATGCCTTGAATTATAGTCTGATGGGACTCCGGATCAACATATGTCCTGAATGTCGGATCCTCCTTTGTAAAACGATTTAGAGCCCGTGCCATCTTGTCAGAAGATTTCCCGTCCTCAGGATTGATTGCAAGCGAAATAACAGGATCTGGAACATAGATAGACGTCATAGACAGATTCAATCCTGGTTTGACAAAAGTATCTCCAGAGGCACAGTCGATCCCGAACAGCGCCACAATATCTCCGCTGCTGGCTTCATGGATATCTTTCATGCTGTCTGCATGCATGCGGATCAATCGTCCAACACGGAAATTCGTTCTGGACCTAGGATTGTAGAGCTCATGCCCTTTCTTGACTGATCCTTGATAGATCCGGATATAGGTCAACTGTCCATAGGCTCCATCCTCAAGTTTAAATGCAAGGGCAACGGTCCCTGCATCGGGATCGGGTTCTAATTTGATTTCTCTGTCTTCATGCCCAAGATCGGTGGCAAAATTCTCCACTTCTTCCGGATGGGGAAGATAGTGGACGGCCGCATCCATCAGGAGCTGTATCCCTTTGTTTTTGTAAGCAGATCCCATAAAAACCGGGGTCATTTTTCTTGATATGGTCGCTTTTCTTACTGAATCCCGAATTTGATTTTCGGTAGCTCTCTCTTCCAGAACCGCCTCCGTTAGATCATCGGAAAACATGGACACAGCATCCAACATATCTTCCCGTTTTGCTTCGGCCTCAGACTGTAATTCCGCGGGGATCTCTGTTGTTCTGGTTATTTCTCCATCTTCACCATCGAAATAGACGGCTTTCATGGACACAAGATCGACAACTCCTTCAAACTTATCCTCAAGACCGATGGGGATCTGCATGAGCACAGCATTGTGTCCAAGTTTCTCATCCAATTGATCTCTGACTTTGTGGGGATTGCCTCCGACCCTGTCACACTTGTTGACAAAAGCAATCGTTGGGACCTTGTGCCGCTTTAACTGCCTATCGACTGTTATGGATTGGGACTGGACTCCACCTACTGAACAGAGAACCAGTATTCCCCCATCCAGAACGCGCAGCGATCTCTCTACTTCAATAGTGAAGTCGACATGACCCGGAGTGTCGATGATGTTTATGGAATGGTTAAGCCACTCGACCCGGGTGGCTGCTGAAGTGATGGTGATTCCACGTTCCTTCTCCAATTCCATAGAATCCATCGTCGCACCCACACCATCCTTGCCGCGCACTTCATGCATCTTATGAATCTTTTTTGTATAGAAAAGAATCCGCTCCGTCAGTGTCGTTTTTCCAGAATCGATGTGAGCGCTGATTCCGATATTTCGCATTTTTGATATATCTGTTTTCATAGAAACTTATCCTCACGCTGTCCTTGTAACCAGGGGAATGTTGCTGACTCCCTCTGCCAGCTTAGTGAAAGCGTGATTATAGCTTATTTGCTCGATAGAATCAATGAAGATTAGGGCCTGGCTTTAAAGATTTGAAAGATTTAAAGCCAGGCCCTAATTCTTCTCGAAGGTTTTCATGGCACGGAGAAGCGCCTGTTCAATCCCAGGTTCGGACATGGAGTGGCCGGCCTCTTCGACGATCACTAGCTGGGATAGAGGAAGTTTTTGGTGAAGTCTGTAAGCTGTGGTGGGCGGACAGATCATATCGTACCGCCCGTTAACCAGGACGGCGGGAATATCCTTAATCCGATCCGCATCGGTGAAAAGCTGCCCTTCTTCAAAAAAACACCCATTCGCCATATAATAATTCTCGAGCAGAGCCAGAGAGCGGACGATGTCAGCGATCTGGGGGGAATTGACCATCCCCCTAACTTCTGGATCGGATATATTCAATTCGGCAATTTTGGCTTCATAAGCTGTCCAAGCTTTGCTAAAATCAAAACGGTCCTCTGAGTCCTTTTCTTGAATCAAACTGAACAGTTTATCTGGAGAGAGCGGTTGGCCAAAGACTTCTTCCAACCTGGCATAGGCTTCCGGAAAAAAAACTTTCACTCCGCTGGAATAATAGTGATCGAGTTCTTCTTGAGTGGCTGTAAAAATCCCCCGGATCACTAGTCCGCTGACGTTTTCAGGATAGGTCTCGGCATATGCTAAGGCGAGTGTGGAACCCCAGGATCCTCCAAAAAGAATAATTTGTTCACACTCCATGTGCTTGCGCAGTTTTTCTATATCTTCGACAAGATCCCAAGTCGTGTTTTCCCGGAGCTCAAGAAAAGGCCTTGAAAGTCCCGTCCCCCGCTGATCATGGAGAATGGTATGAAAAACTTCGGGATTAAAAAACCGGCGGTAGTAGGGGGAGATACGCGCCCCGGGTCCCCCATGCAGGACAAAAACGGGGATTCCTTCAGGATTCCCACAGGCCTCATAATAAATTTCATGAAGATCTGAAACTTGCAGATAGTCGGTGAGATAGGGCTCGATATTTGGCCAAAGCCCCGTTGTTTCCTCTGACACAGACTCAGAGCAGCACGTCAAAATTAAAAGTAGGGATACTGTAATAAAGAAAACATTGAGATTTTTTTTCATATTGATGCTCCTAGAAAAAACCGACAATCCCATTTTTAACCTTTTTGCTGTATAATGGCAAATCAAATCACATGATTTATCCACATCACAAAGGGAGTTTTTTCATGAAGAAGATGTCTATTTCTATCCTTCTCTGTTTGTTTTTATTTGGATTGTCCGGGTATGCCCAGGTCAAACCCAATGGACAAAAGGCGATGGAGCATATCCGCTATCTAGCATCTGACGCGATGAATGGCCGTAAATCTGCCACACCGGAATACCAGAAAGCCGCCGAATATGTGGCCGCCAAAATGAAACAATACGGACTTAAACCAGGCGGAGACGACGGCACTTACTTTCAGCAGGTAGAATTCAAGAATTGGAGAAACTTTGCACCGCCGGCCCGCTTAGACATCCTCCACCCTAAATCCATAAAACTTGTCCCGGGCCGGAATGCCGATTTTTCACCGCTAAACAGCACAGGGTCGGGGACAGTTAAGGGCCATCTCGTTTTTGCCGGGTATGGATTGGTCTCGGAAAAAAACAATTGGGATGACTACAAAGATATCGATGTAGAGGGGAAAATTGTGCTTCTCATCCAAGATACTCCTGAATTCTTGAAGGATCTTTCCATCAAAGAGAAATCTTTAGAGACAAAGATTTTAACGGCAGTCCAAAAAGGAGCCGTGGGTTCCATCTTCATGAACATAGGGGGCAGGATTCGCAGTCCCAGGCAAAAACAAGACGAAAAAACTGAGACTTGGCCGGACGATTTTCTGATCTTGTCAGCAAATACATCCGCGCTGGATCGGTTTTTCTACTTGGACAATCTCAGCTGGCGGACAATGGTCAGCCGCACTCTAAGAGAGAAAAAATCTTATACTTGCCCTCTGGATATTGAGGTCGAAATGGAAGCTCACTTCATCCAGGAAGACAGGACGGCCCCTAACGTCATCGGAATCATCCCTGGAAAACACCCTGAACTCAAGGACGAGTGTATTATCGTCGGTGGTCATCTCGATCATTTGGGCATCCGTTTAGATGGCCTCATCCTTAATGGAGCCGACGACGATGCTTCCGGTGTAGCGGTCGTTTTAGAACTCGCCCGGGTTCTAAAACTCAATCAATTCAAGCCGGAAAGGAGCCTCGTGTTTGCCGCCTGGGCCGGAGAAGAGATGGGACTCGTCGGATCTCGGTACTACACAGAACATCCCCTGTTTCCTCTAGAAAAGACCGCCGCCTATATGAACATGGACATGGTCGGCTGTGGGGATGAGGATCTGTTTGTCGGTGGAATGTGGGAATTCTCGGATTTCTATGACCTCATCAAACAGAACTTGAGTGAAGATATAAAATCAAAACTCCGCTACCGGTTAAATTACCGGGGTTCGGACCACAGCTCATTTATCAGCAAGGGCGTTACGTCTATCAGTCTGAGATCGGGCAACCCTCTCACTCGAGAACTGGATGATGAACATCCTGAATACCACTATCCCGGAGATAGGCCAGACATTATCCAGCCGGAACTCCTTCAATTGGCCGCAGAGTACCACCAAGAAGTTTTCTCCTTCCTAGCCAACACAAAGGAAAATCTCCTCGATCCCATACATCACACGAATTTCATTCACAAAGACTCCACTCTTGTCGATATGCACTGCGATACGATCGGCAGATTTCTTGCCGGTGAAGATCTCACTTTGGATAACCCAAAAGGACACATCGATATTCCAAAGCTCCAAAAGGGGGCAGTAGATCTCCAGGTTTTTGCATGTTATGTCGGCCCTCCCCAAAATGAAATGCAGAAAAACCAGGCGGCCAAAAGAGTG
This sequence comes from uncultured Eubacteriales bacterium, assembly GCA_964560275.1. Lineage (GTDB taxonomy): Bacteria > Acidobacteriota > Aminicenantia > Aminicenantales > Aminicenantaceae > JAUWVG01. The sequence goes on along the minus strand of CAZLLG010000122.1, from coordinate 4,739 downwards.
TTTGATCAAATCGATGCTGTTCATCAACTGGTCGAAGAAAATCCGGACAATCTTCTTTTAGTCCAAGATCCTACCGATCTCCGACAGCTCCGCGGCACAAGAAAAACCGGTGTATTAATTGGCATCGAGGGGGGATACGCGATAGAAAACGATCTTCGATTACTGCGCAGCTTCTACCGCAGCGGTGTCAGATTGATGACATTAACACATTGGACACATACGGATTGGGCCGACGCCTCGGGCGATCCCGAACCAACCTATGAAGGGCTCACCGAGTTTGGAGAACAAGTTGTCCAGGAAATGAATAGATTGGGCATGATTATCGACGTCTCCCATGCCCATGACGAAACATTTTATGATGTGATCGAACTTACCGACTCTCCCATTGTCGCGTCACATTCCTGCGCACGTGCACTCTCAGACCATCACCGGAACATGTCAGACGAGATGCTCAAGGCTCTGGCAAAAAATGGAGGCGTGATCGGTATCAATTTTTACCCCGGATTTCTCGTCGCCGAAAACAAGATTAAATCGGAAGAGCCCGGGAAGATTCTTCCTCAAGTTGACGTCAAAACTGTTGTGGACCATATCGATCATATCGTAAAAGTTACAGGAAAGGCAGATTTTGTAGGCTTGGGTTCAGATTTCGACGGCATCGGAAGTCCGCCAGTAGGTCTAGAAAATGTGGGAAACATGGCCAACATCACAGCCGAGCTCGTCAAACGAGGGTACAAGGACGCTGATATCAGAAAGATCCTCGGTGGCAATTTTCTGAGAGTTTTCCGCAGAGTGAGCAGCAAAAAGAATTAACATAAGTAAAGAGTGTTTCATGAAAAATCCATCAACTGAAAATAACGGTTTAAAACGCAAATTAGGCCTTTTTCCCACGACCAATATCGTAGTCGCCAACATGATCGGCGCGGGAATTTTCACGATGTCTGGCTTTCTTATGGCGGACCTGCTCAATCCGATTTTAATGATATCACTCTGGATTGTTGGAGGGATCATCGCTCTCTGCGGTGCAATGGCCTACGGTGAACTCGGAGCGGCCATCCCACAAGCAGGTGGAGAATACACTTTTCTCTCAAGATTATACAATCCCATGCTTGGTTTTTTGAGTGGATGGGTATCATTTTTTGTTGGCTTTTCAGCGCCTATTGCCGCTTCAGCCATAGGAGTTACAGCATATTTAAGTGACGCATTCCCTGAAGCCGGAATCCCAAAAAAAATATGCGCCATCGCTATCATCGTCATTTTCACATTGATCCATATGAAAGGGCTGGAGTTAGGAACCAAAATTCAGAATTCTTTAACTATTTTAAAAGTAGTCCTGATCGTGGGGCTGGTTTTTTTCGGTTTTCTTCTGGGAAAGGGAGATATGAATCATTTTTCTCTTGGAAGCACATTCAATTTGGATTTTTCAGGCTGGAAAACGATAGGCCTCTCACTCATGTGGATTATGTTTGCCTACGCAGGCTGGAATGCCTCTGCCTACATTGGCTCAGAAGTGAAAAATCCGACCAAAAATCTACCCCGTTCTCTCCTCCTGGGAACAGGGATAGTGTTATTCCTCTATATCTGCCTTAATTCTTTTTATGTCTATGCCATTCCACCTAGTGAAATGGGGGGAGTGCTGTCAATCGGGGGGCTTGCTGCAGGCAATCTTTTCGGGAAATCTTTAGAAAGCGTGCTGTCGGTCATCATCTCATTTGCTCTTTTTTCCTCCTTAAGTGCCTTCATTATACTAGGTCCGCGCGTTTACTATTCGATGGCTAAAGACCGCGCCTTTTTTAGATTTGCGGGTGAAGTCCATCCCAAATTCGGTGTTCCTTCCAAATCGATTTTGATGCAGGGAGGGATAGCCGTTATAATGGTTCTTATCGGTACCTTTGACCAGCTGCTCACCTATATGGGATTTTCTCTTGGCATTTTCCCGATTCTGGCAGTTCTAGGCGTATTTAAATTGAGACGGGCAAATAAAAGTGTCAACAAACTTCCGGGATTTCCTGTAACAGCACTTTTTTACGTTGTCACAGGAGTCTGTATTCTTGTTCTTGCCTATTTTGAACGCCCCGTCGAATCGTCGATTGCCTTAGGGACAGTCCTGATTGGAATCCCTGCCTACTTTTTATTCAAGAGGAAATATAAAGATTAATAATACAAAGAGAATTTTTTATTCCGTCCCGGTATTTTTATTAATTCTGGTGAGTATTCTGACAGCACTTTCTTGCTCTTCAAAAAATCAACCTCTTTCCGTTTCTGAAAGACGCTGGTATTTTGGGTTCGATAAAGCCATCCGCGGAGAAACAATCTCATATCATTCCCCTATCCCGGCGGCCAAAACTGCCCTGCTTGTAAGATCACTCGATAAAAATCGTTTTATCGAGTGGACAACAGAGCCGCTCCTGGAAAACATTTCTGGAGACACAATAACGTTTGTATGGTTGGCTGGAATCGATGTCAATACAGACAGCCATGCCTATGATTTCTTTATAAACGATAAAAAATGGTTCTTTTTTTCTAATCCAACAGACCCAGAAATCAAACACTGGCAGCTGAAGGGAGATTTGGGTGTGGACCTGGACTATCACATCACCTCAATCGATAAAAACAACGATTTTATGGGATTTATGTTCCTCCATATCCCAAAATCCTTGTTTCCATCAGGTCAACCCTTGCATCTCCGAGTTCAGGGCGAAAGCGCTAACAGCCGGAGCTGGTTTATGGTCTTCAGGTTTGCTGTCAAGCCTCAGTTGACACTGTTTAGTGAACAAGCCGTACTTCGCAGCGCTGAAAAACCAAGCCAGACGATTAGGCTTGAAATCGTCCATCTGGACAGCCCTGTCCAAGCAACAGTGAAAGCCTTGGACCAAATTTTAGAGTCTCCATTGAAACTGGGTTTTAATGTTATTCGGATAGGAATTCCTGCTGTTGTCAGATCAAAATCTTTCACTGTTCAAGTGGATATTCCAAAAAACGACTCCCTTGTCGAAAATATAAAAATTCATCCCGTAAAGCATAAAGACATCTACCTTCTTCACCATTCCCACGTCGATATCGGATACACGCATATTCAAGATGAGGTGAAACACATCCAAACCAAAAATATCGAACTGGCCATTAACCTGGCATCTCAAACTCAAGATTATCCAAAGGAATCTCAGTTTAAGTGGAACACGGAGGTTATGTGGCCAATAGACATATTCAAAGATTTTGCTTCGCCTGAGGGTCAGGAAAATCTGATCTCGGCCATTCAAAACGGATCTTTAGGACTCGATGCCTTCTATGCAAACGTGCTGACCGGTTTGTGTCATCCTGAAGAATTGATGTTTCTTTTAGAGAGTGCCCGATCGGCAGCTCAAAAATATGGTGTTGACGTCGATGCCGCCATGATCACTGATATCCCGGGATACACCTGGGGGCTCGTGCCTGTTCTGGCCCAGAGCGGAGTTAAATACCTCTCAATCGGGACAAACTCGGGTCACCGCATCGGCCACGTGCTTTCTGAATGGGCAGATCGTCCCTTTTACTGGATATCCCCTTCCGGGCAAGAAAAAGTTCTCTGCTGGGTGCATGGAAAAGGATACTCCTGGTTTCATACAGGCCTCGGGTATTCCAGGCTAGACAAACGGCTTCAAGTCACTCCTATTTTTGAGTATTTATCCGAACTTGAGCTCAATAACTATCCCTACGACATCATTGCAGTGCGTTATAACATCGGTTCGGACAACGGCCCTCCAGATCCAGAGTTGTCAAAAACAGTAAGAGCATGGAATGAAAAATACATCTCTCCAAAAATGATCATTGCCACAACGAGCGAGATGTTCCATGCTTTTGAGAATAAATATGGCGAAAAGCTTTCAGAGTACCGGGGAGATTTTACAGGATACTGGGAAGATGGAGCCGCCTCCTCGGCTCGGGAAACGGCTCTCACAAGACAGGCGGCAGAACGCCTTGTCCAGACTGAAGTCCTGTGGACTTTGCGCTCCCCAGACTCTTTTCCTTCAAGTGTTGTGGAAGAAACATGGAAAAATATCCTCCTCTATGATGAGCACACGTGGGGCTCATGGAACAGCATAAGCGCCCCGGACTCAGAGTTCACCTTAAAACAATGGGAGAGAAAACAGTCTTTTGCGTTAAATGCCGACCAGCTCTCCAAACAATTGAAGAGAAATATTAGTCAAATCAAACCAGACATCTCGGAAAAAATAAAATCCTTGGATGTATTTAACACCACGTCCTGGAAAAGGACAGATATTGTTTTAATCCCGGTAAATGTTCCCGTGTTGGGAGATCGAGTGGTTGACGATAGCGGCAACTCCCTTCCCTCCCAGAGGCTTTCAACCGGCGAATTGGCCGTCCTTTTAAAAGACGTTCCACCTTTTGGGGCAAAAAGGGTATTTTTCCAGGACCAAGCGGCCTTTTCATGGGGACAAGCCCGAACAAATGGAACGGAGCTCAGCAATGAATGGATTTCTCTTCAGATCGAAAAAACTTCAGGAACTATCAAGAACTTCAAAACCGAAGGCTTGGAAATAAACCTGGCCGATGGACAAAACGGATCCGGTTTAAATGACTACCTCTATGTCGCTGGACGAAACCCAAATAATCTCCAGAGCAACAAAAATATTTCACTCCAAATCAAAGACCGTGGTCCTCTTGTGGCCTCGATAACAATAGCCTCAGATGCCCCAGGATGCAATTCCTTAGAGCAGGAGATACGGATTATTGCCGGCCTC
>CAZLLG010000121.1:0-10735 GCA_964560275.1 uncultured Eubacteriales bacterium | reverse complement strand
AGAAAAGCGCGTTTGATCTTCTGAGAGTCTATTTAAAAAGATTGAAGTGTTGGCAGAAATAAAAAAAACTTGACAGAATCGAGCAATAGACTTATAATTACTTTGTTTTAAGAAGTACTTTGAATGGAGAAGATATATGACAGAAGAAGATCAGAAAGAAGCCCTCGAAAATATTAAGTTGATTAAGGAGATGGTGTTACAGTCCAAGCGGAGCATGAATCTTTCCGGCGGAGGGTGGATTGCCATCATATGGGGATTTTTTTGCCTAATTGGATTCGGCGGTGTGAGGATGTTTAAAATATCTGGTGGCTTAGAAGGATTGTGGTGGGGAATCCTGACCATAATCACATTATTGATTACATATCTCATTGTCCGAGCCAGGACCAGGGATCAATCACAATTGGCTGGACGCGAGATTATGCGTTGGTTCTTCCTGTTTTGGCTTCCCCTGTTAATCCTTGCCTACACTCTCTCCTTCTTCTGTGTTATTCTTCCAGGATTGACAGCAGAATATATCCCCATCTTCATATTTTTAGTGGTTTCCACCGGCTATATGATCTTGGGATTTCTCTTCGTAAAAAAGCTGCTCATTATGGGGATTTTAGGCATGCTATGCACAATTGTTACGGCTATCTTCTTTTTAGAATACAACGATATTATTCTGAATCTGTTTTTTGGGTTAGGACTCATTTTTACCGGAATTGTTTTCAATCGCAAAAAGCAAAAATAGAAGTTCATGCAAGAACACCTCACGATTAAGTTATCTAAGGTCCTCCACCAGAAAGCACGTCTGGGGATTATGTCAATACTCATAGTCGTGGGTGAAGCAGAGTTTACACAGTTGAAAAAACAACTCAACCTTACAGATGGAAATCTCAATACTCATCTTTATGCCCTAGAACGCGAAAAATACATCACGATTCAGAAAAAGTTTATAAAGAAAAAACCAAAGACAATCTGCAGCTTGACTGAGAAAGGACGAAAGGCCTTTTCAGAATATATCGATAACCTGGAGAAAATCATCCAAGATGTTCCCAAAAAATAAGTAGGAGGCGAAAATGTTTAGGAAATCAACGTTATTCAGTATTACAGCATTTATGGTTTTTTGTTTGATATTTATCCCATCGATGGGATTCGGAAACAAAATCCAACAAGAGATCATCAAGGCTAAAACGGAACTCCAAGAAGGCATCAATTCTTGGAGTGCTGAAAAAATCAAGGCCGCAAAGGATATGTTCCTCAATCTTCTTATGAAGGAAAAATCCGAAAATGCTTACCTTCACTACTATATTGCCCTGTGTGACTACAGGCTTGTGACTTATGAACTATCAGAAAACCTTACAGACGAGGCCGGGATGCACACATCCGATGCACAAAAGCATCTAGAGAAAGTCATGGAGCTGAAGCCTACATGGGGAGAACCGTTCGCACTGTACGCATCTCTCATAGGTTTTGAGATTGCTCTTGATTGGAACAAGGCCATGACTCTCAGTATGGAAATTCCTGAGTATTTCGGAAAAGCATTCGATCTAGACCCAGAAAATCCAAGAATCAATCTTCTCAAAGGGGCCTCTGATCTTTACACTCCACCCGAATATGGCGGCGGACCGGATGTGGCCATAGGAACCCTAACCTATGCTGTAGAATTGTTCGCAGAGGAAAAGATCCAAAACCCCCTGGAGCCTTCTTGGGGAAAAGATGAGGCACTGACCTTCTTGGGTATGGCTTACATGCAAAAGGGAGACAACGACAAAGCCCGTGAATTGTTTTTGAAAGCTCTTGAGTTCAATCCCAAATTCGGCCTAGCCATAGACAATTTAGAGCTGGTGAAGAAGTAAATCTTCAGAAAACCACATGAAAAGAAAAGCGCTTTGGTCACTCCTCTTTTTTGTTTCGTTTGTTCTGCTAGGACTTGCCCAAAGTCTTTCAAATATCAAAGGAAAAATTATCGATAAGGAAACCAAAGATCCGATCCCTGCATATATTAAAATCGAGGGAACGGATATCGGCCTGTCAGCCGGTTATGACGGATCTTTCAGTCTGAACATCTCCGAGTTAGGACAAAAACGAAAATTGAAACTTATAGTCTTTCTTATGGGCTACAAGAAAAAAAGTGTAGAGGCCGTTCCAGGTGAATTCTTGACTATCGAGCTTGAGCTTGAGCCTTTTGCGGCACATGAAGTTATTGTAACCGCTGACAGTGTAGTTTCGGATTCCAGAGTTAAGAACACTGTAGCCTTGGACAAGATGGAAGTCTATACCCTTCCTGGAACCGCGGCCGATCCCATCTATGCATCCCAGGTCCTACCAGGAGTCAATTCTCTCCCCGACTCATCCACCATGCTCATCCGCGGAGGATCACCAGAAGAAGTGGCCTTCTATTTTGACGGTGTAGAAGTGGAACATCCTTTCCTAAGCGAATCTCTGCACGAGAGCTATTTTAGTATTTTTGACAATCAGATCATCGATGGCTTCAGTGTTTCCAGCGGAGGTTTTCATACGAAATTTGGTGACGCCCTTTCCGGAGTAATGGATATATCGGCGAAGGACAGTATCTTTCAAAAAGAAGGCGGACTCGGTCTTTCTATAATGGGAATGTCCAGTTATATCGGGATGCCAATCAAGGGTGTGGGCAGTTTCGTGGGGAGCTACAACTACGGCAATTCTTACCTTATGACAAAGATCAACAACCAGAACGACAGCAAATTTATGACCCAGAACGGATTTGCAAAATTTAACATCAAATTGAGTCCTTCGATCACTATGCGTGCGCTCGGATTGCTCAATACTTATGATTTTTCACATGTAGACGGCTTCGAAACCTCTTCTAAAAATCAAATCACTAGTTTTTCTTTAACTACATCCTTCTTTAAGAACCTCGTCTCGAGACTGATTATCTCCCAGGTTAAACACCGAGCCGATTTCGAAATACAGGACGTCTTTAATAAAGACTTGGAGGACACAATTTTCCAAGCACGTTTGGATACCTCATTAGACCTGGAAAAACACTATATGGAATTCGGGGGAGATATCCAAAGCCGTCGTATTGAAGTCGGCTTTATTGAACAAGGTATTTCCTCAGACAGGTTTGATGCCAAGGGAACGCGATTGGGGCTATATTTCAATGATCGCTTCAGATTTTCTGACAAACTCTATCTTGATTTTGGGGCCAGGCTTTTGGGTCTTCGCATTCATGAATTCAAGTTTCGTCTAGAACCCAGAGTCTCATTGGCCTATTTTTTATCTCGAAGTAACATTTTAAGATTATCTATCGGGCGCTACAACCAGTTTGGTGATTATTTCACGTTGGCAGAGTACAACACACTCAAACCTAAAAACTCAACTCATATCGCCTTGAGTTATGACAAAATTACTGATGCAATGGACTTTAGGATAACTGTCTATAATAAAGAATACCGGAATCTTTTCCTAAATACCAAAGATGAGATGGTCGTCAATCGAGGCCATGGATACGCTCGCGGAGCAGAACTATTCCTGAAGTACGCTCACAAGTACTTCGATACACTTTTCGTCTATAATTTCTTAAATTCCAAGAGAAAAGAAAACGATGTGCTCGAGCTCCTGCGTTCTCCCTATGAAATTGACCATTCCCTCACTGGGATTTTCACCATGAAATTCAGAAATGCTTCCCTAGGCATAAGATACTCATTCGCAAGGGGGTTGCCTTTCACTCCGCTTTTAGGAAGGGAGTGGGATGAGGAGAGTCTGCATTATTCGCCTCTTTGGGGAACACCCTTTAGTCAACGTCACCAGAACTACCAGCGGTTGGACCTCAACGGAAGCAAGAATATCAAATTAAAAAACAGTATGGTTATCCTCTATTTCGGAATCACTAATCTTCTAAACAATAAAAATGTACTGCGTCATATGTACAACGAGGACTACTCCGTGCGAAACAATCAATATTCCATATTCGGCCGTTCAATCTTTGTGGGAATCTACATCCCCATCTTTTAGCTAAGCATTCGGATTTAAAGATACTTCCCTTCTGATATAAAGATTTCCTTTCCTCTTATTTTTCGATAAGATGGAAAAAAAATCTATGGAATTAGGATTGAACGCCCAGAGAATCGAGAAGGAGGAAGTCGATAAATGCAAAAAAAACAATTCAAACTCATAAAGTCAATCGCCATCCTTATCCCTTTACTGCTCATAGGAATGGGACATCTTATGGCAGAACAGAAAATTGTCCAGATGGAATCCCGCACATTTCCGAATCCGATTGTATGGGATTCCAACTACACAGCCCTTTTGGCCGCATCGGATGGACGCGTCTATGTCGGTCTCAACCATCACGGGGCCGGGGCATCGGTGGCTATGTATGATCCTAAAACCGACACCATGAAGCTTCTGGGTGATATGAACCAAATCATCGGTCAGGAAAACCTCCCGGCTGAACCACAGGCCAAGGTCCACTCCCAGATTTGTGAGGGTTCTGACGGTAAAATCTATTTCGGCACACATCTATCGGCTTTCTACGGATTTGCCAAGTTTACCAGCGGCGAGGCCTACCCCGGCGGCCACTGGATGGTCTACGACCCAGATACAGACACGGTTACTGATCTTGGTCTCGCTTTAAAGGGAAACGGACTGCTAACAATGACAATCGATCCCCAAAGGGAGAGACTCTACGGCCTCACCTACCCCCAGGCTCACTTTTTGATTTACGACATCCAGACACAAAAAACAACAGATATGGGGCAGGTTCAAAACTGGGACGCCATAAGCCGCACTTTAGCCGTGGACGATCTGGGGCGGGTTTTCGGATGCTGGGGGCCGGGAAAAATATGGTGCTACGATCCTGAAACAAATGTCATCGAAAATCTTCAAATCCAGCTGCCCCAACGTGAACATGGCATTCCCACACACCGCGCGTACTGGGAAACCGAGCAGACCTTTACAGCTGTCGCACACTCACCCGATCACAAGCTGATCTATTTTCTGGAGACCGGAAGCTCCTATCTTGTCGCATATGATCCCCACAAAAACTCAGAAGGAGAAATGCGGCTTCTCGATCAAATCTGTACAGACCGCTACAAGGGCAAACGCGGCGTCCCGTACGCCATGATCTCTTTTTGCCGGGGACAAGATAACATCATCTACTATGCCTGCAATTCAGCCACAGCCGAAGAAGAAGGAAGTCCATACTGGGGTGGAGGCATGTCGGCGGCCCTGGTCACCTATGACCTTAACTCAGGAGTACGTGAAGATAGAGGACTCATTCGCGTGGAGGAAAATCTAGTGGCTGTGCATCCCAATGCCGCCAGTGCTTCGGTCGACGGCACTATATATTTTATCGCTCACGTTCTTGAGCCTCAGGGTAAAGGCAGGGAGATTTCCGGTACCCCGGCCGATATCGTGCTCGAGAAGGAACTCGAACATAAAAAAAACTATCACGAAGGTTTAAGCTATACGTTACGACTGCTAATCTACCGTCCAAAAAATATCAATTAAAAAGGAACTGCCATGTCAAATAAAATGATTAAAGCTTTAACCAAAATACTGGTTAGTGTTGCTCTGTTAACAGTTCCTCTTTCAAACAGCCTTTACTGCCAGCAAACTAGAACTGTCACCGCCAACCAGCTGCGGCTCGATCTCAGGTTTTTAGGCCACCCTCCTCTGGATGTCATCCCCGCCGGAGAGTCAGCGATCACCTCACTGGCAATTGGAGCGGAGGGCCGCATTTACGGCGGAACCTCTGGTAAGCGAGCACATTTATTCGTTCTCGATCCAACATGGGGCCATGTCTTCCCCCTAGGACATCTTCCAGGTGAAGTGAGTATCTATCATAGCCTAGCTGCTCTGCCTGACGGCTCTATCTTTATTGGAACATCTCTGTATAACCAGGGCCAAACATCGGAAAGAGGCCGGGATGTTCTGAGCCGATATGCAGATTATCCGGGCGGCCACATCTACAAATTCAATTCTAAACAAGAGCGTGAAAACCGTAAAAGGATGCAGGTCCCTGATCCAGACCGATCCCTTCCCTTTGTAACCGATCTCGGGATAGCCATCCCAGGTGAAGGGATCGTTTGTCTTGTCGCTGGGAAAGAAGAACTCTATGGAGTCACATTTCCTATGGGTCATTTCTTCGTCACAAACTTCGAAACTGGAAAAACCACTGATAAAGGCAATATCTGCGGTCCTCCGCTCAACGAAGAGCCCTTCCGCAGCATTCCTCGTTGCCTCCAAATCGACACCAAAGGACGAGTCTGGGGAGCTGGCGACTATGGCGCACTCTTCCACTATGATCCGGGCAGCGGAAAGATCGTACACCACCCCAAACTCCGACTCCCAAGTGAATGGGGACGAGAGTTTAAAACCATCATCGACGCTATGGTTCTAAGCCCTGAGGGGCTTATTTACGGTGGGACATCCGATGGTTTTATTTTTCGTTTTAATCCAGAAACTAAAAAAATCATCAACCTGGGCAAGCCGATGTGGCAATACCGCATCCGCGGGCTGGCCTTCAGTCAAAATGGAGATCTCTGGGGTATTGGAGGAGAGCCTGGACGTGCAGCGCGCCTTTTTGTCTACCGCGTGGCCGATGGTTCTTATGAAAACCTAGGTCTACTGGATGTCAATCGCGCTCCTTATTATGCCTGGTTAGCCTTCGAGGCCGAAACCATGGTCACAGGAAAGGACGGCACAATTTTTATCGGTGAAACCGGACGATTAGCCCATCTTTTCATTCTCTACCCATGGAAAAAAGTCAAATGAACAGGATTTGAATGAGCAACCTCACAGTTATAAGCCAACTTGACTCCTGCTGGGCAACTTGAATATTCGTTTATGAGGTGACGATTTATGGGAAGAAAGATTTCTACAAATCGTCTAAATTACGATTGTTATAAATTTCTCTAGGAGGATGGAATGAAAAAATCTTTTGGTGTGATCTTAGTTCTCTGCGTCATCATTGTAGTTCTTCAGGCCCAGGGCCCTGGACAACAGCAGAGCCAAATGACGGTAGAAGAGGTCCAACGGGCCTTGAGTCTCATCGAAAAACCTAAACCAGCTCCAGATAATGTTAAGGCAGGTTTAGATGCCATCACAGCCACGGAATCTGTGGCCATGTTGTCTTATATCGCATCCGATTGGATGAAGGGTCGGGACACAGGGGATGACGGTTTTCTTATGGCCGCCGATTATGTTATTTCCCTTTTTAAGATGTGGGGTATCAAACCAGGCGGCGACCAGCCATCTGCTGGCGGAAATTTCATGCGCAGAATGCGAGGCGGCCCGCCAGCTGCTCCTCCCGAACGGAGCTATCTCCAGGAATTCGCTCTTCGTCAAACTTCCGATGTCCAGGCCTCCCTAAACCTGGAAGTCAGAAAGGGCGATATGGTCAAAACCCAGTCATTTGAATCCGGAGTCGATTTTATGAGTATGCGTTCGAGTGCCGGGACAGTATCCGCTTCTGTCATCTTCATTGGTTACGGAATCCAGGAAAAATCCATCGGCTGGGATGAACTGAAGAACATCAAAATCAAAGACAAGATCGTCCTAGTCCTCTCTGAAGCTCCGGGCAAGGACAATCCAGAGTCGCCCTTTCAGAAAAACAAAGAACTCAAAGACAAATATTTTCCTGCTGGCGGAAGCCCAATGGCCATGCAAATGATGCGCAGGGGAGGCGGTGGACGATTCAGCAAAACTGCTGAGCTTGCAAAACTTGACCCCGCGGCCATTCTCCAAGTTGCCAATATCGGCAGCGATGCAGATGTATACAGAAGTTTGACAACAGTTCGTAAACCCAACGACGAGAGACCTATCATCAACCGAACCCGTGTCAGTTTGTCCATTCCAGGGACTCCGTCCAGAGGGGGCACAGCCACATCTCCGGTTATTTACATCACTAGAGAGATCGCCAATGCAATTCTCGAGAACACAGGAGAAACTATCGACGCACTAAAAGCCAAAATCGAGACCACTAACAAACCGGCTTCCTCAGTGCTTTCCGGAACAAGGTTGACGATCAATTCTTCCTCCAAGACATCACTCGTTCGGGTGTCTAACGTCATCGGTTACATCGAGGGTTCGGATCCTGAACTCAAGGACGAGGTGTTTGTTGTAGGCGCACATTTTGATCACTTAGGATATTGGGAAGACTATATTTACAACGGCGCCGACGACAACGGATCTGGTTCTGTAGGAGTCATGAATATCGCCAAAGCTATGGCCGTCAATCCCATTAAACCCAAACGTACCGTTGTCTTCTGCCTGTGGACAGGCGAGGAAAAAGGACTTCTAGGCAGCCGTTATTATGTCCAGAATCCAGTCTTTCCAATGGACAAGACGATCGGCTATCTCAACTATGACATGATCAGCCGTGCTTTTGACTCTGAGACAATCACCCGTTCCATCAGGCGGTATTCCGTCCCTGGGACAGAGGAATTGCTCAAGAAAATAAGACATGACCAATTCGCCACAGTTAACATAACGAGAGACTCGGGACTCTATGAACTCACAAAGGAAATGAATGAATACGTCGGTTTGGACCTCGCCTTCCGTGAGTATGATTTGGGAGCAGGATCTGGTGGCAGCGACCATTCTTCTTTCGCCGGAGTGAAAAAGCCGTTCGTTTACTACATGGCAGCTATGACCTCAGATTATCACCAACCAAGCGATAGCGTAGAAAAAGTTTCCGGTGAACTTATCGCCAAGATCAGTCAAGTGGGCTATCTGACAGTCTTCGCATTTGCAAATAAATAAATTGGAATAGTATTCATAGCATCCACTAATAAATGGGGACTGTCCCCATTTATTAATTGGGGACAGTCCCCAATTTTTAATTCAGTATTGTTTCTTGGCCGGAAACAAAAACATGGACGACATCCAGGCTGCCTTCCACCATCTCCACAAAAGGCTTTCCGTTATCGAGCCCAACTGAGCCGAATCCAAATGCAGTGGACAGGAAGGATTTGAAATTTTCTCCAACCTGGGAATCTATATACAGAGTTTTTTCCACGGCATCATATCTTACACCGGTCAACCCTTGGATCAGACCGTAGCTGCTCAAGGCACGGGCATACCAATGGCCGCATTCGTATTCGTTAAAGGGATTTCGGACTCTTCCGTCGTATCGGTCGCGGCAGATCCGCACGATCTCCAAACCCTTCTCAACATCCCCTTCCAGCATCAAATGAGAAGCGACCTGGTATTCGATGCCCGTCCAGACTTCATCGCTGTAGACAAAGGGGATGGACAGCTTCCCACCCTTAGGCCATGTGCAGAGGAGCAGGCCGCCGTCAATTCCGGCAGCAAAGGCCGGGCGTTGGGGATTAGCGTGTTCGCTCAAGTCATGTTTGAGGTTGTACATATAAACGGCTTCCAAATGGCTCCGAACTTTTTCCGGATTAACGATTTCTCCCAGTCCGCTGACTTGGGCGATCCAGAATCCAAGCACTCCGTCGGAAAGACAACCAGTTCCATACTGATATTTGGGACCCTCTTCATTGAGCATCTCGACGATATCTTTGTAGCCCGGACCATTGTTTGAATAATCGAGAGGATTGAATACGGCATTGAGCCCCTCGGTCTGGATATCCTGGAAAAAATATTCTCCGTTAAAAAGTTCATTTTCGAGACATGCTATTCCTTTTGCCAGTAGCTCGCTGTATAAAGAAATGTCCTCCTCCAGAGCCGTACCGATCTCAACAGCCGCTTTCAACGCTCCTAAATAGAAGCTGCTGCAGTGACCGTCCGGCCCCCAGTATTCGATATCGTATGTGTTGTGATGAGGTTCTTCGAGAACACCCTTTCCCCGGGGATCCCATGTGTCGATACAATAACCCAGGCTCATCTTGACCTTAGGCCAGAGGGAACGCAGCCACTCTGTATCTCCAGAAATTCGCCAATCCCGGTAAACTTTCATGATTCCTCCCAGCTGACCGTCAGATGCAGCATGATAATCATGGGCGACGGGTCGGATGGGGAGGGCTGAACGAAAGGTCTGATGGCCGCGGTCATCCTGGCTTTCGTTAAACTCAGTTTTACGGAGGCTTCTTTCCAGGCCGGGAAAAAGATGGGGAATGGCTTGGGCATAATTCCAGACATGCGTGCAGGATCCATGGCAGCAGCCCCTGTCATCCGAACAGCCTTCGAAACACCACAGGCGGCCGTCAGTCTGCCTGAGGACCGTCGGAGATTTTAGGATAGTCAGGTTGGCGGCTACGGCTTCGACGACTTCATCAGGAAGTGTCGTGTCAAAGAAAGTGTCTGTGAACAGCTGGGATTTTTCGCGCAGGGAATTGTATTCTAAACGCCAATATTCGGCCATTTCATAGATATCCTTGAACTTGCCGACATACCAGGGGACATAATAAGGAGACAAAGTGCAGACTTCTAACTCAAGTGGGGGCGTTTCCTCAGGATCCCGACCAAAACGGAAATTTGTAAGGGGAACATACCAGGCCAACAACACCTTCACCGTCTTCTCCTGACCGGGTTCTAATGTCAGCGGCACATAGAGCGACGCTCCTGGAGAAGATCCTTCAACAGGAGGATTGTCGAGAAGCCGGGCTTCTTGGATGTTCTTCCAGGCCAAAGTCAGGGCATCCCACCAACCGCCCTTGAACCAGCAGTGATCGACCACTGTGCTGTCGTCGTCGACAAAAACAGCCAGAGCCCCTTCATCTTCGGGCTTTTCTTCTGTCCCTTTTTGAAAGAGGACAAAGCCATTTTTTATGGGCAAAACACCATGACCTTCCCTGGCAGT
>CAZLLG010000120.1:0-10800 GCA_964560275.1 uncultured Eubacteriales bacterium | reverse complement strand
CGTGAATTCATATTTGGGTTATTTAAGAGTTTGTTCTAAGGGGGGCTCCTCAGGCGACTTTTTTTTCTCTTCCTTAAGTTGTGAACCCGCAACAATAATCGTGACCTTGACCGTGTTTTTCATGCTTTCATCGATTACTGTTCCAAATATGGTGTCGGCTTCTGGGTGGACAAGACCATAGATCAAATCTGAAGCCTTGGAGACTTCATGGAGAGAGATGTCTGAACCCGCTGTGATATTGACAAGAACCCACTTTGCTCCCTTGATCTTGTGATCCATGAGAAGTGGACTTGAAATGGCTCTTTGTGCACCATCGATAGCTCTGTTCTCGCCAGCAGCCAATCCCGTACCGAAAAAAGCCATCCCCATTCCCTTCATTATGGATTTTACATCAGTAAAATCCAGATTGATCAATCCGGGCCGTGTGATAAGATCTGAGATTCCCTGTACGGCTTGACGAAGAATATCATCTGCCAACTTGAATGCATCATGGATAGAGGCGTTTAAATTGACCGTTTGTAGAAGGCGTTCGTTCGGGATTAATATAACTGTGTCCACAACATTTTTCAGGTTATTCAGGCCTTCCTCTGCCTGTTTAGACCGAACTCTGCCTTCGAAACCAAATGGCAATGTAACAATCGCGATGACAAGAATGTTCATTTCTGAAGCTAGTTTAGCCAGAATAGGAGTGGCTCCTGTTCCATTCCCCCCTCCGAGCCCTGCTGTCAGTAATACCATGTCTGCTCCGTGGATCAGGTTGCGTATTTTCTCCTTGTCCTCAATGGCAGCCTTTCTACCGGCATCCGGACTTCCGCCTGAACCAAGCCCTTTTGTCAACTGTTTGCCAATTAATAATTTTGTCTTAGCCAGGTTAGAGTTAAGGGCTTGTTGGTCTGTGTTTATTGCTATAAATTCTACTCCCATAACACCAGCTTCGATCATTCTGTTGATCGCGTTTCCCCCCCCGCCTCCAATTCCGATGACCTTTATATTGGCCTCAGAGGTCTCTTCGACTAAATGGAATTTTAATTTGCCAGATGTTTTAGATTTTAATTCGGTCAATAATTTTCCCCCTTGACTCCAGGTTTAAATCACAACTTCATTTCAATTCTATCACAATGAGGTATTGTTGTCAGATGAAATGGGGTGGGATGAGCAAGGCAAATTATTTTGTTGTTAACCTACAGTGTTAAAGTAATCCCAAAACAAAAATGCCACCTTCTGCCAGCAGGTTTTAATTTTACGTGAATATATATGTTTATCACTTTCCTGAATGTTGTTTTGTAATTGCGTCCAGCAAATTAGATATAGAACGATGACAGAAGACTGTTTTTCAGTGCTGACTATAAAAATTAACCTGGGAAGGTTGGCTGTCAAACCAGATTATAAGATCTTCTCTACCAATGGGTCCTGGTAGGGAAACAGTGCATAATCAGCTTTATTTTGCAGACTTACATCAAGGGTTAAGATAGCCAATTCAGAATCAGGAAATTTGGATGCCGCCTCGATACATAAAGCAAGGAATCTGTCATCTTTATTGTTTGGATCTAACCAAGTGGGCATGTTATCGAATTTTGGTTCTGTAGCAATCGAATATAAGAATATTTTATTTGTTATCTTAACCCCATCCAAGAGTCGTCCTCTCCTTCTATATTCTTTTATGTTTCTGACCGCAGTTTCGGCTTTATTGCGAACATTTTCATTGCCGTGTAAGATTTTTAATTCGTCTAATTCACTCAAGATGGTGGGCAATATTAAAATATTGGAATTATAATTCATTTTATACTCATGTAATTTTGGATTAGAGATAAAAACGTTTGTATCAGGAATCAGAATTTTCCCTGTGCCTATTTTGCCATGGATAGAATTAATGGCTTCAATTTGTTTATTGATGTAGTCCTTAAGGGCAGAGGTGGCTTTCGGAATTGATTCACACCATGTATAAGTTGTCTGTTCTATAAATTCTAATATTGGTTTAGATTGATCTTGAAATTGTTTATTAGCTTCTGGCAATGCGTTAGATAATAGAGAAAGGCCAATTTCTACTAAGTGATTATACTCATTGAAAACATCAGTCTGATTATGCATTATACTTTGAGGCAGTTTGCCCCAAGGATGGCTGGGCCCTATAATCACGAAATCGGAATCAGGGGTATTAACTGAGGGCAGTATTTCAGAACAATTAAGCAAAACCACTGCGTTCTTTTGGAATTCTTTTATTTTTTCAATCAAGGATTGTTTGAAGGATTTACCCATATATTCCCCCTTTTTGTGTTAGGATTTTATAACAGGTTTCCTAAAATCTGGCCTAAAAAACCAATTGCTATAATTGCTACTCCCCATTTTGCTATCCTGGAGTCTTTCAAGACAGCTTGAACGGGTGGCAAAATTTAATTTTGCCACCCGTTCAAGACAGCTTGAACGGGTGGCAAAATTAAATTTTCTTCATCTGTATCCCCTGTCCAATAAGATTGTCCGAGCATGAGTGCTTTTTTCTTTGAGACAAAGAGTGTGCTTGCAAGAATTGATGCTCCAATTAAATCCAGTATAAGACCAATAATGGTTAAAAATTTGGGCCAAGCTATCATATATACCTCCCTTTGCGTCTTGTGCAAATACTATCATAACAGTATCATTGGAACAAGATTTCAAAAGGGAGGTCAACATGTTGCAGATTCCGGTCCATTCCGGTCACTGATTCCGATTTATTCCGGTCACTAAATCCGGAGCATTCCGGCCACCGATTCCGGTTTATTCCGGCCACTTTTTGCCGGGTACCGGAATCTGCAAGTTTAGACGGAACTTTGTACTTTAAGGGAAGAAACAGCCTGAATTTGATAACGCGAAATGGCAATGGTTCTGTTGACATGACTTTTTACTCGGAATCAAATGACGAATTGGTCTTATCCTTCGAAGCCGGCTGTTTTAAAACAATTGTTAAAATGATCGACGAGTTTCTGGCCAAGGGAGATTCGGTCCGGAATCCCTTCCATGCCCCAGGCAATATCAAGCCCAGCCTAATCCTTCTCTTCGGGAATAAACCAACATCGTTTGAAATTGAAGACTTGGAGAATGTGGATTGGGATCCCACGTTGACTATTTCTAATAAGGGCGGGAAGGTTTGTCTTGGCTTCGATGAGAGGCAAGCAAGGGAAATACAAAATCGCTGTAAACAGATATGTGAAATCAAGCGAGCAGTAAAGGACGTTCAGAAAAAAGTCGTTATTCAGCCTGCTTAGCGTTAGGTTTTTAAGTTTTTTTCGAGTTCTCAATCGAGTTTTCACTATCTATTGGTTTCAGCTATAGAGTAAAATTATTAATGGTGGGAAATTAGCGAATGAAATTTCACGGACGATTCAAAAAACAAGACGGCACCTGGAAAGAGTGGGCTGTTTTCAATGATCAGGTGGAGGCAGTCCGGTGTATTCATGCATGGGGTGG
Organism: uncultured Eubacteriales bacterium; assembly: GCA_964560275.1. Taxonomy (GTDB): domain Bacteria; phylum Acidobacteriota; class Aminicenantia; order Aminicenantales; family Aminicenantaceae; genus JAUWVG01. Next base: position 7,359 of record CAZLLG010000120.1, on the reverse strand, counting down.
CGGGAGAGAGACTGAGATTTTAAGCGAAGAGGAATACGACCTCAGGTACAATAGGATTACAGACAAAAGCCCGGCAGATTCGTTACCTTCTCCGACTATCGGATTTCTCAAAGAATTGATCCAGGAATTGGGGTACGATAGGACGGCAAGGGGCTTTGGTGTTGATGTCGTTACGCTATGGCATCATGTGAATCGGGGGGACCCAGAATGGGGAGAGACAGGAGGGAACCATGCCATATAAAGTAGGGAATATGTGGTACATCAGCTACATGTTTAAAGGAGAGCGGATCCGCGAATCGATCAGCAAATTAAAATCTGAGGCTGAAGCAGCCCTGGCTGCAAGGAAATCAGATATTCTTAGGGGGAGATTTAAATTTCAAAAAACCAAGAAAATTCGATTTAAAGATTATGCAGATGAATATCTTGATAGTGCCAAGACCATCAAGAAGCGATCATGGCCAAGAGATGAGGCAAGTCTAAAAAATTTAAAATCCCATTTTGGCGAGATGTTTTTGTCGGATATTTCCTACAAGGAGATTGAGGCATATAAGAAAAAGCGTATTGAAACTGTCCGGATCACTAAAAAGGGGGAGAAGAAACCAAAACCAGCCACCATAAACCGAGAGCTGGCCTGTCTAAAAACTCTCTTCAATGAAGCTATCAGATCAGATATGGTCGCGGAAAATCCTGTAAGGGAGGTTAAATCTTTCCAAGAACAGAAGAAAGATCTGAGGATACCCAAGAAGGATGAGTTAGATAGATTGGCAAAGAATTCTTGTAGTCATTTGAAAGACATTCTAGTGGTCGCATTGAATACTGGGATGAGAAGAGATGAAATCCTTAATCTACGATGGAATGATGTAGATTTTATAGATGACTTTATGTTTATTAAGGAGACAAAGAGTGGAGTGCCCCGGAAAGTCCCCATGAATGACATGGTGAGATCGACTTTAAAGAAAATAGAAAGGGGGAACGATTTTATTTTTTATAATCCCAAGACAAATACTCGTTTTAAAGATATCAAGACAGCTTTTAATGCTGCCTGTAGAAGAGCCAATATTGTCGATCTAACATTCCACGACCTTAGACATGTCGCAGCAACAAATATGGTCATGGGCGGCGTTGATCTTGTTACAGTAAAGGAGATCCTGGGTCATGCTTCAATAGTTACTACCTTAAGATATGCCCATCCTACGCCTGAGAACAAGAGGAGGGCAGAAAATATCTTGGCTGCTTTTTATCGAGGTGAAGAAACTGAAAAAGACACCCCAGTTTTGCCACATGGACAAACCGACTTAAATTATGACCAAATTGTCACTCCCCCTGTTTCAAAGAATTAATTAGCCTTTCATTTTTCCCCTATAAACCGCATTGATTTTTAGCTTTTTTTACTGGTTTCAACTGTGACCAAATTATGACCGATAAATGTAAAAAAGGGTATAAAATTGTATAAAACTGTATAAATGGTAAAATTGTCACACATGACCTAAGTCGCTGATATTATTAACGTATAGGGGGAAAAAGGTGGGGTGAGTGAGGGGTTTCGAACCCCCAACCTCTGGAACCACAATCCAGTGCTCTAACCAATTGAGCTACACTCACCACATGAAGGAAAGTCATTTTCGCATCTCCTGGTTTTTAAGTCAATAGGGTGAATTCCTAATAACTGGGTGTAAAGATGATGTGTGTGCTTGCCTACTGAAAGTAAAGCGGTTTACCTATTGACTTTCTATCAGATCGAGGACATCGGCCGAGTCACGCCACTTCTCTTTAACTCTGACTTGAAGGTCTAGATAAACTTTGGCATCGAGAATGTGTTCAATTTCCTTTCTGGCTTCCGTTCCTATCAACTTTATCAGGCTGCCATGCCGGCCAATGATGATTTTACGTTGATTGTCTTTTTCCACAAAAATTCTGGCTTGAATGTATTTTCCTGCCCTTCCATCTTTAGCTTCTGGGCGATCCTCGATAATATCTATATAAGTGGCCGTGACAAAAGGAAGTTCCTCTCGGACATGATGGAGTACTTTTTCTCTAATGATTTCAGCGAGGAGGAATTTTTGAGATTGGATGGACACTTCATCATCCGAGTACATTTTTTCCGCTTCGGGAAGATTTTCATAGATTTTTTCTTCAAGGATATCTACATTTGTCCCCTTAAGCGCAGAAATGGGGATGATTTCTTTGAAGGGATAGAGCTCATTGTATTTTTCAATTTGAGGAAGAATTTTATCCTTCTTTATAATGTCCACCTTGTTGATCAGCAGAATAATGGGAATTTTGATGTCTCTTAAAGAATCGAGAACGAACTGATCACCATGACCGAAACGCAGGGTAGTATCGATGAGCAGGCAGACAAGATCGGAAGTTTGCAGGGATGAAAAGACAAAGTTCATCATCCGCTTGTTCAATCTGTGAAGAGGCTTATGGATTCCTGGATTGTCGAGGAAGATGATCTGTCCCTTCTCCGTTGTCTTGATCCCAAGGATGCTCGTGCGTGTGGTCTGGGGTTTATCGGAGATAATGGCCACTTTTTCACCGAGTATTTTATTGAGCAGAGTAGATTTTCCCGCATTGGGGCGGCCGATGAGAGCGACATATCCGACTTTCATTTTTTCCTGATTCTCAGTTTTGTTATATTTTTTTGACCGGCTTCAAGGATTACCAGTTCTAAGCCCTTAATGTTCAATTTTTCTCCCTTCAACGGGAACCTTCCAAGATGGTGCGTGATCAAACCTCCCACTGTAATATAGTCATCCGATGCCAGTTCCATGTCAAATAGATCCTCAAGTTCTTCCACTTCTGCATCACCAAGAACAATGTAATCAAAAGGCCCCTGCTCGATAAACTGGGATTTATCTTTATCATATTCGTCCTGAATTTCTCCCACGATTTCTTCCATGAGATCTTCCATGGTGACCAGACCAGACACACCTCCGTGTTCATCGATAATGATGGCGATTTTCTGTTTCCTCTCCTGCAGTTCTTTGAGAAGTTCGGCGACCTTCATGGATTCAGGAACGAAAAATACAGGTCGTATGAGTGGTTCAATGGTATCCTGTTTTTGGATGTCGTTTGAATACTCTAATAAGTCTTTAGCGATGATGATTCCCTCGATGTGATCCACACTCTCCTTATAGACGGGAATACGGGAATGTTTCTCTTTAATCACAAGATCTCTGAGTTCCTGGATGGTCACGTTTTTCTGGATGCAGATCATCGAGACACGTGGTGTCATGATTTCCCGGACAACCGTGTCTCCGAATTCGACTACACTTTTAAGAAGCTCTCCCTCTTCTTTTTCGATAATCCCTTCCTCTTCCGCTTCTTCGATGAGCGCATCGATTTCTTCTTCCGAGGCTTCGTGTTGTTCATCGATATCTTTTTCAGATGATTTGATATTTTCAAGAAACAGTATCGGTTTAGCGAGCGTGAAGGGGATTTTGTAGGAGGGGAGAAGGATTTTTAAAATTCTTTTTTTATAATAGGCGTTGAGAAGACGGGGCAGGAATTCGAGAAAGAGAATGTATAAAGCCAATGCCAAGATAAACATCCACAACGGCCAGAACTGCAGTCTCGGAAAGACAATAAAGAGATACACGAGGCAGGCTATGAGAAAAATCGATCTCATATATCCTGCGGCAATTTTCAATTCGTCATAAATGTCGAGGATTTTAGTTCGATATCGTTTGTCTTCGAGAATGCGGCTTATTGCTATTTTTGAAGACGTCGCCAGAGAAATATGATACAGAGAAAATAGAAAGGCTGCGAGGATGCTGAGGCCCAGGCCCAGCCATTTGAGAGTTTCAATATCCATTTTTTTCCTTAAATAAAAGTTTGTGGATTTTTTTTTCTTCCTCTTCCATTCCTTTAAAGTGTTCGAATCCAAGAAGATGAAGGAATCCATGAACAGTGAGTATTTCCAACTCTCTTTCGAATCCGTGGTCCTTGGATGCGCTCTGCTTAAAAGCGTAAGGGGCGGAAATGATGATATCACCCAAATAAAATATGCCGTTCGCTCCCTTTTCATTGAGTGGAAAACTGAGAACATCTGTGGGTGTGTTTTTGTTTAAAAATTTTTTGTTCAGCTGTTTCATAGGGGCATTTGTGATAAAAGCCAGAGTGATTTCAGGCCTTTTAACTTTGTAAAAATCAAGGAGCTTTTCCAACAAGTTTTGAAAAGTATCAGGATTTATCCGGTATCTTTTCTGTTGGTTTATTATTTCTATCATTCGATGATTTTGCGGACCTGTTATTTTTTGCTTTTTTCATCTCAAAGTCAAAACCAGGATATTCCACTCTTTGATGGTATATGTTGTCGAGAGTGGAGAGAAAAGAGGCCGCAATAGATTTGAGTTCTTTAAGTGATAGGGTACTGTCATCAAGCTGACCATCCTGGATGAGGTTGTTAATCAGGTCATTGATCACTCTCTTCAAATTCGTTATTGTCGGAGATTTGAGGCTTCTTGAAGCGGCTTCAACGGCGTCGGCAAGCATAACAAGACCTGCTTCCTTGTTCTGAGGAGATGGGCCGGGGTATCTGTAGCTCTCTTCTCCAATTTTCTGCATCTCCGGGTCGTACGCGATTTTTGCTTTTTCGAAAAAATATCTCATGATGGACGTTCCATGGTGTTGTTCGATGATATCACGGATAGGTTTAGGCAGCCTGAGTTTTTTGGCTATCTCAACCCCTTCTTTGACATGATTGAGAATGACGAGGGCACTCATGCTGGGCTTGAGGTCTTTGTGAAGGTCGAGGCTTCGTGTCTGATGGTTTTCGATGAAATATTCCGGTCTTTTACTCTTTCCTATGTCGTGATAAACGGCTCCGGCTTTAACCAGCATGGGATCAAGTTTGATGTCTTCGGCCGCGTTCTCAGCTAGAGCGGCAACGATCAATGAGTGATGAAACGATCCAGGCGCTTCAATGGCCATCTGACGAAATAATGGAAGATCTGAATTTGTCAGTTCCAGTAGTTTGGATTGTGTGATGATGCTGAAGAGATTTTCTAAAACAGGCAGGAACAGAAACGCGAATGCGGCACTCAAAAGTCCTCCGAACAGACCCATAATAACTTCGCTGATAAAGATGTTGAAGGCCCCCATCTGTTCTCGTATCAGATGAAATGTGAGGATGAGAAATATATTAACCGGAGCGACGATAAAGAGACCTGCGCGAAAAGTAGATGTCCGGCTGTGATTGCCGAAGTATTTTACTCCATAAATGGCTGCAAAACCGCCAATCAGGCAAAAGACCATGAGTGGTGTATTTGTTGGGAATAAATAACCGATGAGAATACTGTTCAGGACCGTAAAAATGAGGGCTACCTGGATACCGGAAAGAAAAGCAAAGATCAGGATTCCAATTTGAAGGGGAATGGCATAGTGATAGGGTTCAAGATTTTTTAGGAGGAAGAAGCCGGAGGCCTGGCTGAAGGTTCCCGCTAAAAAAAAGGTTAGCTTATAGATAAGTAGGCTGACAATAAAAGTTAATCCCATCATTTGAAAATATTTTAAGGCCTGATGGAATTTAAGCAGGGATTTTAAGTAATACCAGATTGTGAGGAAAAGGAGACTGAAGAGGAGGAATGTGCCTGTAGCATTGATCAGCCACCCTGCTTGCTCTTCAAGGGTTTTGTTGATAAGTCCTATCAGAGCGGCCGCTTCTTCATTCACTTCGTCGCCATTGCGAACGATAATTTTTCCTTTTTTTAAGGTGTAATAGATAGGTTCGACACTGGTCCCCGCCAGTTCTTTGCGCGCTTCAGTTGCTATTCCGTCATAAGTGACGTTAGAGAGAACAAAATGATGAGAGAGCACCACTAGAAGAGATTTTTCGTCCCCTGGAAGATCGAGATCTCGGATTTCGTTTGTAAGCTGATCCTTGGCTTCTTCAATGTCTAGAATTAATGGGATGGCGGACGTTTTTTCGGGCTTATCCTCTTCAATCAAAGTAAATCCTTTGTCCTGTTCACCACGAATAAAAAGATTTTTTGTCAGAATTATCCCCATGGAAGAAATTTTTCCGATAAGGCTGATGAGATTTTCTTCCAGGGTTGAATGGAAATTTGTTTTGATCAGGGCATTGAGTTCATTGGACTCGAGTTCCAAACCATATTGGTTGGTCAGTTCCGTGCTGAAATTCTGGGAAATGTCTTCTGATATGGGAGTTTCTATAAGTTCCCGTCCGGATAAAAAAAGGCTCCGGATTTTTTTTTCAGTGTAGGGAAAGATGCTTTTATCGAGAGTGTATACAGGGAGAACAGCATCCACTTTTTCCCGCATTCTTTCATTTGTTGTCTCTGAATCCTCGAGAATAATATCTGAAGGGACTTCGATATCAAAGGCAGCAATATCCCCAACTTGAAGCTGAGGAAGAGAGTGGGATGGCACATAAGCTATGATGTATGTTATGAAAAGGACAAAAAGAAAGAGATAAAAAAATGGATTTTTTATAAATTGTTCCAAGAAAATGGGTTTTTTTTCATTATTTACAGGGGGCGTGTTGTTGGGGATTCGCTTTTTTGGCGCTTCTTTGGCCTTAAAGAATTTGATATTTTTAAAGGATAGGCTATTCATTTTCTTTTTATTGCAGGCTCGTCAGATTTTTGGTAGGCCTTGATGATTTTTTGGACCAACGGATGCCGCATAACATCTTTTTCATTAAAATGAATAAAAGCAATCTCTTTTATACTCGAAAGTATCTTTATGGCGTTTAAAACTCCGGATTTTTGGGGTAGGGGAAGGTCGATCTGCGTAATATCTGCGGTGATCACTAACTTGGAATCGAATCCTGTTCGGGTCAAGAGCATTTTCATCTGTTCTTTGGTCGTGTTTTGTGCTTCGTCTAGGATGATAAAAGCGGAATTGAGAGTACGTCCTCTCATGTAGGCCAGAGGGGCTATTTCGATGATGCCTTTTTCTATGAGGCTGTTGGCTTGATCAGAAGGGGAAAGGTCAAAGAGTGCGTCGTAAAGCGGTCTAAGATAGGGATTAATTTTTTGGACCATGTCTCCTGGAAGAAAACCCAGTTTTTCTCCGGCTTCAACGGCAGGTCGGGTCAAAATGATGCGGGAAACCGATTTATTCTGAAGAAACGACAGAGCGACAGCCATAGCTAAATAGGTTTTGCCGGTTCCTGCAGGCCCGATTCCGAAAACAAGATCATAATTTTTGATGGCATCGATGTATTTTTTTTGATTGAGGGATTTAGGCCTCACGGATTTTCGGGAAAGATCAAGTGATTGGGGGGGAGCATAGTCTGTAAATGCATCTGTGTGGCCTTCCTCCAAGAGGTCCAGTGCAATGTGAAAGTCGTCCTGATTCAGAGAGTTTCCTCTTTCTTCCAGCTCCATGAGT
>CAZLLG010000119.1:0-10832 GCA_964560275.1 uncultured Eubacteriales bacterium | reverse complement strand
ATCTGAGGAAGGACCACAAGACCTTAAGGCCTGGTGGACATTTGAAAAAGCTCAGGGCAAAAAGACTGTGGATAAGGTGACTGGTTTAGAAGACGGAATAGCCGGAAATTTCAGGTACGTTCAAGGGAGTTCGGGTGATGCTATAAAATTTGATGGATTTACGACTCTTATCACAAGAGAAGCCGCAAAGTCACCTAAACTTACGGATCAATTCACAGTCGAAGCTTGGGTGGCTGTAGCCGCCTATCCATGGAACTGGTGCCCTCTTGTCAGCCAACAGAAAAATATGAAGGAAGGGTATGTTTTTGAAATCGGTCCACGGGGAGAATTGGGATTAAAAACCTATATCGATGGTCAGTGGGTAGAGTGTGTTTCGGAGCCTTTGATTCCTCTAAAAGAATGGACTCATGTTGTTGGGATTGTTGACGAAACCGAGGGAATTTCGCTTTTTATTAATGGGGAAGAGAAGGCAAATCTGCTCAAAAAAGGAAAGATTAAATATGCTGAAGAAACAGACCTTCTCATCGGGATGAACCCGGAGAAGATAAAACCCGCCTATATCCATCGTGAACACGGGACTCTACCGGCTTGGTATTCCCTGGATGCGATTATTGACGAGATAAAAATTTATGGCTGCGCCCTTACGACCGAAGATGTTCAACAGGCTTTTGCGGCCAGAAATCCACCAAAAATTCCCGATATTCCTCCTAGAGTTCTGCCATCGGGGCCTCCTGGACCGGGACGGTTTGGGGCCTATTATACCAAGCTGGATTACTACTGGGAGTGGGATGATTACTGGAGGGTTGCGGATCGTCCGGATGTCGTTGTGCGGTTCGACAACTCGGAGGTCAGGGTTGTGTTTTGGAGAGGAACCCGGTATTCACCGGCCTGGGTGTCGGAAAACGGGCTCTGGATGGCCGATCAGAGTGTAGAAGCCTGGGATGATATAGAGGGGTGTTTTGAGCACATGCAGGATCATCACTGCCGGTACTCCCATGTCCGGATTTTAGAAAATACCGATGCCAGAGTTGTCGTCCACTGGAGGTACGCGCTGCTGAGTGCATACAACCATCTCTGGAGGGAGGATGAAAAAACCGGATGGGGATGCTGGGTGGATGAGTACTACTATTTCTTTCCCGACGGGACCGGGATAAGGAAAGCCATGTGGCAGAAAGGTTCTCTCGGCAGACCTCGGCAGTTTCAGGAATCTATTCCTCTGACTCACCCCGGGCAGCTGCAGGGCGATGTCATAAATCCGGAATACGTAAAAATTGCTAATCTGATGGGAGAAACACAGACTTTTTCCTACATAGAAAATCCTCCTAAAGAAACCACAAAATTTGTGCCTGAAAATCCGTTGATTCAAAAACATAACTTCAAGTCCCAGGCCAAGCCCTTCATTTTGTTCGAAAAGGGAAGCCGGATGCGCTATCTCAAGGACATGAACCTAACGTCTCTGTCCCGGCCGGGTTCGTGCAGTCACTGGCCTGTCGGACAGGTGCCATGTGATGGACGAACCACTCAGGCTGTTGACCGGGCATCGAGTTTTTTGGGTTTTCCGATCACAAGTCCCCTTGTCCACGAGGGCCCGGAATCTCGTAATTTCGTCAATTCGCTCTATGGGATGACAGAAAAGCCGATGGAGGATCTGGTCGTATTGGCCAGGTCCTGGAATCAACCTCCTGAACTTAAAGTTGTCTCCGGCGAAATGAAGAATCTGGGCTACGACATGTCACAGCGGACTTATAAACTTGAAAACCCTGCACGGAGTCTTCCTGTTGATACTGAATTTTTACTTTGTGCGGATGATATATCTCCTCTGGCCAATGCCTGCCTTTACATACAAGGCTGGGGAGAGTCCGATGTGGAACTGACTCTAGACGGCCGGAAATTGGTTCCTGGTAAGGATTTAGAGTTGGGATATAATCGGACTCTAACAGGAACAGACCTTGTCCTATGGATCGCTAGGACTTCAAACCGAACCGTGAGACTATCCTTAAAACCGATTGCAGGCCAAAAATAGGGACTTTATCTTCATTCTGTTCTAATGGATTTGGCGGGATTAGCCAGTGCGGCTTTAATCGATTGGTAGCTCACGGTCACTATAGAGATCACGAGAGCAAGGAGTGCCGACGTAAGAAATATCCAAACACCTAAATTAGCCCGGTAGGCGAAGTTGTTCAGCCATTTGTTCATTACCAAATACCCAATTGGCCAGGCCACTATCACAGCAATGAATACCCATTTTGTGAAATCCCGAACCAGCATATAAATGATGCCGTTTATCGAAGCACCCAGAACTTTCCGGATCCCGATCTCCTTTGTGCGTTGCTCGGTCGTAAATGAGGTCAGTCCAAACAGACCGAGGCACCCGATCAGGATGGCCAGAGTCGTGAAATAGCTGAACAGTTTTCCAAGGCGGACTTCCGTCCTGTAAAGAGAGTCGTATTGGTCGTCCACAAATGTGTACTCAAAGGGATATTGAGTGTCGAACTGTTTCCATGTCGTCTCGAGAAAACCGATGGTTTCCTGGATATTTTCCGGGCGGACTCGGACAGAAAGAATTGAAAAGTTTCCGTACGGATTAGTGTAATACAGCATCATGGGCTGAATCTCTTCATGGAGTGATTGGAAGTGATAATCGTTGATAACACCCACGACATTGTATACACGACGGGTGGACAAGTTTTGACCGCTGAACCTTTCGATTTTCTGGCTGGTGGGATCATCCTGCCACCCGAGTTTTCTCACGGCTGCTTCGTTGATGATGATGGACTGTTCTTTATCGGAGGGAAAATCCTTTGAAAAATTCCGGCCTTGGATGATCTCCATTTTGTATGTGTCGACATATTGATCATCGACCATTTGAGACCAGAACATATTGATTTGATCCTCAGGTTTACCTACGGCATGATGGGCGCTGAAATCATTTGTGCCTAACGGGCTGGTGGAAGAGGCGGATACATTGACCACACTGGGATTTCGCTGGATGGCCTCCTTGATAGCTTCGTATTTTTGCTGAGTTTCGTTATCCCTCATTGTCATCACAATCACATGGTCTTTGTTATAACCCAGATTTTTAGAGCGCACATATTTCAGCTGAGTATTGACTGTGAATGTCCCGATAATAAGGATGATCGATACCGCAAATTGGAAGGAAACGAGAACAATTCTTAAAACCGAACTTTTTGCCCCTCTCTTCAATTTTCCCTGTATCACTTCAACCGGACGGAAAGCCGAAAGAAAAAAGGCCGGATAACTTCCTCCGATCAGGCCGATGATTAAAAACAGACCGAGAAATCCTGCCAGAACGACAGGATTCAACAGCGAATTTATCAATATCTCCTTCCCGGAAATGTTTCTAAACAGTGACATCGAAATCAGAACAAGAATAATCGCAAATAGAAATGAGATAAATGTCAGGATCATGGATTCTCCCAAAAATTGTCTGACAAGCTGGGATTTTTGGGCTCCGACAACTTTTCTCAAGCCAACCTCTTTGGCGCGGTTGGCGGACCTCGCCGTGGACAAATTCATGAAGTTCAAACATGCCAAAAGCAGGATAAAAATTCCAATGCCTGAAAACAACCACACGTAGGTGATGTCTCCCATCTGCATGGATTCAAGTTCTCGATCGGAATGGAGGTATATTTTTGGTAAAGGCTGGAGACCAAGCTCTGCAGAACCTCCGAGCTGTTTGAGCATGGCACCGATGCGTCTGTTAACGTCATCGGTGAATTTTTGTTCCATCACTTTGTAATCTGTGCCTTCCTGGAAAAGAAGGTAGGTGTAGTAATTGACCTGATTCAGCAAATCCATGTTGATGTTGGTAGAAGGCTTGAGGCCCATTGTGCTGAATGAAGCCAAAAAATCCGGCTTTATGTGTGATGCCGACGGGATGTTTTTGATAACGCCGGTGACTGTGAAAAGGGCGTTGTAATTAATTTTTAAACTCTTTCCCATTGGATCTCCACTTCCAAAGTACTTTTTGGCCATCTCTTCCGTGAGGACGATTGTATTGGGATTGACGAGAGCTTCCGCTGGATTTCCCAATATCATATCGAATGAAAAGACAGTAAATACCGAATCATCCGCATAGAGAAATCGTTCTTCAGAAAAGGAAATGTTTTCATATTCAATGACTCTTTCTCTGTACGATGTAAACCTTACATATTCTAAAACTTCGGGGAATTCATCCTTGAGCATTGGGCCTTGAACATGGGCATTGGTGGCCAGATACATAGTCCGTTCCGAGGTCGTAAACGTTGGTACGACTCTGTATATACTGTTTGCATTGTCGTGAAAGCGGTCGTAACTGAGCTCATCATGCACATAAAGCAGGATGAGGATGCAGCAGGCCAGGCCGATGGCCAGGCCGACAATATTGAGGCCCGAATACATTTTGTTCCGTGAAATATTTCGCAGAGTTATCTTAAGGTAGTTTTTTAACATTCCTTTCTCCTTCCGATGTCACTTGCTACATCCTGATATACGAAAAGAGAAAAGAAAAAGTTCGGCGTAGTTAGGGGGACATCATATTTAATTGGGGACAGGCCCCATTTTTCCAGCGAAAAAATGGGGCCTGTCCCCAATTAACAATAAGTATGATGTCCTCCAAATTAATGATTATTACTTTTTATCTTCTTTTTTACCGGGAAGGCAATGCATCCACAGACCCCGCCGACTACACCATCCAAATGATACGATTTACTGATTTCAAAGCGTCCGTCTGGTCTAAAAATATTGATTGAGGTTAACTGGAGATAACCATCAGATCTCCCCATTGTCTTTGCCATTTCTGTTGAGTATGCGCCGGATATGACAACCTTGCTTCTCCCAGACTCATATCCTTCTAAAAGATAATCTCTGATTTCTTTGAGGGCGTCAGCATTCCTGGACTTGAACTCTCTGTGTACCCAGATAAACTCAAACGGCTGATTTTGAATATCATCAAGAAGATATTCCTGTCCCGGCCGTTCCTGCGTCATAATCACAAAATCTAAACCAGGAGAGTCATATTCTAAATAGCATACACTTCCCATAAAGCTCTCGCGAGGAAGGTTTTTTTTGTCTGTTTCTCTGGCAAATGCACTAAAACTGAAAATCATAAGAATCAGGAAAAGTATATTGCGAAAATTCGGTGTTTTTTTCGGGGATTCCATTCTTGTCTCCACTTCATATACAATCTAGTCAGAGACTTATTCCTTGTTGATGAAAATAATTATGGAGTGGATGGTGTGGTAGGTCTTATCCCGAAGCCGAGATAAAATTTATCGAAAAAATAAATATTATTCAGTGGGGAAAGCGATCGTTCCTTGATGCCGCGTATATCCGGAGGCGTTCATGATTGACATGACGGGGGGTCTCCGTCCCCGCATATTGCAGATACCGGCTTGGCCTTGCTTGTTGACGGCACGGAACGTTTCACCCGGATAAAAATTGGGATTGACCTTTTTGTACTTTTCGACGATCAATTTCATTGCGTCTTCGCAGGCCTCCTGAGGAGTCCGGCCTTCTTTCATCCGCATGACCATGTAAAAAGAGGAACAGGACTTGATCACGTCTTCCCCTCTTCCTGTGGCGGCAGCGGCTCCGACCTCATTATCCACATAGAGTCCGGCTCCGATAATAGGCGAATCTCCCACACGGCCGGGAATCTTGTAGCTAAGTCCGCTGGTTGTGGTGATCCCTACAATATCTCCGTTTTTGTCGACGGCCAAGACATTGGTGGTTCCTGTGGTGTAATCGATATCTGATTCCTCTGTAGATTCAAGATCCTTGAGATGCTGGGGAGGTCCCCAGTCGTCCCTCTCGCTGTGGTTCACCTTCCAATCCAGCCAGCGCTTTCGCGCTTTTTCTGTGAGGAGGTCTTCTTCCTTAAATCCCCATTTTTTGGCGAATTCCAAGGCATCTTTCCCCACAAGCATCACATGGTCCGTCCGCTCCATGACGATTCTAGCCACAGAGGAGGGGGTTTTTATATTTTCTAAACAGCCGACCGATCCTGCGCTGTAGGTCTTGCCATCCATGATGGACGCATCCAACTGAACAACGCCATGTTCGTTAGGGAGCCCACCGTAACCGACACTGGTCCCTTCCCCGTCCAGCTCGATTATGTTGGCGGCTTTTTCAACGGCATCCAATGCTGAACCGCCGCTGGAAAGAATTTCCCAACCCGCTTCCGTGGCTTTTTTCCCTGTTGCATTCGTGTGGGCAACGAGTATCACTGGGAGGCTGTATGGTTCTAATGTTTGAGCAAAGGAAAAGGCTCTTGAGATCATTGCACCGGCCCCTAATGAAAGGCTGGTGTTGAAGAAATTCCGTCTTGAAATCTTTTTCATCGTGTCTATCCTCCTTGAAAAAGTGTAGATTGCTTAAGGCACTGTGATTATAGATGAATTTTCTGAAGAAATGAAATCTTTTTGAATTTGAAACGTATTATTAAAGTGTAGAGTTATTAAAAATAGAAAATCTTTGTTAGGATTAAACAAAGAAATTGGAGGATGGAATGCAAAACCGAAAAATTCTTTTTGGACTTTTGCTTCTGCTTTGGGTTTCGACGTCCGCTTTTTTATTGGCCAACGAAGGAATTTCTATCGATGTCCAGAGACACAGCGAGAGATTAATCACCCTGAATGTTCTGGACCATTTCAATATTGTGGCCCTCAATTCCGAAAAGGGTATTGTTGTTTTCGACACAACGGTCTCTCCAGTACTTGCCGAACAGGTAAGGGAGAGAATTGAAAAGGAATTCGACAGAAAGGATTTTGCCTATGTGATCAATACGCATTTCCATGGAGATCACACGTACGGCAATCAGGTTTTTAATGATGTCCCCATCATCGGTCATGAAAGCTGCTCAGAAGATATGCAAAACGCAGAACAGAGCCGGAAGGATAACCTTCCCCGTTACAAGGGGGCTGTCGAGCAGATGAAAGCCGGTCTGGAAAAAATGAACAAGGATTCTGACAGCGCTAGGATTCTTGCCAAGCGGATCGCCTATTACCAAGCCATAAACAACGGACTTGGAGAGGGATTTGTATTGACACCGCCAACACAAACATTCGGCGACTCTATGTCTTTGGACCTGGGAGATATCACTCTAGAATTGATCTTTTTTGGGACATCTCACTCCAACAGCGACATCCTCGTTTTTTGTCCCGAAGAAGGCTTGTGGATAACGGGTGACCTGTTTGCATCCGGATATGATTCTTACATCGATTCTGAGCGGGTGACGTATCTGCCGAGATGGATTAAAAATCTCAAAAAAATGATAAGTACGGAAGCAGAGACTAAAATTGTGGTTCCCGGTCACGGTGAATTTATTGAGTTTAATGAGCTGAAAGATGAGCTTGCTTATATTGAAGACGCCCAAAAAACATATGCCGGTAAAAATTCCGCCTTTAACCTATTCAAAGAGACTTTTGCCGCATCCGATCTTAGAACTGCACTCAACAAGCTTAAAACAATGTTTGCTCAACAAGAGGAATATTATGTGCTGCACGCTGAAATCGATCAGTATGCATTCTATATGATGCTGGACAAGAAGTTGGATGACGCCCTGGAAATCTTTCTGGTGTTGGCCGACTTGTTTCCCGAATCCGATATAGCTTTTGACAGTTTAGGTGAGGTCTACATGAGGAAAGAAAATACAGAGATGGCCATCGCCAGTTTCGAAAAAGCCCTCGAGCTGAATCCCGATAACAGAAATGCCAGTGCAAAGCTCGAAACACTAAAAAAATAGAAAGGACCTAAACTGCTGCTGGTTATTTCAGATTAAAAACGACCGTAATAGTAAAAATGACTCCTCTCGGCTTACCGTTTATTATCATAGGCTCGTACTCCCATTGTTTCACTGCGTCTATGGCGGCTTGATCGAGAAGAGGAACAGATCTGAGATTTTTTACTCTTTGTACACGGCCGTAAATATCGGTTGTGGCCTCTAAGATAACGGTTCCCTCAACCTGTGCCTGCTTTGCCACTTCAGGATAAACGGGATCCACTTTTTTGATGAGCGTTGGAGGCTTGATCTCTCCTATGGCTCTTACGGGCTGATCACTTTCTTCTTCGGTACCCGTTGATACGCTGGATTGGGGAATGACCATAAAGCCGATGACCACGCCGAGTAAAAATATGACAATAAAAATAATAAAAAAATTCAACCAGTGCATTGTGATTTTTTTCATGCTTATTCTCCTCCGTAGAATATACAATCAAGAGATGAATTTATTCCAAATCGGATAAAATCATTCTTGGTCCCGTTTTCGTTTCCAGTAAATGTAGACGGGGATTCCCAGAGCTGTGAAGAGAATTCCGGCTAGTGCCTCGACAGGTTTTTTAAACAGCGTATTGATGAGGATTCCTAAAGAAGTCAGTATGAATATAGCCGGGACAACAGGATATCCCCAGGCTTTATAGGGGCGGGGAAGGTCGGGATATTTTTTCCTCAGTGTAAAAACAGACGCTGCGGCACCAATCCAGAAGACGATGGCAATAAACATAGCGAAGGTGAACAGCTGTTCGAAGGTGCCTGTTAGTGTGAGCAGAGAGGCCCAGATGGCCTGAATTACGACCGCAAATGCAGGTGTTTTGAAACGGGGATGGACTTCGGATGCTTTTTTGAAAAAGAGTTTATCCCGGGCCATGGCATAATAAACCCTGGGACCGGCCAAAATAGAACCGTTCATGGCACCAAAAATCGATATGAGGATCACGGTCGAGATCAGGGCACCCACCGTGCCACCAAATAAGGCAGATGTGGCTCTTTCTGCGATTTGCACAACTCCCGTGACTTTCTCTATAGGAAGGGCATAGAGATAGACATAGTTGATCAGGACATAGAGGATGGTGACACCCACCGTTCCTAACATCAAAGCCCGGGGGAGATTGCGTTTGGGATTTTTGATCTCACCGGCGACAAAATTGATATTGTTCCAGCCGTCAAAAGCCCATGTGATGGCCACAAGAGCCACTCCAAAACCCAATATCATCTGGCCGAAACTCCAGCCTCCTGGGTTGATCACAAGCTTGGGTGCTGTGCCCTTGCCTATTGCAAAGCCCAGGATAATGATGGCCGTGACAATTCCAATTTTAACAACAGTAAAGAAGTTCTGGATGAGCTTTCCAAAAATCACCCCGATATAATTAAAAAACGACAGCAGGAGGATGACGGCAACTCCCACACACTGCCCTGCGGATATACTGAATGGGAAAGATAAGCTGAAAATTTTTACGGTTTTGCTGAAAATGAGACTTTCAGTTGAGAGAGAGGGAAACAAGTTTCCGAAATATTCGGCAAAAGCCAGCGCCAGTCCGGCAATTCCTCCGGTCATATAGACAAGGAAAAGGATCCATCCGAAGAGGAAAGCAGTCATGGGGCCGTAGGCTTCTCTCAGATAGACGTACTGCCCGCCGGCTTCCGGCAGGGCTGCTCCGAGTTCGGCATATGTGAGAGCCCCGGCAAGTGTGAGCAGGCCGCCGACTAGCCAGGCAAGGAGAATAAGTCCGGTTGATGGGATGTCTTTGGCCATGATTCCGGTTGTGGTAAATATGCCCGATCCGATGATGATTCCCACCATAATCATTGTGGAATCAAAGAGCCCGAGCTGGCGTTTGAGCTGGAGCTGTTCCAGGGGATCCTTCTTTTTATTCACCATGTCTGCTCCAATCCTACCTTTTTCGTATAAGGGACACAACAGCTGTTAGGATACTTCCTTATATTTTTTTCTTAAGTATTGACTAACGTTTCACAACAGGATAAAGTAAGAAAGTAAGATAGACGGGAAGTAAGGAGATCATGTGAGTTATACAGAAATAGCAAAAGTTACATCAAAAGGACAGGTGACGATTCCTGTAACCATAAGAGAAATCCTTAGGCTTGAACATGGCTCAACTATAATGTTTAAAGTGACGAAAAAAGGAGTCCTGATATCTCCTTGCGAACTGATTGAGCGGCCGGCCTATAGCGTACAGGAGTGGGGGAAGATTGAAAAAATGGTCGCTGAGAAAGGGAAGGTTTACAAAACTTCCAAATCAGCCAAAAAGCACCTTGACTCTTTATGAATTTTGAATTTAATCCGTCCTTTCCGGAACACAAGATGATATTAAGAGATTTTTAAAATCTATTTAGATTCTGTCTCAGATTTAACCAAGAGCTCTTTTGTATAGCATCATTGACAGGAATGGAGGGGTTGAATATTATTTTAGATATTAGGATAGAAGGAAACTCTCTATTTTAAGAAGGAGATAATACCAATGAAAGATAAAATATTATTATCGACTCTGATATCGACAATCGCTGCGACAGCTTCTTTTTTATTGGTGAACTTAATAATGAAGAATCATGTGGATTGGCAGTCATCAATTATTTTTATCATTGTTTTTGCTATAGTCTTTGATATTAGCTCAAGATTACGATACCGAAAGAAATAATAAAGGCAAACAGCCCTACCCTTCATCGTTTGACACTCAGCCCATCAATTGAAACACCCATTGTGAAATTATCGACAGGTACAACCTTTGGAAAGACGCCGGTCCCTGCCTCCTTGATGTGGTCGATGCGAAGGAGAGGTTGGCTGGTTTGAAACGTTAACAAAATCTAGACTGCAGGATTATAAATCTGGACTTCCTGTTCTAAACGTTCTCCAAGCCTAACTTTTTTATGACAAAAGAACTTCTAATTTAGGGCGATTCGAATCCATGCCTATTGACTTTTTCTAAATCTAAAATCACATTCGATAAAATGGCGGCAAAAATGGTAGAATCAATTTTAGCAGCCGAAATTTATTTCTGGAGGGAAAAATGAGTGCGCCGAGCAAAGCTTACTTTTTCCA
>CAZLLG010000118.1:0-10891 GCA_964560275.1 uncultured Eubacteriales bacterium | reverse complement strand
ATCACCAAAGCTTATCAAAATATCGAATTAGGCACCAAGGATTCCATTGCCTATGCCATTGAACTTCTCGATAATATCCTACCAACGGAAATCAAAAATCGACTTTTCCCATTAATCGACAACATTTCTACTGAGGAACGCATCATTTTGTGCAGAGAAGTGCTGCCGATTTTTTCGGTACAAAAGCATCAAAAATGAGTGAAACAAGATTCTTGAACAAAATTTTAAAACGTCTTTTTGATGTCAAGCCAGAAGAGACTCACACCGCTGTACTGTTGTTCTTCTATTTTTTCCTCATCACAGCTTCGGCCTACATCATCATCCCAGTAAAAATATCACTCTATCTAGAATGGCTGTCCTTCGAAAAACTTCCCTATGCCTATTTACTCACCGCTGTTTTGATTGGTTTTGTAGTCACACTGAACGCTAAGCTTTTGCAAACTTTAAAAAGAGAACGGTACATCACCTCTACCCTAGTCTTTTTTATCGTGAATCTCCTCATTTTTTGGTTTCTGTTTAAAACGGAATGGAAATGGCTGTCCATGATATTTTGGTTCTGGGAGGACATTTTTCTTGGCACATCCGTCACCCAGTATTGGATTCTCGTCAATGATTTCTATAATCCTCGTCAAACAAAACGCCTCGTGGGATTTTTAGTAAGCGGTGGATTACTTGGCGGAGTTGCTGGTTCTCTTATCGCATCCATTTTGGCCAAAATTCTTGGAACGGAGAACCTCCTTCTGGTCTGCCCGATTATGCTTGTCGGCACTCTGGTGATCGTGAAAATTCTTCATAGACAAACGCAGAAGGACGTGAAGACAGAATCACCAATAAAGACCAAAAAAAAGACACCGGCAACCGGATTTGCTGAAAACTTGCGTATGTTTAAAAATAACCGACATCTGCTTCTCCTTTGCGGGATTGTCGGCTTCGGTATCATTGTTGCCACTTTAGTCGATTTTCAATTCAGCTCAGTTGTGGATAACACTTTTCAAGATCAGGATGTAAGGACAGCATTCCTAGGCACTTTTTTTACGGTTCTTCTGATTTTTTCTTACCTTCTTCATGTCTTTACGACCAATCGTATCCTGAAAAACTTTGGGCTCAGAACAGCCCTGATGATTGCACCTTTTTTTCTGCTCCTCGGATCTGTGGTTGTATTTGCACTCCCTGCTCTTGTTCACATCTACTGGGCCGTTTATCTCAAGGGTGCGGATAAAAGCCTGGCACATTCCCTTAATCAATCTGTTAAAGAACTGCTGTACATCCCGATACCTCCAGAGATCAAATACAAATCTAAAGTTTTTATTGATATGTTCGTCAGTAAATTTGCCAAAGGCATTGGAGCTGCATTTTTACTGATAGCCCTCACAATTTTTCATTTCACCTATACTCAGATCAGCTATCTCACTCTTGTTTTTATTGCTGCATGGGTGGGATGTAACCTTTTGAGCACAAGGGAGTATGTCAATATTGTCAAGAGAAATCTGAGCATTAAATGGCAGGAAGCCGACGAATTTCTGATGGACAATGTGGATATCGACAAGACAAAACTGGTTTTTGATACAATCGAAAGCAAAAACCGCAGTTCTGTATTGTATGCCATGAACATCTTTGATCTCGTCAAAAGAGACAAAATGAGCACGGGCATGAGAAAAATCATTTCGAATAAGTGCAATGAAATCCAAGCCTCTTCCATGGATTCACTGCTCAATAAGGAAGGATGTCTCCTCTTTCCTGAGATGGATGATACTCTAGATGACGAACACATTGATACAGATATCAAGGATATTATGGAGCAGGATGTCTACAAGGAACTGATGAAGGACCATTTTGAAAAAGTTCTACATGAATCCTCGGAAACGGGAGAAGTGCATAAGATGGAGGCCGCAAAAGCATTAGGCTTAATGTCTCCAGACTCTTCACTCACAGAAAATCTCGGACAATTGCTTAAAGATAAATCTCCCGAAGTTCTCCGATATGCCCTTGAAAGTGCGGGAAAAATAAAAAAACGAAAATTTGTTCCTTTGGTTATTAAGCAGCTCAACAATCCAAGGACACAACGAATTGCCAGCCAGGCCCTCATTGACTATGGAGCATTAATTACAGGCACGCTTAAGGATTATTTAAGCGATACTGATGAAGAAGTGGGGCTTCGAAAAGAAATTCCGGACATCCTAGCTAGAATTGGCTCTCAAAAAGCAGCGGATTCTCTATCCTTAGAGTTTAAAAAGAAACACAGGGAAGTGAGTGACGAAGTCACGGAAGCTTTGTTTAGACTCAGAGCCAACAATCCTGAAATCCAGATCCATGAAGACATCATTCTTCCTGAAATTAAACAGGACATCCGGCAGAGCTATATGCTTCTCTTTGATATCCAAAAGGCTTTATCAGATGCTAAGGAAAAAAATATTATGGCAAATTTGGAATCCAGCCTAGCTAATTCTCTCAAGCATATTTTTGAACTCCTGAGCCTTATTTATCCAAGAAAAGATATCATCAGAGCCTATCAGAATATTATGACGGGTGAAAAACGGACGATCGATTATGCCCTTGAGTTTCTCGATAATATTCTAAAAAAAGACATTAGGGATCTCCTTCTTCCTTTGATCGATGATATTTCTTTTGAAGATAAGATTGTACGGTGCAAAAAACTACTCAAAACAATAGAGCGAAATTCTCCCTCTTGAACTTTTTCCTTTTACAGTTTAAAATTTCAAGATAACCTTAAAGGAATCGGGAACACAATGCCAAATTTATATATTTATCCCAAAAAGGATGACTCATTCACATTCCCTCTTAAACAAAATAAAATATCCATAGGACGGTCAGCAGACAATGATATCGCCATTCTCGATCCCTACAGCTCCGGGCACCATTCCATCATATACCCAAAAGATAACCATTATGCTGTTCGTGACAATAACAGCAAAAACGGAACTTTTCTCAATGGGAAAAAAATCCAGACAGAAACCATCCTGAACAAGGGAGATGAGGTTCTTGTCGGATCCACACGCATTGTATTTGATCAAGAGATTTCAACCAATGTTGAAGTGACCGATACTCCGTCCTCCTCAGCCGCTATTAACAGCATGATCCAAATTGAAGACATCTTGAAAAAACCCGATATCAGCACGACGATCAAGGCTAAAGTTCGCCCCATGGATATGGATAAGATGAGGATCGAGCACCAGATTTCCTCTGTCATTAGTGAAGTCAGCAAAGCTCTTGTCCTTCATCAACCTCTAAACGAACTCCTCGAACACATCCTGGATATCATCGGACAGCACCTGGTTATGGATAGGGGGATTCTCATGCTCAAGGAAGGAAATCCCCCTCAATTCATCCCAAGAGTTATTCGCATCAATAATCCGCGTCTGGAAAACCAGAAAATACAGGTCAGCCAGAGCATCATCAACCAGGCCGTGAGTCAAAACTCCTCCATTCTAACGTCAGACGCCCAAGATGACACACGATTTAAAGCTGAAGCCAGTATCATCAACCTCAATATTCATTCGGCCATGTGTGTCCCCTTATGGAACAACAAGGATATCATAGGCGTCATCTACGCGGATCGAATATTTAAGCTCGAACAATTCACAGAAGAAGATCTGAGACTTATGACGCTCCTGGCTAACTTGGCAGCGATCAAAATTGAAAATGCCAAACTGGTAGAACAAGGGATCGAAAAGGAAAAAATGGAGAAAGAGCTCGCTCTTGCTACTCAAATCCAAAGGGATTTCCTGCCGAAGGAAAATCCCCAAAGCAAAAGCTTTGAAATCGCCGGAGCAAATGTGCCATGTTATCAAGTCGGAGGAGACTATTATGATTTTATTGACATAGATCCCGAACGGATTGGAATCACAATAGCCGATGTTTCCGGAAAGGGTGTCAGCGCTTCTCTCCTCATGGCTTCGCTCCGGGCCGCCCTGCAATCAGAAGTTCATTTGGATTACGACATCGAAAAGATGGTGAAAAAATTGAATGACTTTGTTCACCGCAGCTCGAGTTCGAATAAATTCATCACGTTTTTCTTCAGTGAACTGAATAAAAAAACGTCCGAGCTAAAATATATCAATGCCGGACACAATCCTCCACTCATCTTAGATCAGAAAGGTAATGTCCATCGTTTAGAGAGTTCTGGATTTTGTCTGGGGATGTTCCCAAATATCGACTATAAAATGGAAAACCTGAAACTCGGTGTCGGTGACATCGCTTTATTGTTCACCGATGGGATCACAGAAAGCCGGAATAAAGACAATGAGGAATTCGAGGAACAACGTCTAATTCAACTGTTGAAGAAGAACTTAAAAATTGGAGCTCAGGACCTTATGGAAAAAATCAACCAGGAATTAGAAGAATTTACCATAGGAACCGAACAAATGGACGATCAAACAATCGTTGTGATCAAAAGAGTTTGCTGATCCTTCTGAATTATTTAATTTTACTCCAGCATATACACATAGGAGCAGACGGATTTCAACCGATATGAGAGACAAAAAAATAATCGGGCTGGGATTATCTCTATTGATTTTTTTCTCTATTCCTTCAGTTTCTGCCCAACAGGAAGAGCCCTCATTTCCATATTCTTCTTTCCAGCTAGACAATGGTCTCTTTGTCATTCTTTCAATAGACGAATCCCTACCTCTTGTATCCATTGTTGTCGCTTATAAGGTCGGTTCTACACATGATTCTCCAGGAAAATACGGCATGGCCTATCTTATGGAAAACCTGATGATGTTTAAGGGTTCCAGAAATATCGGTCCTATGCAGAACATCAATTATCTGAACAGAATCGGCGGGGAATTCAACGCAGAAACACAAGCGGATATAACAATTTATTCCCAGACAGTTCCATCCAACCAGCTTGCCCTCGTATTATGGCTGGAGTCGGATCGAATGAACTCTCTATCCATCAATCTTTCGAGCGTTCAGCAAGTCAAAAATTCTCTAATAGAAGAAATTCAAATCGCAAAAGAGAATGATCCCTATCAAGAAAGTGCCCTCTATTTCGATCAACTCCTTTATGCTAATCCTGAGTACAGTCATCCTGTCATCGGCACAGATATCAATGACATAAGAAATATAAGTGTGGACGATGTTTCGAATTTCTATTCAAAATACTACATACCCAACAATGCGGTTGTCTCCATAGTAGGCAATATCGATATAGACAAAACCTCAGGTCTCATTCGGGAATACTTTGAATCCATCCCTGCAGGTAAAAAACCAGAGCCGATAATCCTTGAAAAACCAGAAGAAAAAAGTGATATAGAGGAAACATTTAAACACACTTTGGCCTCATCTCCAGGATTCTATCTGGGTTTCAGACTCTCCCCTTCTAATACAATGGATTTTTATACATTATCCATTATTGACTATCTTCTTCTTAAAGGAAAAAGTTCTCGTTTATACAAAAGACTTCTCCGGCCACGTTTAGCTTTTTATCTTGAAGGGGGCATTGAAATTAGAAAAGACTTTGCTGTTTTTAAATTATTAGCCCTCACAAATGAAGAAATGATGAAAGACAAAAGCCGCAGAGTCGTTTTTTCTGAAATCAACAGATTGAGAACAAACGTCATCCAGGAGAAAGAACTCCTAAAGGCAAAAAACATGTTTAAAGTCGACTACCTCAAGCAGTTTGAAACGACTTTAGGAAAGGCGGTCCATCTTGCTGAAGCCTATCTCGAAAAAGGAAATTTGGTTGGACTTTTTTCTGAATTGAACAAATACATGCACGTCACTCCAGCACGCGTTTTAGGGGCCATGAATAGTTACTTCTCAAAGGGAAGGATTCTCCTCGAAATTGCAATTAAATAATGCGAATAAAAATTAGGAAGACATCGCCTGCATTATTTACTTTAATCGTTTGTATTTGTCTAGGATGTTTCCCTTTTTCCCGCACTCTTATGTCGCAGGAGCGTTTCAGAAGAGACGTACCAGATCCCGATCCTCTTCCCCTACTCAATCTTCCGGACATCGAACTGACCACTCTCGCCAACGGATTGGGCCTCACAGTGATCCGCCAGAACAAAACTCCGGTAATGCATCTTCGAATGATTATTTTCGATGGAGAAAACTCTTCTCCCAGAGATTTGCCTGGTATGGCCACGTTTACAGCCAACATGCTCAATAGAGGAGCCGGTTCTTTTAACTCTGCTCAATTCGAAGAAGCCATTGAATCCATAGGTGGAAAATTGGACTTTGCCGTCTATCCCGACTACACCCTTTTCTCATTTTCATTCCTTGAAGATAAATTGGATGCAGCACTCGATGTTTTAAGCAAAATGTTCATGGAACCAACCTTCACCAAGCTGGAAATCGACAATATTAAAAGAACGATGTTTTACGATTTGCGTCAAAAAATCTTAGATCCGGAGTTTTTGGCAAAAAAAATCTTGTACCATGTATTGTTTCGGAACCATCCCACCAAGAACATCATGTTTAACGATGACGTCATAAAAAACTATGATAGAGACGTTCTTTTTTCCTTTTTTGATACGTACTACCGTCCAAATAATGCCCACATTGTGTTGATTGGAAACATCGATCTCAACACAGCCACTCGGAAAGTCAGCAGCTATTTCAACGAGTGGCAAAAAAAAGACATGAAAAAAATAGACGTGCCGTCACCTCAGCCTAATTCTGCTACAAAAATATGTTTTATCGATCTCCCAAGAGCAAAAGACGCCACAATTTATTTGGGGAACATCTTATCTCCCGAAATCAAATCCAGTATATTTCATTTATTAGTCTTCAACCAAGTCTTGGGAGGGACTCCCAACAGCCGTCTATTTATGAATTTGCGTGAATCCAAGGGCTTTGCCTACTGGACATACAGTGAAATCGAACTTTTTGACCAATTCGGTCTTATTTTTATCAGAGCCAAAGTCCAGCCTGAATCGATTTTTTCATCCGTTGGGGAAATAATGATAGAAATTCGAAATTTAACTCAGAGCAGAATACTCAACAGCGAAATCGAACAGGCCAAATCATACCTCATAGGAAATTTCCCTCTGACCTTAAATACAATGGATCAGTTTGCCCTTAGGATATCGGAAAAAATCATGCATCAACGAGGGGATGAATTATGGAATAATTATTATGAAAGTTTGAGTCTGGTAAACTCCGATGATGTATTTAAAACAGTCAACAAGATATCCCTGCTTACTCCCATTGTCGTCATTGCGGGCGACAGAGAAAAACTAATAAAATATCTTGATGCTTTTAGAGAGGTCGAATTCTATGACCAGAACGGAAACCTATTGGACATAAAAAAATAAGGAGTACAACCAATGAAGCTCGTCGAATGTGTTCCCAATTTCAGCGAAGGGAGAGATCTCGAAAAAATCAAATCCATCACTGCAGAAATCGAATCTACTCAAAACGTAACTCTTCTTGATGTCGATCCGGGAGATTCGACAAACCGCACTGTTGTTACTTTCGTCGGCACTCCCAAAGGAGCCGTAGAGGCCGCATTTAAGGCTATTAAAAAGGCTGCAGAGGTCCTTGATATGAGCCAACACACCGGTGCACACAGCCGAATTGGGGCTACAGATGTATGTCCCTTTGTGCCTGTCTCTGGAGTGACAATGGAGGACTGCATCAAAATGGCACATGAACTTGCAGAAAGAGTTGCCCGTGAATTGGAAATTCCAATTTATCTCTATGAGGAAGCAGCACAAAAACCCGAACGAAAAAATCTTGCAAACATCCGCACTGGCGAATACGAAGGACTTTCAGAAAAATTTTTAGATCCGGAATGGGCTCCCGACTATGGGCGACCTGTTTTTAATCCAAAAACCGGGGCCACAAATATTGGAGCAAGGGAATTTTTGATAGCCTACAATATAAACCTGAATACAAACGACCGAAAGCTGGCCCAACACATTGCCCTTAACCTGAGAGAAAGGGGTCGGGCTAAAAGAGACGAATCCGGGAATATCATTCGAGATAAAGATGGAAAAGCCATTAAAGTGCCTGGAAAATTTAAGGAGGTCAAAGCCGTGGGTTGGTATATAGATGACTACGGCATTGCACAAATTTCTATTAACTTTACAAATTATAAAATTTCCCCTCCCCATCTTGTTTTTGATGAGACCATTAAAGAAGCCGAGCAGATTGGCCTCCGTGTGACCGGGAGCGAACTCGTCGGACTCATTCCCAAGGAAGCCATGCTTTTGGCGGGCAGGCACTATATCAAAAAACAGGACAAAAGCCCTGGAATTCCGGAGGAGGAACTTATAAAGACAGCGGTGTTGTCATTGGGCTTGAATGACATAACTCCGTTTGATCCTCAGAAAAAAATTATTGAATATCAGTTCAAGGAGTTTGAAAATTCCCTGCTTGATTTCAATCTGAGGGAGTTTGCCAATGAGTTATCTAAGGATTCCCCTGCACCCGGTGGTGGAAGCATAGCGGCCCTCTGCGGAGCGATGTCCGCCTCCCTGTCAAGTATGGTTTCAAATTTAACGGTTGGAAAAAAGGGGTATGAATCCGTTCAGGAAAAAGTCAAAGATCTGGCTGTAGAGTCTCAAGTCCTCAAGGATGACTTTCTTAGAAACATCGATTTAGACACTTTGGCTTTTAACAAAGTCATGGACACCTTCAAGATGAAGAAAAAAACCGATGAACAGAAAGAGAAAAGGGCGCAAGCCATCGAAAACACAACCAAAGAGGCGACACTCGTTCCCTTTCATGTTCTGGAAAATTGTATTGCTGCCCTTAAAATTGCCAAAGATGTTGCGACATACGGAAATAAAAATTCGCTCAGTGATGCAGGAGTTGCGGCCCTTTCTGCCGAAGCCGGAGCCATGGGGGCTTTTTACAATGTTAAAATTAACCTTCCGGATATTAAAGATGAAAAATTCAAATCCGACATGGCAAAACAGGCTACAGTTCTTTTAAAGAAAGCCGCCCGATTAGGCGCCGAGATCAAAACCATAATAATGAGTGAGCTTAAATAAGAGGGGGATATCAATGAATGAATGGACCCGAAATGGGAGAAAAATCAGACTCATCGAGGGCAATATTGTTATGCTCAATGTTGAAGCGATTGTTAATGCAGCAAATAAATCTTTGATTCTCGGAGGAGGTGTGGCGGGAGCTATCAGAAAGTTTGGGGGGCCGACGATTCAGGAAGAATGCAATAAACTTGGCCCCATAGAAGTCGGAGAAGCCGTTCTCACAGGAGGAGGAAATCTCAAAGCTGCACATGTCATTCACGCTGCCGGACCGGTTTATGGAGAGGGAGAAGAAGACAATAAACTCAAAAAAGCAACTCTCAATTCCCTTCTTATCGCTAAAAAGACAAATATAAAAAGCCTAGCTTTTCCAGCCATCAGTACAGGAATTTTTCATTTCCCTATTCGACGATGCGGCGAAATCATGCTTAAAACCACAATGGATTTTCTTGATAAAAACGATTGCCCCGAAGAAGTCGTTTTTTGCCTCTATGGGGAAAAACACTATTCCTTATTTATAGAAACCTTCGAAAAACTACAAGAAAAAATTGATCAAAAAATCTCTCTAAAGAAAAAACAATCCAAGCCTTAATCAAAATATTTTGTGACCTTTCTTAAAACCTATCGACAATAAAAAGAATATTGCCGAGAGAAGAACAATTGTTCCAGAAGCAGGGAAATCTAGATAAAAGGAAAAGACAAGCCCAAGAAGAACAGAAAGCAGCGCCACTCCAGAAGCCCATAATATGGCCTTTTTAAAACTGGACGCAAGTTGAAGACCAGCTGCTGAGGGAATAACCAGAAGAGCAGAGACAAGTAGAAGACCGACAACTTTCATTCCCAGAACGACTGTTACAGCCGTGAGAATTGTTAAAAGAGTATCCAACCTTTTAACTTTCATTCCAGCGGCTCTGGCTGACTCACGGTCAAATGTCATAAACATAAATCTGCGGTAAAACAGGACGATAATAAACAGAACGCTTCCGGCCAAAACAACAGAAAGCCAGACTTCAGTTGCGTCGATGGCCAAAATATCGCCGAAAAGATAGCCAAAAAGATCAACATTAAATTTATTAGAAAATGAAACGATGAGGATTCCTGCTGCAAATCCAATAGAGCTCATTATTGCAATGGCAGTATCACCATAGACTCCCGCTTTCTCCTTAAGGTTCATGATTGCCAAGGCTGCAATAATTCCTACGATTAGAGCAGCAAAAAGTGGCAGCACATTCAAAAGAAGTCCCATGGCAATTCCTGCAAACATGATGTGGGCCAAACCATGTCCAATCATGGCATCTCTTCGCAGAATTAGAAAAACTCCAAGTAACGCACAGGCAAGAGCAACAAACACTCCCGCAAAAAGAGCCCTCTGGAGAAATCCATATGTCAGCAGCGCATTCATCATTTTATATCAATGTTGATGAGAGACCACATGATGCCCTCCTGACAGCATCTCTTTAAACGCCTCTGACCGGCAAAATTCAGAATGTGTGCCGTGGTAAACGAGACTCTGGTTCAAACATGCCACTTGAGATACATGCTTATTGATAATGCCGATTTCATGCGTGACAAGAACAATTGTCATTTTTTCCTTTTTATTAAGATCATCCAACATCTCATAAAAATGCTCATGTGTTCTTGTATCGACTCCAGTTGTCGGTTCATCCAAGAACAGAATCTCTGGCTGATTCACAATAGCTCTGGCGATAAAAACACGCTGCTGCTGACCACCTGAAAGTTTACCGATCCGCCAATCCTTCAAATCCTCAAGCCCCACCAAAGACAGTGCTCTCTCCAAGTGGATGGATTCACTTTTTTTAGAGGGCCTTAAATTCTTTTTTCCCGATAAAAGTCCCATGGCAACAACTTCTTTGACCGAAACAGGAAAAAGAGGAGAAGAATGATGATACGAAAACTATTGAGAAAAA
>CAZLLG010000117.1:0-10895 GCA_964560275.1 uncultured Eubacteriales bacterium | reverse complement strand
ATTGAACAAAATTTTTTCAAAAAAACTTTTCGTATCCACCCTGGCCGTAATCTTCTGTTTGCTGCTGCCGTCTGCCGACCTGCTGTCTCAATCGAATTCTTATGATTTTCTGAAACACTTTTCTTGGAGGGAGATCGGTCCGGCCAATCCCGGAGGACGGATCACCGATGTTGAAGGTGTAGAAAGCAATCCGATTGTTGTCTATGCCGGAGCCGCTTCGGGCGGAATTTGGAAAACGGAAAATGCGGGCATAACATGGGAACCCATCTTTGACGAGATGCCCAATGCCTCCATCGGAGATATTGCCATTTCTCTCTCGAATCCAAATATCCTTTTTGTCGGAACCGGAGAACCCAATAACCGCAACAGCTCTCCTTGGGGTGGCGGAGTCTTTAAGTCAACGGATGCTGGGAAAACCTGGGAATTTGTCGGGCTTAAAGAGACCCACCATATCGGACGTTTACTCATCGATCCCAAAAATCCCGATATCGTCTATGTCGCTGCTCTAGGCCATCTTTGGGGCGCTAATGAGGAGCGTGGAGTTTTTAAAACCATTGACGGTGGGAAAACTTGGGAGAAAGTTTTCTATCTTGATGAAAAAACAGGGATCACAGATTTGGCCATGGATCCAGAAAACACAGGCATTCTTTATGCTGCAGCCCACTTTAGAGAAAGGGATCGATTTGATGCTGGGGATCCCGTCGACCAGTGGGATCCAAAAGCAGGCATATATGTGACTAAGGATGCCGGAAAAACATGGACAAAATCCACTCAGGGACTCCCAACCGTTGAAATGGGGCGCACCGGAATCAGTGCATCCAGGAGCAAACCTGGAACGGTTTATGCCCTTGTCAGTACTCAAAAAACACGCGGCCAGCAGCGAGGCGGTGTTCTCAAAGCAGAAAAACTCGATCCAAATCTCGGAGGGATTTTCAGATCTGATGACTACGGCGAGACATGGACACAAAAACATACCTATAACAACCGGCCGTCCTACTACAGTCAGATCCGTGTGGATCCCAACAACGAAGATGCCATCTGGACCTGTGGATCACCTCTCGCCTATTCGGATGATGGGGGCAGCACTTTAAAAGTGGGAACGCTCGTTCAAGGAAGAACTCATATCGATTATCATGCTCTCTGGATCGATCCCAATAACTCCAGCCATGTCATCGTCGGTGGCGATGGAGGCATCAACATCACGTATGACAACGGAAAGAAATGGGATGTGATCACATCCATCGGCCTCGCACAATTCTACGCCATAACGGCGGATATGAGAAAACCCTATTATGTTTATGGTGGGCTTCAGGACAACGGAAACTGGGGAGGCCCCAGCCGCTCACGCCGAGGATCTGGAATCGTAAACAATGATTGGTTCCCGCTCAGCAATGCCGACGGTTTTTTCAATCAGGTCGATCCGACAGATCCCTACACCATCTATTATGAAACTCAGGGGGGAAATATCGCCCGTCTCGATCTCCGCAACTGGGAAAACACCTCGATTCGACCCAGGCCGCCAGCAGTGCCTAAAGGAGAAACAAGAGAACGTTACCGGTTTGATTGGAACGGCCCATTGTTGATATCTCCTCATAATCCACAGACTCTATATCATGGCGGTAATAAACTCTTTAAATCCGTTGACCGTGGTGACCACTGGAGGGCTATCAGTCCTGACCTCACTGCCACACCTGAAGGCCGGTACAGCGCCATCGTCTCCATTGACGAATCCCCAATGAATCCGGGTACTATCTGGATCGGAACCAATGATGGGAATGTCCAGCTGACACAGAATGATGGCGGAGAATGGGCGCTGTTAAGCGGGAATATGGCCGGAGCTCCTAAGGAATACTGGGTCAAACGTGTCGAAGCATCCAACCATGTGCCCAGCAGAGCCTATGTTGTTTTTGACGGTCACCGCCATGATGATCAAAATCCCTATATCTATGTCACAGAAGATTATGGCCAAACTTGGAACAAGATCACCAATGGTCTTCCCGAAGGTTCGGTGTATGTCGTCCGTGAAGATTACGAAAATCCGGAACTCCTCTTTGCCGGGACGGAGTTTGCCATCTATATCTCCGTGGACAGAGGTCAGAGTTGGACCCGCTTCATGAATGGACTCCCTACAGTGCCGGTCCACGACATGCTAATCCACCCCCGTGAAAACGATCTTATCGCGGGAACACACGGCCGGGGGGCTTGGATCGTGGATAACATCACAGCATTACAGCAGTTCACAGCTGAGGTGAAAGAAAAAGATGTTTTTCTGTTTGATATCAGACCTGAAGTGCAGTGGGCAAGGACTTATGAGTGGTCCTGGGTGACAGACAAACGATTTTTTAAACCTAATCCCCCGACAGGATCGAACATTTTCTATTTCCTGAAAAACGAAATTCCAGAGAAAGCTAAAATTGAAATTCTGGATATCACAGGCAAAGTGATCCAAAATTTGGAAGGACCAAAAGAAAAGGGTTTGAATAAGGTTTTCTGGAATTTCAGGCAGAAACCCCCTGAGAAACAGGCAGGAACATCCACGCAGAGTAGATACAGACGCATCCCAATGGCTGGCCCCGGTCAGTACATCGTCCGGTTGACAGTCGGTGATAAGGTGCTCAGCACAAAACTTGTCATCGAAAAAGACAATCCCCACTATTTAGGGAGGTAAACGAGTCCCATTAAGACGATTCAGGTTTAAGATAGAATTAGGGAAAGCTTCTCGAACAGAGTTGTTTTTCCCGGAAATTTATATTTGCTTTATTACTCGATAATCTCCATACTTAGTCTTTTTTTAATCTTCATCCCAGCCGCTCCCAGAATAGTTCTGATAGCCTGCGCATTTCTGCCCTGTTTCCCAATAACCTTTCCCACATCTTCAGGGGCCACCCTCAATTCAATAATCGAGCTCTGCTCCCCATCCAATTCAGAAACTTTCACTTGGTCAGGATTGTCCACAAGGGACTTGGCAATCAATTCAACAAGTTCTTTCACTTACGCCTCCTAATATTTTTGAGCTAAAATTCTTCTCTTTTTTTTCTCTTTTCCTCTTTCTTCTCTTTTTCGTCTAGATTTTTCCTTTTTTTCTCTGTCTCTTCTCTCTTTTTCCCTTGTCATTGATCTTTATCCTACTCAGTCTCAATTTTTACTTGGTTTCTTTACTTAACAATATAGAATAATATTTACGAAGGGCAGTGTCAAATCTTAAAACGGTGAAACGGTGATCTTATGGTTTTGTTGACTCATTCACTCGGAGTTGCTACATTAGTTCTGATTACAAAACGGAATTAGAATTGAAGGAGAATTGATGACTCAAAACAAAATGTTAGTCTTTTTCACAGTGGGATTACTCGTCTTTTTGTTTTTTCCACAAGGAATAAAAGCTGAGCCATACAAACAAACTCCCGGCGAAGACCAAATGAGCCAATTTGAAAATTCAGGATTGAATGTCGGCATCAAATTATTCGGAGGTCTTGGGCAGCCCGTCGGCCAAAATGATGTAGACAAACATCTCAATGGATGGAACCAACTGCTCGATGACGTTGCAAACACTTTTGGATATAATGTCAATGGGAAGATTTTACCTCTGGAATATGGCCCCATTTTTGGAGGAGAGTTGATATTCGGCGTTAATCCTCGTGTGTCGATTGGGCTGGGAGCTGGATACTTTCTGTTTAGCAAGCAGGGCACAAAAACACTAAATGCAGGTGGGGAACTTGTCAATATTGATATGAAGCCAACAATCAGCGCCGTCCCCCTCACTTTGAGCCTTTACTATGGTCTTCCATTGGGCAATTTTTTAAAAGTTGTTGCCGGTGTGGGAGCTGGATATTATTTAGGTCAATATAAAAGCTCCAATTTCCAAGGTTTCGTTGATGAAGAGATTACACTCCTATTTGAATCGAAAAAAAATACTATCGGAGCTCATGGAAGTCTAAACCTTGAGTTTAATATCGGCCGCGCGATGGCACTCGTATTTGGAATTTCGGGAAGATACGCCGTTTTAAAAGATCTGATTGGAACAGAGATTTTAAAATACGTCAATCCTTCCTATACGGAAAGCGAAACGTATCCCGATTTGACTCTTTGGTATCTAGAAGAAGAATTTGATGGCCGCTACTATGCCTCGTTAGTTCCCAGCGGATTGAAACCGGAAGAATCGTACTACAGGAATGTCCGGAAGGCTGAAATTTCATTATCATCGATGGCGCTGCAAATCGGGATTTTAATCAGACTCAGCCAACTATTTAAATAAAAGGAGATATCCATGCCTCATACGAGACAGAAAATAACCATTTCACGCAGAAATTTCCTTAAGAGTACAGCCGCAGCGATGGCTGCTCCTGCGATTGTGCCTTCGAGCGTTTTTGGCCAGTCGGCTCCAAGCAACACCCTGCTTTTGGGATGTATCGGTGTAGGACGGCAGGGGCAGGGAGACATGCAGGAGGCGATCTACCGCGGTCTGGAGGTTGGAGCAAGAGTGGTGGCTGTTTGTGATGTGGACACACACCGCATGGACGATGCCCAGTGGCTGGCGGATAAAATCTATGCCCAGGAACTGGATAAAAACAACTACAAAGGGTGTGCGGCCTACCGTGATTTTCGTGAACTTCTCGCACAAAAGGATATCGATGGTGTGCTTATCGTTACGCCGGATCACTGGCATGCCGTTCACGGGATTGCTGCGGCCAATGCCGGTAAAGATATCTATATGGAAAAACCCATGACTTTTTCTATTGCCGAAGGACTGAAGCTCGTAAAAGCCATACGGCAGAACGAGAGGATCTTACAGGTTGGATCACAGCAGCGGTCGTCCGTCTATTTCCGGATGGCCTGTGAACTGACCCGCAACCAGCGCATCGGCAAGCTTCACACCATCCGTGTTTGGAATCCTGAAGACCATGGAGCGGGAAATCCCGATGTTTCGCCTGTTCCCAAAAACCTTAACTATGACTTCTGGATGGGCCCCACATCTGAAGAGCCCTTTTCTGAGGACCGTGTGCATCCCCAGAGAAATTACAGCCGCCCCGGATGGCTGCAGATAGAGCGATACTGCCGGGGGATGATCACCGGTTGGGGATCCCACATGAACGATATCGCCCAGTGGGGCAATGGTTCGGAACAGAGTGGCCCAGTTGAAATCTCTGCCACAGCAGAATTTCCGGACCGGGGCCTTTTTAACGTGCACACAGTCTATCATTCCGACGGCCTGTACGCCAACGGAGTCAAATTGATCCAGGAAACAGGTAATCCGGCCGGCGTGAGGTTTGAAGGAGATAAAGGCTGGATATTTGTCCAGCGAGGCAAAATCGAAGCGTCCAACAGGAACATCCTGAAGGAGGAGATCGGAGAAAACGAAACGAATCTCTATGTGTCCACCAATCATATGAAAAACTTCCTTGAGTGCATGCGCACCCGAAAGGATCCCATAGCCCCCGTGGAAATCGGACACCGTTCAAATACGGTATGTGTTTTAACTCACATCGCTATGAAACTGGGGAGAAAGCTGAAGTGGGATCCTCAGCAAGAACGCTTTGTTAATGACGATGAGGCCAACCGCTTGCTGGATTACCCGCATAGAAAGCCCTGGATTATCTAACGGAGACGGTCCATGAAATCCCATTGCCGATTTTCCTATCTCTTCCTCTGCGCAGTTCTTGTTTGCGGGCTGACGGCTGTTGACTCATCTGCGCAGCCTCCTTCCATCCAGCTGCAAAAAAACGACAAACTCGGACAGCTTCACGTCCTTTTCGACGGCCGTGAGGTCTTCACATATCAATACACATCCTGGTTAGATCTTCCTCATATCTATCCCATGCTGAGTCCTTCCGGAAAAAATCTACTTGTGCAGCAAAATGAGCCCTATCCACACCATCGGGCTTTTTATTTCGGGGATACCGTGCGAATGAACGGCGGCCGGCAGGTTAACATATACAATGCCCTGTATTCCGGCCAGATGATTGGAGCTAATGCATATGGCCCCCCTTTTCGCGACCACATTCGCCATATTAAATTTCACCGGTTAGAATCACAGGACAACAAAGCCGTGATTGAAGCGGATTTAAAGTGGGAAATGGATGGGAGCATTCCTGTCCTGGATGAAACACGGATCATGGTTGTTTATCCTCTAGAAGACAGCGAATATTTTATCGATTTGACCTACACTTTAACAGCGGCTTATGGAGATGTTGAGTTTGTCAGCGATAACGTTCACTATGCCTGGCCTTTTATCCGAATGCACCCTAGGTTCAGCGGCTTAAATGGAGGGACCATCACTTCGGATAACGGCGCGCAGGGAGAAGAGGCCACCAATATGAAGGTCGCCCTTTGGATAGATTACTCGAATACCATTGAAGGAAAAACCGAAGGTGTGGCTGTGTTCCAAAAACCTGATGGGATGGACCACTCCTGGTTAACACGTGAGTACGGAATATTTGGCCCGCGGAGGCCTGACCACCTGAGTGGAAAACCTTTTGTACTCAAAAGAGGCGAATCCATGACACAAAATGTTGGGATTCTTGTCCACAGGGGAAATGTTAAGACAGGCCGGATTGAAGAGCGCTACAAAAAATACATCTCAAATGATTGGAAGTGATGAACCGAAGGACCTTTCTTGGCAAAACATCATCTGCACTTATAGCCCTTTCAATACCGAGAGGACTCATCTGGATAGAATCCCCTAAAATAAAAATCGATCGCATAGAACTCTTTCCACTCCGGTACCCCATGACAGGGTACTTCAAATTCTTTACAGGTCCGCATGGATCAGCCGGCCGTGCTGCCGTGATCATCAAAATCACGGCCGATAACGGCAAAATCGGATGGGGACAGTCTCTCCCCATTGCCAAATGGAGTTATGAGACACTGGAAACAGCAGAAACCGTACTCCGTGATTATTACACACCCATCCTCATTGGACGTGATCCCACAGATATTATTGGCGCCCACGCCGCTATGGATGCAGCTGTTGCCCCAGGTTTTTCAACCGGGATGCCTATCAGCCGTGCGGGAATCGATATCGCTCTTCACGATTTAATCGGCAAACTGCAGAATAAAACTCTTGCCCAGATGTGGGGAAGGCCCAGAGGAAAACCGATCACGCTGAGCTGGACAGTCAATGTTTTACAAATCAAGGATGCGGCTGCCGTAATTGAAGTGGGAAAAAAACGAGGTTATGGCCACTTCAACATCAAGGTCGCTCCCGATCCCGATTTTGACGCCGCACTTGCGCGAGAAGTCCGGAGGCAGGTGCCCAAAACCTTTTTATGGGCGGATGCCAATGGGGGTTATAATCCAGAAACGGCTTTAAAGGCCGCTCCTCTTCTGGCGGATGCCGGGGTGGACGTCCTCGAAGCTCCTCTTCGGCCCAACCGAATCAGCGGGTATCAGGCACTAAAAAAACAGAGAGCCCTACCGATTCTTATGGATGAAGGTGTGGTCTCACCAACCGATTTGAAGGAATTTATCAAACTCGGAATGTGCGACGGCGTAGCCATGAAGCCGGCCCGCTGCGGAGGTCTTTTATCCAACAGAAGACAAATCGAAATTTGTAAAGAAAACGACCTTCTCTGGCTTGGGAGCGGCTTGACCGATCCTGACATCTCCCTGGCAGCCACACTCGGCCTCTACAGTGCCTACGGATTAAAAAAACCCGCAGCTCTCAACGGCCCACAATTTCTGACCGCCGATGTTTTAAAAACTCCTCTAAATATAAAAAATGGAGTAGCCCATGCGCCCACCGGATCTGGTCTGGGTATCTCGGTGGACGAAGATAAGATCCTTGAAATTCAACAGCTCACCAAACCTAAAAGAGAGTACACATGAAACAGGTATGGATATTGATCGGAATTCTCTTAATGAGTTTCATGTTGTCTGCCGCCTCAGAGAAATTCATTTTTATTGAAGATAAGGACCAGGGCACTCTCACGGTACTGGAAAGAAGCTCTAAAGTGCTCACTTATTGCTTTGCCGATCAGCTCAAAGAAGGAATCCACCCCAAACAAATCAGATCCTGCTACATCCATCCTCTCTACTCCCTCGATGGACAGGTTCTCACTGATGATTTTATTGAAGACCATCCCCATCATCACGGTGTCTTCTGGACCTGGCCTGTCGTCAGAACCCGGGGCCAAACCACACAGACGTGGCACCCAGCCAATTTACGGCAGTATTTCGTCCGCTGGTTAGACCGCAATACGGAAAGCGATCCAGCTGTTATAAGCGTCGAAAATGCCTGGAAATTGGATGGAAAAGAAGTTGTTGCACTGGAAAAAGTCACTTTACAGATCCATCCAGCTGCAGACAAAAGCCGTGTGATAGATATCGAACTTCGAATCCAAGCAGTGGGAGGCCCTCTTGAACTCCAGGGGGCGCAGGATGCAGGCAAAGGATATGGAGGATTCAGTTTTCGCGGCGCTCCCCTCTTTACAGGCGTATCTGTGACATCCGATAAAGGTCTCCTTGAAGAAGACATAAATAATAAAGAATTCCTTTGGACGGATCTCTCGACAGAACAGATTGGAGTGGCCATTTTTGTAGCTCCCGATCATCCCGATTTTCCATCACTCTGGATAACACGGAACAGCTATGCGGGTTTTCTCAACCCTTCCTGGCCCGGTTTAGATGCAGTCGTTTTAGAACCGGATAAACCTGTGACTCTTCGATACAGAATATATATCCATGCTGGAGATGCGGAGTCTGGGAATGTAAGCAAAGCCTATCAAGACTACATTCTCTCCTTCCGGAAAGATTGATCTTGTCCTCTCTCGTTAGAGGAGAGAAAGAATTTTGACAACGGCCCCGGCGGCCACAATCAAGATCGCGATTACTAGCAGGATATTCCAGATTTGTCCATATGTTCCTCTGTTGACATCACGACCCAAATAATTTTTTTTGTTTTGAAGAATAAAAAAGCCAATGTAGGCCACAGGCATCATGACCAGGTTAAATGAAGATACCACTACTGGCAGCCAAAATGGCATGGAAAAGAATGCGCCCAAAATGCCGATATTGGCGATCATCGTACTCAAACGAAACTTCCATCCCTTAAATTCGAATCCCAATGCCTCGCTGAGTACAAAACCGCAGATAAGCATCTCGATCACAATCGTCGTCAGGCACATCCCTAGTATGCCCAATGAAAAAATGATCCGCCCGGTTGTCAATCCTACGAGCGGCTCAAGAGCATGGGCCACATCAACGGCACCCCGGACTTCCACTCCCTGTACGTAGAGCGTATTGGCGCAGGCTATCACGACAAAGCTTGTCGCGAGAAGAAAGGGAAAAAACATAGAAGTTCCCAGGTCGAAATTTTTCAATTGGCGGTGTTCTCTGCCCCAGCCTCTCGCCAGCAGCGTGTAAGGATAGAGAAAGGTCATATTGATGCCCACAGCCGCCCCCAACTGTCCAAGAACAATTGTGATGCCCTTATAGTCTTTGGGGATATGGAAACGGAACAGCCCATTAAACAGCTCTCCCCAGTTGACTCCTGTTTTAAGCACTACAAGAAAAAACGCAACCACCATGACCATCAGCATGTATTTCAGAATTTTTTCAAATAACCGGATAGATCTGCGGCTGCCACGCTCATAACTCCAGCACATCGTTGTCCCAATAATCAACAACAGTAGCGCGAGAACAACTTTTGGAACGGATAGACCCACTACAGCAGACATATCTTTGAAAACTTCGGTCCCCAAGGAGTACTGAGGAAATTGCCATACAACTGAGGCCAAGAATACGTTAAAGCCCCACAGCAGTGCAATAGCAGGATGGAGTTTTTTCCGAAATACATCATAGGGCCGGGCCTTTGTCATAAGGGCCTGATGCCCGATCGCAGCAAACATGACTACACCCAGAAACATAGCGACAGGCGGGACCCAGAGGAGTTTATAGCCGTATACAGAACCAGCAAGAATGGCTGATCCTGCAGATCCGGCACCAAGAGTCAGGGCACTCTGCACCCAACCTGGCCCCGATAGGCCCCAATATCCTCTCCACCTCTGCCAAAAATATGGACGTGCATTGATTTGTGATAGATTCTGCCTTTCTTGTTCCAGAGCCTCTGGATCCCGGGCCTCTACCATAGGCAGGCCCTTCTTGAGTTCATCAGATGAAGACATCTCCCTCCTCATAAAACCTTTTACCTAAGGCAAAAATATTGGACTATTTTCTCATCCAGCTGAAAGCTTTGATGATGTCCATAATCGATTCGCTTTTATAGGTCAATTCCCAATCTCCGGTTCTTTTGGCTCCGGGATAAAAAGAACCATTATAAACCTGTGTTTCTGTTTTGAGTTTCAGAACGAGTGTGTATGGAGAATTCATTTTATATGGTTTAAATGTTGACAGATTCTCAAGTGCCTTCTTAACTCCATCAAGGATTTTTTTATTCGCGACAAGTGGGTGAAGGCTTACAACAGCAGCCCCTATGGCATCTTTTACGGCTACAGTTTCAACCTGTCCAAAAAGTTTTTTCGCCTGTTCACAGATCGCTTTGTCCCCCGATAGGAAGACGACCGGGACATTGTAGTGGCCGGCGATAAGGGCATTATACCCAGCTTCTGGCAGAGCCCTGCCGTTTACGGCCATTTCAGTGACGATCCCGCTTGACGTGTGCTCGATGATAGCATCCGGTGTCCCAGCTTTAGCATGGTATCCGATAAATATAACTGCATCGAATGTCTCGTCGATCCCTTCCATCATTCCTTTAGGCCCCCCGGACCAGTCTCTGATAAGGATGGCTCTCTGATCCAATTCGCCGGGGATGATATTCCTGGCCGATCCATGAGAATCCCGCACCCAGATTTCAGTAGCTCCTGCCTCTACCGCTCCTTGAATAGCGGCATTTGTATCTCGGCTCATAATTCCTCTGAAATAGCTGTAGGCCGGCCCAGTAC
>CAZLLG010000116.1:0-10906 GCA_964560275.1 uncultured Eubacteriales bacterium | reverse complement strand
AAGAGGGGAAGTCTCTCCTCTATACAAGAAGAGTTGTCACAGAAGTTGTTGTCGAAGGCGAAGCCCCCGTCTAAACTTGTCCCTAAACACACAAAACGGTTTTCTCTTTTCCCTGCCTCACTAAATATTTATACAAAAAAATTTACTAAAAGCTAAGATATAATATAATATCATCATAAAAGAGAGAAATGAACTTGAATAGGGGTGACGATTTATCAAGAGAATTTTTGAACAATATCCTGGAAAGCTTGGAAGGGGGTGTGCTCACAGTCGATAAAGATCTTAGGATCACTTTTTTTAATCGTGCGGCTGAAGAGATCACCGGATTCAAAAGAGAGGAGGTCCTGAATAAGGAATGCTGTTTGATTTTAAAGAGTGAACTCTGTGATTTGCACTGTCCCTTTGCAGACATCTTCAATACAGGGAAAACTGTTTACAATTACGAAATTTTAATCGTCAATAAAGGGGGGAAAAAAATTCCTGTCAACATCACGACAACGGCATTAAGGTCAAGTGATAATAAAATCATTGGGGGGATAGAAAACTTCAGAGACTTGACGAAACATGAAGGATTGTGGGGCAAGCTTCGCTTGGAAAGAAATAGAGCCCAGCAGTATCTGAATATTGCAGGAGTGATCATCGTCGCCATCGACAGTGAGGGGATTGTCACGATGATAAATAAAAAGGGTTGTGATGTTCTGGGTTATGAAGAGAGTGACATCATTGGCAAAGACTGGTTTGAATTGTGTCTTCCAGATCGAACAAAAAAAGAAGTAAAGGAAGTTTTTAAACGCCTGATGGAAGGAAAAAATGATTTTGTGGAATACCATGAAAATTCCATTTTGACCAAATCCGGAGAAGAAAGAATGATTGCCTGGCACAATACCATTCTTTCAGATGAAAAAGGAACCATACTCGGAACGCTTAGCTCTGGCGAGGACATCACAACACGCAAACAAACGGAAATGGAATTGATCAGATCAGAAAAGCTTGCATCTTTAGGTCAGCTGGCCGCCAGTGTGGCTCATGAAGTGAACAATCCGCTTGCCGGGATTCTGGTTTACACATCCCTTCTCCTCAGGAAATTTGATGAAAATAAAATTCAGACAGATGAAACAAAAAATCAGCTCAACAAAATGAAGAAAGAGCTGGAGAGAACATCCCGGATTATCAGAAATCTGCTCGATTTCTCTCGCCAATCTGATCCAAGCATAAGATCCCTCGATTTGAACAAGGTCATCGAGGCCGCCCTGCTTCTTGTCAAACATCAGATCAGCCTTGAAAATATTTTTCTTGAAAAAAAGCTGATCCCAAATCTTCCTCTGGTTCATGGGGACTTTGACCAGATTCAGCAGGTTCTGATAAACATCATTCTCAATGCGACACAAGCGATGCCCGATGGCGGCAGCTTGACTATAGCGACGACTGTGGCCAAAGGCACTAAAATCGGCGAAATAAAAAAAGATGCTGTGAGGATAGATGTCAAAGATACGGGAGTAGGTATTCCCAAAGAAAATCTGAGTCGGCTGTTTACTCCATTTTTTACAACCAAAGAAAAGGGAAAAGGAGTGGGGCTTGGTCTTCCCGTTGTTCATGGGATTATAGAGAGACATGAGGGAAAGATAGAAGCCAGCAGCGAACTCAACGTCGGAACAACCTTCTCGATATTTCTGGAGATCAAGGATGAGACAAAAACCTAGCATTCTTGTAGTCGACGATGAAAGGATCGTGAGGGAATCCCTTCGCGATTGGCTTGAGAATGTCGGCTATAGAGTTATCATTGCTGAATCCGGAGAAGAAGCGCTCAAGATAGTTAAACGAAAAAAAATAAAAATTATGCTGGCCGACCTTGTGATGCCGGGAATGGACGGTATTGAATTGATGAAAGAGGCGAGAAAGATCGTTCCTTCAATATCGACGGTCATCATAACAGCTTATGGTTCAATCCAGACGGCCATAGATGCGACACGGGAAGGGGCTCATGACTATGTCGAAAAACCTTTTTGTCCGGAAAAAGTAGAACTTCTGATCAGAAACATAGTGGAGCACCAGAGTCTGCTCGATGAAAATATTACACTTCGTCGGAAGATTGAGGACAGGTTTGTATTCGAAGGAATCATCGCAAAGAGTTCGAAGATGCTGAAAATATTCGAGTTGATAAAAACAGTCGCCCCGTCCAGTGCCACAATCCTCATAAACGGGAATACAGGAACGGGCAAGGAAGTTGTAGCCCGGGCCATACATCAGCAGAGCCCGCGCTGCGATAAACCTTTTATCGCTACAAGCTGTGCAGCTCTTCCAGAGAGCCTGTTGGAAAGTGAAATATTCGGACACGAAAAGGGATCTTTTACTGGGGCCGTAGAAAGAAAAGAGGGGAAATTCGAAGCTGCGGATAAGGGCACGTTGTTCTTGGATGAAATTGGCGAAATAAACGCAAATACACAGATTCATCTCTTAAGGGCTCTTGAAGAGAAAAAAATCACACGGGTGGGAGGAAATGAGGAAATTTCTGTCGATGTGCGCGTGATTGCTGCAACGAACAAGAATTTAAAAACGCTGGTTCAGGAAAGGACATTCAGAGAAGACTTATACTACAGACTCAATGTCGTCACACTCGATCTTCCCCCGCTTAAGGAAAGACGGGAAGATATCATTCCCTTGGCTGAGTTTTTCTTGAAAAAGTTTTCTGAAGAGAACAATAAAAATATCAAGAAACTTTCTTCCGAAGTCATCGAATTCATGCTCAATTACTCATGGCCATGTAACGTCAGAGAACTGGAAAACATGATCGAACGTGGCGTCATTTTGTCAAAAGCCAAAACCCTTTCTCTGAGTGAAATTCCACAGGACATCATGCTTCCATCTCCTACAGAGGAAAAAACCATAGATGCCGTGACAAACAATCATATCCTGTGTGTGCTTGAAGAAACCCAGGGAAATGTCACTGAAGCTGCGAAGATACTTGGAATTCAGCGAATGACTCTTTACAACAGGCTAAAAAAAATGAAACATACCGTCAATAAAATTGACGCATAGTGTATAATAAATATACATTTCTGCCCTCCTTATCTTTCGATGTCTTTTCCGGACAGGCTGATGTAACACTATTAAATTCATAAGGTTAGGCTTTTATTTGCAATTTATAATAGACGAAAATGAGTCTTGGCACACAACTTGCTATATAGTTGTATGAAATAATAATTCATAACAGGAGATTTAGGATGAATAAAGAAACAATGTTGGTTGTGGAAGATGAAGACATCATGCGGGAGGCCTTATCCGATTATTTTTCAGATGTCGGCCACACTGTGGATACGGCCAGTGATGGCGATTCCTCCCTGGAAAAATTTGATTTAAAAAATTATAACGTCATGATCGTCGATTTGAAATTACCGGGGCGAGATGGGATTGAAGTCCTCAATGAAATCAAAGCCAAAAATCCGGAGGCTAAAGTTATTATCATTACTGCTTACCCTACGGTTGAAACAGAAACTCAGGCGATGAACAACGGCGCCCTCAATTATCTGCCTAAACCTTTTGAGCTGGACTATCTTGAGACTATAATCGAACAGTCCTACGAAATTGACATCGTTCCTCCACCAGCTGTTGAAGAACCCCTGGAAGAAGAAAAAATCATCGCCCCTTGTATTTGGATGCAGGCGGACATCGTTAAAAAGCGGGCATGTACCCTCGGATATCAGTGTCAAAGGGTATGTGACTTTCATGCGAACATGATGAAAAAAGAAAAATTCAGTTCCGATCCAAGAATTCAACCTTATCTGGA
Organism: uncultured Eubacteriales bacterium; assembly: GCA_964560275.1. GTDB lineage: Bacteria > Acidobacteriota > Aminicenantia > Aminicenantales > Aminicenantaceae > JAUWVG01. The sequence continues at coordinate 7,122 of CAZLLG010000116.1, read as the reverse complement.
AAAGCTATACTCCCAATCTGGAAGATATCAGTGCAGATACACGATGAGTGGGGAGGTGTCCGTACGTTCCTGTTCCCAGCTCTATCATTGTGAGAGCTGTGAGCTACACCAGACGATTCAGGATGAAGTCGACCGTCAGCGTATCATCAAGGCAGAGAACAAAAAAAAGATGCAGGCTAAACATCTCAAACAGGTTCCGGTGATCGATAAATCAGAACGGAAGGACCACTAAATTCAATCACTCTAGTTTGTTAAGTTTCTCTCTGAGCAGTTTTATCCCATCAAGAGAATTAAGGGAAGTGTCCTTGTGATCCGCTCTTATTGATCTCGTGTCCACACTTTGTGTGTGATTATTTCTCCGGATCTCATAAAAAAAATCTATGTCGGGATTTCCCATAACCAGCGTGATAATCGTCTGATTGATATCACCCAGGGGTTTTCTGTCGATATGGCTGTACTGGAATTCGGCCTTAACCCGGGTTCCCTTGCCTTTTTCCGATTCAATGATCAGTTTTCCGTTTGCCGATTTTGCGGATTCCGATAAGAGAGATAGTCCTAACCCGAAGCGGCGGACCGTTTTGGACGTGTAGAAAGGGTCAAGAACCCTTTTAATAGTATCCGTGTCCATGCCGACACCGTTGTCGATGATTTCAAGAGACAGAATATCATTTTCCTTATCTTCGACTAATCGTATTTCGATCCTGTCTGCCTTGGCAGCCACAGAGTTTTCTGCGATATCGAGGATATGAAGGGATAAATCTTCCATGAATACTCCGGACTAATACACTATTTTTCTGCCATCCTCATTTTTCAGTGCTTTTTTAATTTCAGTGAGTGTGCCGTCTTCCAGCAAAAAAGACGTATAGCTTTTTCCGATGTCTCTTGGATAGTGGGCATCGGAGGAGCAGATAATGGGATAATTTTGTGGATACTTTTTTTGAGCCTCTGCAAGTGTGATGTTGGGAGAGATTTCTAAAGCATCCAAATCCAAATTTTCGGGAATGAATCCCAATTGGCCAAGAATGCTGAAAGATTCTCTATCGATATGCGAAGCGATCGCTATACCTCCGGAAGAGTGAATCGATTGGATAATGTCTTCGAGGGGAATTATCGTGGCTCCAATCAAGAGCCTATCGCTAAATGCCAGCACCTCTTCCTTGTCATTTACGATGACCTGCATGCCAAAGGTGTCTTCATCATTTTTTCCCGGCAGATTTTTGTAGATGAACTCCTGAAGTACTTGGACATGGGTCGTATCTTCAAAAAGGGCAAGGATATGGACTTCCTCTTCAGATGTCACTTCCATACCCGGAATCACAACAATTTTTTTGTTTTTTGCAGCTTCGATCACGGCTGCTGAATTTTCTGACGAATTGTGATCGCATATAGCAATTATGTCAAGTCCAGATGTTTGGGCCGCAGTGAGAATTCCTTTTGGCGACATATCCAACTCGGTGCAGGGGGAAAGGCATGTGTGGATATGCAGGTCTGCTTTGAATAATCTGAGCAATATTATTCCATAGATCCAATCAATCCGTATAATTTTCCCGAAATTTCGAAAGCCGTCGAATCACAGCACAGAAGAGGGACCTTTTCCTCTTTAGCTTTCGCAATCGTGTCTCCATTAGGTTCACGGTTGTTGACAATGATGATGCCAGCAAGGTCTTTGAGTTTGGCTACGGCGATAATATTCTGGTGGGTTTGCAAGGTGATCCAGAGGTTTTTTTCCTTACTGTTGGCGATCACATCGCTGAGAAGATCACTTGTGTAGCCGCCTGTCACTTCAACATTTACGTTCTCTTGACCCGTTAAAATGTTAAGATTAATTTTTGTTATGATTTCACTTAGGTTCATTTTTGCCTCGCTGTTCTTTTAAATAGGATTTATCAAGCAGTTCGATCAGTTCCTGTGTAAGGGAGTTGAATTTTTTGGGGAAACTAAAAATACAATCATTGGATTTTGCCCCTCCTGTGACGACATCCTCGGCAAAAGTCAGACATGTGGGTGAACCGCAAATCCCACAGTCGATTTTAGGTAATGTGTCATAGATGTCCTCTTTTTCCTTTCTTTTTTTTATGGCCTTGGTGAGGTCCTTGTCGAGTGGAGTCAGAGGTCGAGGCTCAAATTTCCCTTCTAAAAAGAAATAATTTTTTTTATAAAGCTTTCTCACTTCTCTGATATCTGGGCAGGCCTTTATTTTTTCGTATTGGAGTGTATCGATCAACTGGACAATTTTATTATACGATATATACAGATTTTCCACTGTCAAAGAACCACCTACACAGCCTTGTGGACAGGAATAGGCTTCGATGAAGTCGATATTTCGCAGCTTGCCGCGTTCGATGTCATCAAACACATCAATAACTTCAGGTAGCCCTGAAACAGACAGAGAATTTTTCAGTCTCAGTGTTCGGCCGATTCCCCCATCCATTGCCCAGCCTATTCCCAAGATGCAGATGTTCTCGAGAGATTTCCTGTAGCTTCCTTTTTCCATGCTTTCCATGGCTGTCAATAGAGGACCATAAATGTCTGTGATAGAGATGGCACCATCCAAGTGGGATTTCCCTTTTTCTGCTGGTTGTCGGATAGAAATCATTTTTGCCGGACAGGGCGTCAGATAAAAGGTTCCAATTTCTTTTTCCTTTAAACCCAGTTCTTTCGATTTTTTCTTTTTTATCTCACGTGAGGCAATCTCTCTGGGCAGATCGATAGGGATGGTTAAATCTATTAGATCAGGGTATTTAACCTGAAGCAGTCGGACGACGGTGGGACAGGCAATAGAGATAAGAGGTTTTGGTCCCTTGTATTCTCGGATATATTCCTGGATGGCAAAGCTCACTTCCCCGCAGATCGGTGCTAGATCGAGTGCGTCATCAAAACCGAGTTCCTTGAGTCCTGCAAGAATCTTATCAGGGAGGATTTCTCGACCAAATTGTGCATAGAGGGGAGGCGAGGGAATGGCCACGGTGTGTTTAAATTTGCTGAGTTCTCCAAAGGGATCTGTGAGGGGCACAATGGCATCACTAGGACAGGCAGAAATACATTCTCCACAGTCGATGCATTTTTCTTCAATAATCTTGGCTTTCTCATCTCTGATCCTTATGGCCTGTGTGGGACAGATCCGCATACATCTCATCCGTCCATCACACTTGTCTGTGTCGATGTGGATGGAGTGGTAGTATAAACTCACTAATTTTCCTTCAGGTTTAAACAAAATATGATGTCGACGGTTGTCCCTTTTCCAGGAATTGATGAGATATTAAATTTATCTGCATTCCGTTTAATATTCGGGAGTCCCATTCCTGCTCCGAATCCCATTTCGCGCATCTCATGGGTTGCCGTGGAAAATCCTTCCTTCATGGCCATATCGATGTCAGCAATGCCCTGTCCCGTGTCTTTGATCTGGATGTTGATTTTATCCGGACTAATGGAGAGCAACACTTCTGCTTTCTCCGCATACATAACGACGTTCATCTCCGCTTCGTAAGTGGCTATTGCGGCCCTCCGTATGATCGTGGATATGATGCCTATTTCTTGCAAAAGCTCTTTGATCTGGGTGGAGACCTGTCCTGCACGGCTAAAATCCGCACTTGCAATAGTGTAGCGCTTGGATAATTCGTTCTCAGGATCGTTCATTCCGGTTTCTCAATATCACTGATTCCAGGCAGGCCTGAACCATAGAGAATGCCGCAGGTTTTATACATCATATATTTTGTTGTAAGGATCGGGATTTCCAAGGTTTTAGCCATTTTGATCCCGTGAGTGTCGGGTTTTTTTCCTCGCACATAAACGATACCTTTGGCTTCGATGAAATCCGCTGTGCGAACGGACTGGACATTGGACAATCCCGTTAAAAGAAGGATGCCGGGCTTGCTGAATGCCAAAACATCACTCATAAGATCGGATCCGCCAGCAAATTCGATCTCTTCATCCAGGAGGTCTTCCCCCCAAATGACTTCGGCCTCTAAAAGTTCTTTGATTTCGCGTAGTTTCATACGTCTAATTATATACGTTTTATTTCTTTGTTAGAAGAACTCTTCAGCAATACGCTGGGCCATCAATGGGACGGCCTTTTTAACGGGTTCGGACAGTCCCCCCTTCATGGCTTCCGGTATGGATTCGATTTGACAGGCCATCACTCTCACCTTAACCGAGCATAAATCCTGGAGTTCCTTCAGGAGATTGGAAGAAGGGACTTGGTGAATCGAAAAATCATCAATTTTTACTTCCGGAATTTCTTCTAAAGAAATTTCAAAAACATCACCTGGTTTCCTCGCTTTGTCCACGGCATCGATGATGACGATGACTTTCGGTCTTGGTTCGCTTAAGGAGAGTGTGAATAGAATTTTGCGGATTCCTGTTCCAACATCGTGGAGGCACACATTGTCAGGAATGGTGTAGTGTTCATTTAAAAAATCGATAACATCAGGGCCAAACCCATCGTCACCGAAAAGTTTGTTACCGCATCCGGCTATCAGTATTTCTTTTCGACAGTAACTTGGGATTTGTTCCATTTTAAATGTGTGACCTCCATCTCTAGTACAGATGAAAGCTTAGCCAAAGAAAAAAATTTGTGTGCCCGTCCTCATTTGAGAACGGGCACACAGCAAACATCAATGATAAAAATTAAGGGTCAGACCTCGAGGCCTAATTCTTAAATGTATCGAGTGTATTTCCCTCATGATCAACGATATTGATCTTCACGCCAATCTTCCCATCCAGTCTATGTGTGGCACAGGACAGGCAGGGATCATGCGCTCTGATCATCATCTCGACCGTATTCAGTATTTCTTCGTTGTAATTGCCGTCTTTAATCAATGCTTTGGCCGCGCTTTTGACAGACATGTTAATGGGAGCATTGTTGTGCGTGGTTCCGACGATCAGGTTGACGTTTGTCAGAAGACCGTTTTCATCTGTCTCATAGTCATGGATCAATGTTCCTCTAGGCGCTTCCACACAACCCACGCCTTTGGCCGCTCTGGGTTCCACTTTTTTGCGGATATCGGTGCTAGTGATTTCAGGATCATCCAGGAGCCGGATGGCGTTTTCTGCGTTGTGCAGCAGCTCGATGAGTCTAGCCCAGTGATAGAGCAATGTGTGTTTGACGGGGCGGCCGAATTTTTCACGGTATTCTTCTAATTCGGCTTGGGCTAAAGGTGTGTCGATTTTATCGGCAACATTGAGTCTGGCCAAGGTGTTGGTCCTGTAGATGCCGTTGGGATTATCGAGATCCATGGAGAACTCGCCGGCTTTTTTCATATAGGGGAACTTCAGGTAGGACCAGGGTTCGACATGCTCACGGATGTAATCGTTGTACTGGTCGTAGGCGAAATCCTCGTAGGAGCCGTCGGCCTGCATCATTCTCAGCTTTCCGTCGTAAAGATCCATGGATCCGTCTTCTTTGACCGTGCCCAAGTATCCAGTGTCAAAAACACCAAGAGTGGTGACAGCATCAAGATATTTGGGGAAGATGTTTTCCTTGGCCCAGGACATGGTGAATGTCGCTAAGTCTAAACACTCATCGGCCATTTTTCTCAACTCGGCCCTTTCGTTTTCGAGGAGAGGTTTGCTGAATCCACCTGGAACTGAGGCAGCCGGATGGATGGCCTTTCCGGCAATGATCTCCAGCATATGGGCGGCCATATGTCTGACTTTTACGACTCTCCTGGCTAAATCAGGAGCTGCACCCAAAATTCCGATGACGTTTCTGACTGCATAATCCGCGCCCGGTCCAAGCACAAAATCAGCTCCAGCCAGGAAATAGAAGTGGAGAATGTGCTCTTCCATGTAGGCGATACTGTTGCAAAGCTCTCTCAGTTTTTTGCCGGCAGAAGGGGGATCGACGCCAAAAACAGCGTCGCAGGCCTTAGCCGCGGCATTGTGATGAGACCATGGACAAACGCCGCATATCCGTGTGGTGATCCTGGGCATCTCCTCGACAGGTTTGCCGAGACAAAATTGTTCGAAACCCCTGAGCTCTAGGACATTGACTTGAGTGTCGCTGACATTGCCTGTGTCATCGAGTTGGATGGTGATTTTTGCATGCCCTTCGATTCTAGTGACAGGTTGAATAGTTAGTGTTTCTCCCATGATTAACTCCTTTTTGGAAGTGGGCGTAAGCGTCCAGCCCCTGAAAATCTGTTAAAGGTTGCCGCACGATCGGGGATCTGTTTGACATCCAAGCCAATGCTGGACAGAGCTCCCATCATATCGACCATCGGATTGGCCGTATCCGAGATGGGACCGAAACATCCCCGGCAGGGCATGTAAGCTTTGATGCAGCGAGGTGTTTTTTCCGCTCCGCCACATCCTGATCTCGTTGCGGGACCATTACACAAAAAGCCCTGTTCCATGTAACAACGAACTGTGTCTAGGGATTCTCCGGGAACAAAATCGACCGGTTCAAGGGGTCTTTTCAGGATGCCCCCAGCTTTTTTTTCTCTGATTGTTGGACATTCATCACACACACTTTTCGATTCAAATTCTACCGGTCTTCCTTCCAGAAGAGCCGTGAGCGCTTCTGTAACCATTTCTGGTGTTGTTGGACAACCGGGCAACTTGAGGTCAACATCGATCACTTCGTGCAATGCATAAACTCTGTCCGTAAATGGAGAGACCTCGCTGGGGGTGTCGGCTGAATCAGTTGAGACCGAACCTCTGTAAACCTTGTCATAAATTTCATCAACCGTAAACTGGTTGGCCAATGCAGGAAGCCCGCCGTAACAGGCGCAAGATCCTAATGCGATGAGCGTTTTACATTTTTTCCTCATCTCCTCAGCGATTTCCTTGTTTTCGTCCGTTCGGATCCCTCCAGAAATAATACCGACATCGGCTTCCGGAATATTTGGACCCGATTCATTGCCCAGTTGTCCCCACATTTTATGATCCATAATAACCGGCATGTGGACAAATTCCAGTTTGGGCAATAAGTCAAGAAGCGGTTCTCCGATATCGAGGATGGTGACTTCACATCCTGCGCAAATCGTAAACCACTCTTCTGCTACTCTAACTGCCATTTTTACCTCCTTTATGAATGGAAAAAATTTTTAAATTAAAAAAGCTCAAGGTTATTTCTAACATAAATCTGATGAAAGAGTTTTTTTCAAGCACATAAAGATTATT
>CAZLLG010000115.1:5073-10920 GCA_964560275.1 uncultured Eubacteriales bacterium | reverse complement strand
AATCGGGGCGATGGGATTCGAACCCATGACCCCAGCGTCCCGAACGCTGTGCGCTACCAGGCTGCGCTACGCCCCGACAAGAAAAAATCATTATAGCGATTAATCCTCTAAGTTGAAAGTCATATGTGCAGTTCCAGAATATCCTCATCTTGTAGCACATAATCCTTGTTGACCTTTTGGCCTTGATATTTTTCCGAGTTCCAAATGCGGGCGAATTTCAGTTTAGTAGCAAAATCTTTATGAACGGCTTTGGCCATGTCCATAAGAGTGCTGCCTTTATCAAATACAAACGGTTCATTTTTATCAGCTTTTTTACCTGGACTTTTGCTGTAAACACGAAGAATATCAAGACGTGAATAGATCTTTTCTTTAAAAACCTCGAGATTAAGTTCTTTGCTTGCTGAAACAGAAATCATATCAGTATCCTGATGGATCTCTTTAAAGATTTGAAAATTTTCCTCTGCGGCCGAACGGTCGGATTTGTTCCCAATAACTAGCGTTTTTTTTCTAAAAGCTCTCTCTGAAGAGTCAATGTTGTGAGGAAAAGAGGAAATCTCGATGTTTTTTTCACGGAGTTTCTGAATGAGAATTTGATAATCTTCCAGAAGTGTATCACTCGACAAATCAAGTATGAGCAAAACAGCATCCGCAATTTTAACCATTTCCACAAGCCAGGTTTCCACGTGATCCGCTGTTATGGGTGGCGTATCGATAAGTTGAATCTGAATGTTTTTATAGTTCATCATGGCCGGAGATGGGGCATGTGTAGTAAACGGATAGTCGGCCACTTCTGGAGAGGCGTTAGTTAAGGACTTGATGAGAAAAGATTTTCCAGAATTGGGTAATCCTATCAAGATGACTTGACCAGCTCCAGCTTTTTCAATATGGAAAGTGGTTCCGTGTCTTGAAACTGCGTGTTTTTTATCCGCCTGCTGCTTAAGTTTAGCAATTTTTGTCTTGAGAAGAGCCTGCAGTTTTTCTGTCCCTTTGTGTTTGGGAACGATGGAGAGAAGCTCTTCTAGGATAGCTCTTTTTTCTAAAGGAGTTTTCGCAGTTTTAAGTTTTTTTTCGGTTTCGAAGTATTGAGGCGGTACATTTGTCGGCATAATATAGTCTCGCTCAAGTATGTTTTTATTATAGTCAAAGACGTCTGTTTTTTCAAAATATTATGTTTTGTGAACTTTTCTTAAAGTTATTAAGGGGTGAATAAAACTACAGATTTATCGATTTCCGAAGAAGAGAAAAAAAAGAATTTTCTTTGCAAAAAAAACTCACAAAAAGAGGTTTTTTTCTTTACTCTTTTCTCCATAAAATGTATAATAATTTATAGAAAAAATGTCCACTGGATTAAAAGAAATATTCCTCTCTATAATCCCTCTTTTTTCGCCAACTGTGAGAAAATGACTAACAAAAAATATTCGGCTGAAAGTATCAAAGTCCTCAAAGGATTGGAAGCTGTACAGAAGCGCCCGGCGATGTATATTGGGAGTACCGGACCACAAGGTTTGCACCATTTGGTCTATGAAGTTGTGGATAACAGTATCGATGAAGCGCTGGCCGGTTTTTGCACGCAGATCGATGTCTTTATCCATGTCGACTGCAGTGTGACCGTGATTGATAATGGTCGGGGTATTCCGGTCGGGATTCATAAAAAAGAGAAGAAATCGGCCGTGGAAGTGGTCATGACGACTCTCCATGCCGGCGGTAAATTCGACGCCAAATCCTACCGGGTCTCCGGCGGGCTTCACGGCGTAGGTGTTTCTGTCGTAAATGCTCTTTCTGAGAACCTCGATTTAGAGATCAAACGGGATGGAGGTGTCTACACGCAGAGCTATGAGAAAGGCAAACCAGTCTCGAAGTTGAAGAAGATTGGAACGACAAAAAAAACCGGTACAAAAGTCACATTTAAACCAGATGCTGAAGTTTTCCAGGAAACGGAATACAACCTTGAGATGCTGAGCCAAAGGCTGAGAGAGCTGTCCTTTCTCAACAAAGGGCTAAAAATCACCATTGTCGATGAACGCGTGGATAAAACACGTGAGTTTCAATACAAGGGGGGCATCCGCGAGTTTGTCCAGTATTTGAACCAAAATAAGTCGCAGATCAATCCAAAACCCATATATTTCGAGAGCAAAAAAGGCGACACGATTGTTGAGATGGCCCTGCAGTACAACACAACTTATTCGGAAACAATATTTTCTTTTGTCAATAATATCAATACCACCGAGGGAGGCATGCACCTTGTCGGATTTAAAACGGCTCTGACAAGAACGATCAACAACTATGCGAATGCGAATAATTTGATCAAAGATCTGAAGCAAAATCCCAGCGGCGATGACACCCGGGAAGGACTGTGTGCGGTCCTAAGTCTTAAACTTAAAAATCCCCAATTCGAAGGCCAGACTAAAACAAAACTGGGAAACAGCGAAGTTAAGGGGATTGTTGAATCCATAGTGAATAATCAGCTGTCCATCTATTTCGAAGAAAATCCAACGGTCGCAAAGAAGATTGTGACTAAAATTTTAGATGCTGCTCGAGCTAGAGAAGCAGCTCGAAAAGCTCGAGAGCTTGCCAGGCGGAAAACTGTTTTGGAATCGACATCTCTACCTGGCAAGTTGGCTGACTGCCAGGAAAAAGATCCGGCTGAATGTGAAATATATCTTGTCGAAGGGGACTCGGCAGGAGGTTCGGCTAAACAGGCCCGTGATCGGCGGTTTCAAGCCATTCTGCCTCTTAAGGGAAAAATTCTCAATGTGGAGAAGGCCCGGTTTGATAAAGTTCTCAAAAGCGAAGAGATCGGTATCATCATTTCTGCCTTAGGATCAGGAGTCGAACAGGCGGATTTTAATCTGGAAAAGTTGCGCTACCATAGGGTTATTATCATGACGGATGCCGATGTGGACGGATCTCATATACGAACACTGTTGATGACGTTTTTTTACCGCCAAATGCCGAAATTGATTGAAGGTGGGCACCTCTATATTGCTCAGCCGCCTCTTTATAAGATCAGCAAGGGACGGTCGTTTCAGTACATCAGGGATGAACGATCCTATGAGAAATACATCAATAAGAAAATTTCGGATGAATTTCAAGTCAAGATCCATCGAAAAAATGAACCTTTGAAAGGGGAACAGTTCAGGAAATTTTTTCAGAGAATTTTAGCCAAAAAAAATTATATCCAAATTCTCGAAAGAAAAAATTATCCATTTTTTCTTATCGACATCCTTCTCGATAACGATGTGAGCGATATCGAATTCCTCAGAGATAAAAAAAGAATGAAGGACATCCAGAACCTTTTAGCAAAAAAAGGGATCGCCTCTACAATGAACAAAGATGAGGAGCATGGACTTTTTGAGCTGGCCGTCGATTTTCAGATCAACGGCATGAAAATAGCCTGTAAAGTCAATATCGATTTAGTGAAGTCTGTTGAGTACCGGAATCTCCATAAAATCCATGAGGAGCTAAAAGGACTTAATCCTCCGTACACGGTTTTCAGTAATGGTGATGGCATAAAAATTGACAATGAGGCTAAACTCCTCGACTATCTCTTTCAACAAGGAAAAAAAGGGATTGCTATCCAAAGATACAAGGGCTTAGGAGAGATGGCTCCGAAACAGCTTTGGGAAACGACCATGGATCCCGAAGAGCGGTACTTGCTCCAAGTCTCAATCCAAGATGCGGTAGAGGCCGATAAAGTTTTTACGGTTCTGATGGGGGATGAAGTTGAACCGAGAAGAAAATTTATTGAAGAGAATGCACTTGAAGCCCAAAATCTGGATGTTTGAGGGAAGATAAATGAGTTTAAAGACATCTGTAGTCAGTCTTGAAGAAGAAATGAAGGACGCCTATCTGGATTACGCCATGAGCGTGATCATCGGGCGAGCTATTCCGGATATAAAAGACGGATTAAAACCCGTTCACCGCCGAACGCTTTTTGCCATGCACGAAGCGGGCAACACTTGGAATCGGCCCTATAAAAAATCAGCCCGAATCGTTGGAGATGTTATTGGAAAATTCCATCCACATGGAGATACGGCTGTTTACGACACCATCGTTCGCATGGCTCAAGATTTCAGCCTCCGTTTCCCATTGGTCGACGGACAAGGGAATTTTGGCTCGATTGACGGGGATCCTCCTGCTGCCATGCGATACACCGAAATCAGGATGAAAAAATTAACTCAAGAACTTCTTGCTGATCTGGAAAAAGACACCGTCAACTTTGTTCCCAATTATGATGAAAGCCTCCAAATGCCGGAAGTTTTTCCAGCTAAGTTCCCCAATTTACTCGTCAACGGTGGATCTGGAATCGCTGTAGGCATGGCGACAAACATTCCTCCACATAACCTGGGAGAAATTATCGATGGGACCATACATCTCATTAAGAATCCGGATGCTTCAATCGAAAAAATCATGCAATTTGTTCCTGGCCCGGATTTCCCTACAGGTGCCTATATTTTCGGACGCGATGGAATAAAAAGTGCATATAAGACCGGAAGAGGGACAATAAAATTAAGGGCCCGCGCAATGATCGAGAGAGGTCGGAAAAATGAAAGGGATCGGATCGTTATTACTGAGATCCCCTATCAAGTGAATAAATCGAGACTTCTTGAAAATATTGCCAATCTTGTCAACAGTAAAAAAATTGATGGGATTGCCGATATCCGGGATGAATCCGACCGGGAAGGAATGCGGGCTGTTATCGAGATCAAAAGAGGAGAGCTTCCAGAAGTTGTTCTCAATAACCTATATAAACACACTCAGCTTCAGATATCATTTGGAATTATTATGCTGGCTATCGTCGAAAAACAGCCAAAAGTTCTTGGTCTTTTGGATGTGATGCGCTATTTCGTATCTCATCGCCAGGACGTTGTGAGACGCCGTACGAGATTCGAACTGAAGAAAGCTGAGCAGAGGGCACACATTTTAGAGGGTCTCACCATTGCGCTGGACAATCTTGATAAGATTATAAAATTGATACGGGGTTCCAGGACAGTCGAAGAGGCGAGAAAAGGTTTAATACTAAAATTTCATCTAACTCAGATTCAAGCCCAGGCCATTTTGGATATGCAGCTGCAGAAATTGACTGGATTAGAAAGAGAAAAAATTCAAAACGAGTATTTGGATTTAAAAAAACAAATCAGAAAACTGAGGAAGATATTGGGCAGCGATAAAATGATTCTCGATATTATTGTTGACGAGCTCAATAAGATTAAGGACAACTTTCAGAACGAAAGACGGTCAGAGCTTGTCAAAGATGATATCAATGAGTTGGAGATGGAAGATTTGATCAAAGAGGAAGATGTCGCTGTGACTTATACCTCTTCCGGATATATCAAACGGACATCATTGAGTTATTATAAATTTCAGAGTCGTGGTGGGAAGGGCAGAATAGGAATCAGCATGAAAGCAGAAGATATCGTCCAGGACCTCTTTATCTGCTCCACACACAGTTATATGTTGTTTTTAACAAACAAGGGGCATCTCTACTGGCTCAAAACTTTGTATATTCCTGATGTGGGAGTCGCGAGTAGGGGAAAATCCATAAAAAATCTCCTCGAACTTGGTCCCGATGAAAAGGTTAGCTCTGTTGTGGCTGTGAAAGAATTTTCTGAAGACCGTTATATTGTCATGCTGTGTTCGGACGGCCGGATTAAAAAGTCAAAATTAAGCGATTTTAAGAATATCCGGAAAGGCGGGATTATTGCCATTTCATTGGGCAAAAAAACAGAACTCATCGAAGCAAAATTGACAGATGGGAAAAAAGATATCCTTATCGGAACAAAACTCGGGAAGGCCATCAAGTTCAATGAAAAGGATGTCCGTCCCATGGGTCGTATGGCGGCAGGA
>CAZLLG010000115.1:0-5063 GCA_964560275.1 uncultured Eubacteriales bacterium | reverse complement strand
GGGGTCAATTTAGGCCCCAAGGATAAAATTATAGGAATGGTTATTGTTGGAAATGATGATGAGTTTGTGTTTACAGCCAGCAGTATGGGCTTTGGAAAAAAGACAAAGGCCGGTCTCTATCCCAGACACAGGAGGGGAGGGAAAGGCGTCGTAAATCTTAAATTCAATAAAAAAATTGGCAATGCCATTGGAATGATCTCCATTTCCGATCAAGAAATTCTGCTGATAACGCAGGTTGGGAAAATCATAAGGATTAAAACGGAAAAAGTCCGACCCTTAGGAAGAGCCACTCAAGGTGTCAAGATCATCAATTTAGAGAAGGGGGATCGTGTGGTTTCCCTCGCTATGGTCAAACTCAGTTAACCGCTTGACTTTCTGTTCTTGTCTTTTTTAAAATGAATCCAACTTAATGAAGGAGGATTCCATGGTTGAGACTCTTGGTCAGTTATTTATCAACACTATAAAATCTTTTCCCAAGGATGACTTGATGCTCTATAAGGCGGCGGGCAGTTATGTCCCAATTTCTACAGATGAAGTGGGGAGGAGAGTTAAAGCCTTTAGTCTGGGCCTAAAGGCTATGGGCTTAGAAACCGGAGATAAACTCATCATCCTCTCCGAGAATCGACCAGATTGGGTTATGACTGATTTTTCTAACTTGTGTTTGGGTGGAATTACAGTTCCCATCTATACAACACTTGTTCCTGAACAGATTAAGTACATTATCGATAACTCAGATGCTAAAATCGTCTGTTTTTCCGATGATGAACAGTGGAACAAACTTAAAGTCATCAAAGACGCACTTCCCAAAGTCCAGCACTACATCACTTTCTCTTCAAAAGCACCTGATGGTGTCTTAACGAAGGATGAAGTGATGAGGAAGGGAGAGACATTGGACAAACAGAATCCTGAGATGTTTGAGCAGTTGGCGACGGCTGGGAAACCCGATGACGTGGCCTCGATTATTTACACTTCGGGGACAACGGGAATCCCCAAAGGAGTGATGCTGACACATCATAATTTAATCAGTAACATTCAGTCTGTGTCGACTGTAATTGATTTCTCAGAGAAGGATACTGTGCTTTCATTTCTCCCGTTATCTCATATTTTTGAGAGGATGGTCACATTCACTTATCTCTACAAAGGGTGTTCCATTGCCTATGCAGAGAGCATCGATACTGTCGGAGAAAACCTGCTTGAGGTCAAACCTCATATCATGGTCAGTGTGCCGCGTGTTTTTGAGAAGATCTATGCAAAAGTCATCGATAACGTACTGACTAGTTCTTCATTAAAGCGAAAGATTTTCTTTTGGGCTGTAAAAGTTGGGAAAGAATATGGACGACGAACTCTTGAAAAACAAACTATTTCCAAGTCGCTGCATCGAAAAAGAGGGCTTGCAGAAAAACTCGTTTTTTCCAAGGTGATTGCAAAAACAGGCGGAAGAGTCCGTTTTTTTGTCTCAGGTGGAGCTCCGCTTTCCAAAGATATTGCGGATTTCTTTTATGCACTTGGATTGGTGGTGTTGGAAGGATATGGCCTGACAGAAACGTCTCCTGTTATTTCCGTCAACACCTTTGAAAATCTAAAGTTCGGAACAGTTGGGAAACCTATCCCTGGAGTCGACGTGAAAATCGAAGAGGATGGCGAAATTTTATCTAAAGGACCTCATATCATGAAGGGGTACTACCGTATGGAGGTGGAGACCCAAGAAGCGATCAGGGACAATTGGTTTTATACAGGAGATATCGGTCATATCGATGAGGATGGATTTTTGGTTATCACGGATAGAAAAAAAGATATCATCGTCACTTCAGGTGGAAAAAATGTTGCGCCACAGCCCATAGAAAATTTGTTGAAAACAAATCCGTATATTTCCAATGCTGTGGTCTTAGGAGATAGACGTAAATTTATTTCAGCCTTAATCATTCCTGATTTTGAGAAGATCAAAAGTTATGCCAAATCCAATAATATCGCCTATTCCAATTTGGGAGAGCTCATGAAAAATGAAAAGTTGGTCGGTTTTATCGAGAAGGAAGTCAATAATATGACAACACATTTAGCTCCCTATGAAAAGGTGAAAAAAGTCAGACTGCTCGAAAGGGAGTTCGAGATTGAGCAGGGTGAGATTACTCCGTCTTTAAAGGTCAAAAGAAATGTTGTCGGGGATAAACACAGGACTATCATAGATGAGATGTACACTGACGAATAATGTAGAGATTGTGCTCTGAATAGGGATCAAAAGTGAAGAATCCTTCCGCAGTTTTCACAGAGGATAATACTGTTTTCTTCTTTCAGTTCATTGAGAACTTGAGGTCGAACTCTCATGTGGCACATGGAACAGAATTCTCCTGTGACCGGTGACAGTGCGATACCACTACTTTTGGCTGAAATTTTATTATAAAGAGCGACCTGGTCAGAAGGGATCTTAGGAAGAAGGATTTCTTTTTCCTTAGTTAAATTTATATTCAGTTTTTCTTGTTCGGATTTTTTTTTCAGCAGTACTTCCTTTTCTTTTGTGAATTTTGTCTTGGCTTCTTCAGCTTTCTTTGTCGCTGATTTAATCTCTTCTTCTATGTCATCGGCTTTCAGCATCTCACTGATTATTTCTTCTTCAAGACTGTCTCCCTTTTTTTCCGTTTCTGCTATCTCATGAAGAAGTGATGTGTATTCTTTATTGGTCCTGACATCGCTGAGCTGTTTTTTATATTTTGAGATGAGTGTTCTTGTATCCTGAACTTCAGATTCCACATCCCGTCTTCTTTTTTGATTTGTCGCCAGCTTTCCCTCAGCATTCGTGACGATTTGAAAACTATCCTCAATTTTTTTGTCGATACTTTCTAGTTTGGTGGGGACTGCGCTTAAAAAATGAGAGACTTCTATTAATTTTTCATCTATTCTTTGGAGATTTATCAGATTTTTGAATTCGATATCCACATTTTTTCCTCAATTCTAAATGGGCCTACCAGGATTCGAACCTGGGACCAACCGGTTATGAGCCGGGGGCTCTACCGCTGAGCTATAGGCCCTCCTGACACTTATATCAAATCTGAAAATTCAAGTCAATGTAAGGTAAGAAATGGAAGACATGGGGCCTGGCTTTGAAGATTTGAAAGATTTAGAAATCTTTCAAATCTTCAAAGCCAGGCCCCATTTCTTATTGGTCGTTGGTGAAAGATTTGAGTTTGCGGCTTCGGCTGGGATGTTTAAGTTTCCTCAAGGCTTTTGCTTCGATCTGACGGATTCTCTCTCGAGTCACCTTAAATTGCTGTCCAACTTCTTCCAGTGTATGTTCGTTTCCATCTCCCAGTCCAAATCTCATCTTCAGGACTTTGGCTTCACGTTCTGTGAGTGTTTTGAGTGCACCTTCAATCTGCTCACGTAAATTGATGTGTATGACCGTTTCAGGGGGGGAGGGGAGGACCTTATCCTCAATAAAATCCCCAAGGTGGCTATCCTCTTCTTCTCCAATTGGAGTTTCGAGAGAGATGGGTTCTTGGGCGATTTTTATGATTTTCCGGACTTTATTTATGGGCAAATCCATCTTTCTTGAAATTTCTTCGCTAGTCGGTTCTCTTCCTATCTCTTGGACAAGACTCCTAGACACTCTTATGAGTTTATTGATCGTTTCGATCATATGAACAGGAATACGGATGGTTCTGGCCTGGTCAGCGATTGCGCGGGTTATAGCTTGACGGATCCACCATGTCGCATAGGTGGAAAATTTATAACCTCTTCTGTATTCAAACTTATCCACAGCCTTCATGAGTCCCATATTTCCCTCTTGAATGAGGTCAAGAAATTGGAGTCCCCTATTGCTGTACTTCTTAGCGATAGAAACCACAAGACGGAGATTGGCTGCGACCAGTTCTTTTTTTGCCTGCTCACTAATCTTTTTTGCTGTAGTAATAGACCGCAGGATTTTTCGTAGGCCTTGAGAGTCGAGTCCGATTTCACGCTTGTGGGTTCTCAATGCTGCATTGGTTTCTTTGATAATTTGATCCGATTCTTTTTTCTTTTGTTTTTTTGTGGCTTGCTCAAGCTGGATGAGCAGTTCTTCCTTGTTTTCTTCTAAATTATTGATTTCTCGGAGCCTGTCTCTGAGCTCGATGATAATTTCTTCTCTGTATGTGGGGCGGATATTGAGGTTACGGATAATGCTGCTCATCTCGACGATGATACGGCCACGGCTTGTGGCGTTTCTTTTTAATTTAGGGACTTTGTTCAGTTGTTCCCCTAATTTTTGAATCGCCTTGATCTGTCCAAGGATGGTTTTTTTCTTTTCGTCCAGCTTTCCTTCAACAATCTCTTCTTCACTTGTTTCAAACATCCTCAGGATGATATCTTCATCTTCATCCATCTCGTCTTCAAGGGCCAAAACCTTATTCAACACAAGCTGTGTCTTTGAGAGGGATTTGATGATACTTTTTTCTCCCCTTTCGATTTCTCGGGCAATCGCAATTTCCCCTTCCCTTGTAAGGAGGGAAATGCTGCCCATTTCTCTAAGGTAAAGTTTTACAGGATCGGTTGTTCGTTCCAAACCCTCCAAAGAAACGATGTCGCTCTTTCTCCTTTTTGGCTGACCCTTTCTCTGCTTATCCATAATCTTAATTCCGTAATTGCCAAGTGTGAGAAGAAAATCATCAAATTGTTTGCGTTCCTCACTTTTGTCGTTAAACGCTTTGTCCACTTCATCAAAGAGAAGATAGCCCTGCTTTCTTCCCTTTGCGATGAGCTGATGAATTTCGTCTTCTTGAATCTTTTTATCGGTTGTCAATGGCTACTCCTGATTCTCCCTCTATTTTAGCAGAAATGAGTTAATTTCGTTGCGAAAATGTCGATAATTCTTCTGTAATATCCTGTCTTTTTTTTAAAAATGATGCCAATGCTTCTGTTTCTCCCTTTTTTTCCATCATGGCGATTTGAGTGTTGAGGTTTTCCCATTTTCTTTTCAGAGAATGCTTCTTTAGGGCATCTATACAATCCATCGCCTCTTCGATCGATGTTTCTTGTCCTACCTCAACAAGAATTTCTGAAAGAGAACTGAAAAGTGAAGGGGCGAGTTTTTC
>CAZLLG010000114.1:6056-10968 GCA_964560275.1 uncultured Eubacteriales bacterium | reverse complement strand
ACATAAACGCCAGTGGGGACATTCTCATAGAGGTTTTTAAATCTCTCTTGGTTCAATTTTAAGGCATTTTCAATGTTCTTTCTCTCGCTGATATCTCTATAGATGCCATAGACGGCGATCTGTTCCCCATCGATCACTATGGGAGAAGCCAATACAGAAACATCGATGAGGGTCCCATCTTTTTTTCTTCTTTTTGTCTCTATTGCAATATTCTTTCCTCTTACAACACTCTGTGTAATCATAGCTGCACTTTCAAAATGTTCATCCTGGGTAATGAGTTTGTCGATATTTTTTCCGATCACTTCATCTGGAGAATAGCCAAAAAGTCGATAGAAATCCTTATTGGCCCGGATGACACTTCCATTGTTTTCAGATAATAGGATGGCCTCCTGAGCGCTTTCAAAAAGTTGGTCGAGATAGGCTTTTTCAATTTCCAATTTTTTCTCGGCGCTCTTTATCTCTGTGATGTCTGTTCCTGAACTCATGGCTCCTGTGATCTTTCCGAAATCATCATAAAGGATTGTGTTATGCCAGGAAATGATGCGTTCATTTCCTTTTTTAGTGAGAATTGGATTTTCAAAAAACTCGATAGATTCAATATTTCCGGTCATCATTTGACTAAATATATTTTTTAACCTTGACTGCTGACTTTTTGGAAGGAAATTATCGAACCAATTCTTGCCGATAATATCTTTTTTCCTGAAGCCTAAAATCTCACACCCCTTTTTGTTGATCATTGTCACGTTCTGCCCTGTATCTATGGCGACATAAAATATATCCGCAAGATCAATAATTTTTTGTGTGAGATAGGAGTCACTCGCAGTGACACCTAGTTTTTTGACATTAGAATCACGATGACTTGCCATTTGATATGTTCTCCAATCCCTGAATTTCCTTTTAATTCAAAGCCTGATCTAAATTTGGTTCTACTATGACAGCACAATTGCGATTTTTTTTCTTAGCTTGGTAGAGAGCTTTATCACTGATGTCGAGTAATTTTTCGAGCGAAATTTCCTTGAGATATTGAGTTGAGACTCCCCCAAGACTGATGGTGATTTTTAAATTTCCAGCCGAAGTTTTTGTTTTTTTAGAGCAGACGATATGCCGAAGCCGTTCTGCGATGGATATCACATTGTCGTGGTCACAATTTGGCAGGACGATGAGCATTTCGTCTCCGCCATATCGCCCGATTTTGTCATAGCGACGCAGAGAGTTTTTCAGGCGAAAGGCCACTTCTGAAAGAACTTTGTCTCCGGCGCTGTGTCCATAATTATCATTGATCTGTTTGAAATTGTCGATGTCGATCATGATGACCCCGACAGCGATGTGTTCCCTTCCTCTTCTGTCGAGTTCTTCTTCAAAGAATTCAAAGATTTTTCTCCGGTTCCAGAGATTAGTCAGACTGTCAGTGGTGGCCAACTGAATACGTTTATCTTCCAAATCGATGATGCGGCTGCCATTCATGATGCGCACTTTAAGCTCGAGAAGGTTTGCAGGTTTGATCATATAATCATCCGCACCCGATGAAAGTCCCTCGATTATATCCTTTTGCTGATTCTTTCCCGTGAGCAGAATAGTGTAGACATACTCGGATTTATTCTTGGGGAGCTCTTCGCGGATTTTTCTGCAGAGATTGATACCATCGATTCCAGGCATCATCCAGTCAAGAATAGCTAAGCGGATGTTGTTTTTTAGAATTAGGTTCCAAGCTTCCAGGCCATTTCGAGCCGTGATGACTTTATAGCCCCAATTGGAAATATTTCTAGCAAGATTCCGGCTTAGAATGGGATTATCTTCAGCAATCAAGATTTTCAAGTTATTCGCGCCTCTTCATGATTGTGTTCAATTTATTAAACACCTCTTTTTATATAGTTAAATTATATAGAGATTCCGAATTTCGTAAATCGCCTTTTTCGATGAAGGGAGGGGTGATATTCGATATAAAAGGGTCCTCCCTTGGGGTGACATGACTCCTCTCTTGAGATGAAATACAGGATAAATAATTTAAGTTTCACATTCGATTGTTTATGAACTATAATTTGATGAGATGGAATCAAACAGAGTAACTACGGCCTGTCTACTCATCCTAGTCATTTTCATTATCGGAGTTGTGTTAAAACTGGCAGGTCCTGTACTTTTTCCCTTTTTTTTAGCGATCTTTCTCTCTTTTACTCTCTATCCGGTTTTAGATTTTTTGACCCGATTTAAGATACCTCGAGCCGTAGCCATCGTGTTTATTCTTCTGGGTACATTTTTTATTGTCTATCTTTTAGGCTCACTCCTTTACTCCAGCGGGAAGACCTTTGCAGCTGAATTCCCAAAATATGGCCAGAAAATAAATGACATTTTAACATCCATCCAAGAACGAATTAAAATTCCATCTCAAGAACTTGAATCTTTTAACTTGGTGGAACAGCTCAACATCCCAAACCTGCTTCTTTCAACACTCGGGACTTTTTTTTCATTCCTATCCAATCTTTTTCTCATCCTCATTTTTCTTGTTTTCATTCTCGCAGGGCGTGGAGAAACAGAGCCAAAGGTCTTTCGGTCTTTTAAAAGAAAACAGGGCGAGACGTTTGTTCAAATTAAAAATAACATAGATGCCCAAATTCAGAGATACCTGGGTATTAAAACAATCATCAGTTTTATCACGGGTCTTCTAGCGACGATCGTTCTCCTTATTTTTGGCGTCGATTTTGCTATTCTCTTCGGCTTTTTGACTTTTATCCTCAATTACATTCCAAATATTGGATCGATTTTTGCTACGGTTCTTCCATTGATAATCGCAATATTTCAGTTTGACACTCTCTGGCCGGCCTTTTGGATCCTGATTATATTGGGCTCTATTCAGATGACACTTGGCAACTTTATAGAACCAAGAGTTATGGGGCGAGGTTTGGGATTGAGTCCTCTTGTCGTTCTCTTTTCGTTATTTTTCTGGGGATGGTTGTGGGGGCTTCCAGGAATGATCCTTGCTGTCCCGATTGCGGCTATCATAAAGATTGTGACCAGCAATATTCCCTCTTTGAAGTTTATTTCTGTCCTAATTAGCCGGGGGTAGCATCGTGGTGAAAAATCCAGGCTCCTACTTTTTCTTAAGCAAAAATGTATCGGAATTGAGAGCTTTAATCTTTCTTCCCCAAAGGCTTTTGAGAGCTTTCTGAGCTGCCTTCTGTTCTGCATTTTTTTTGGAGCTTCCTTTTGCCTTTGCGAGCGGTTTTTTCTCAGATAACACTTCGACTGTAAAGCTCATTTTGTGGTTAGGGCCTCTCGATTTAACAGTTTTATACTTCGGAGCTGGAAGGTTAGCTTTCTGGAGATATTCCTGGAGCGCAGATTTATAGTTATTGATGAGGAATTTATCGACATTGATCTTTTTAAAGAGGAACTGAACTTGGGAGAGGAGAAGCTTCTTTGCCTCTTTTATTCCCGAATCCTGGTATATGGCAGCAATTAGTGCTTCGAAGGCTCCGGCGAGAATAGTCTTTTTGTTTCTTCCTCCGCTTTTTTCTTCCCCTTTGCCTAAAAGGATGTACTTATCGAGTTTGATGTTTTTAGCAAAACTATAAAGAGCAGTCGTGCTGGCTGCCTGAGATTTGAGCTTTGACAGCTCTCCTTCTGGCAATTCAGGGTAGGAATGACAGAGATAGTCTGCAAGGATTAGACCGAGAACTGAATCTCCGAGAAATTCCATCACTTCATTGTCAGAGTGAATGTCCTGAGGATTCTCATAGGCAAATGAGCTGTGAGACAGGGCCTGAATAAGTAGATCTTTGTTTTTAAACGAATACCCGATTTTTTTTTCGAATCCATAGAGATCTAATTTTGCTGGTGTCATCGATGTGATTCGTTTCCTCTAACTCGAAAAGACAATTTTCCCCCCTACAATTGTTTTTTCAGGTTTTCCTTTTAATTTCCATCCATGGAAAGGACAGTTTCGACTTTTCGATTTGAATGTATTGGCATCGATGATAATTTCTTTATGAAGGTTCAATAGAGTTAAATCGGCATCTGCTCCTACACAAATCTCTCCTTTGTTTGTGAGGCCAAAAATTTCTGCAGGACGTGTGGACATCATTTGGACAAATCGTTCAAGAGAAATGATTTTTTTGTGAACAAGTTTATCCAGAAGCAGAGACACGGCCGATTCGAGCCCAATAATCCCGAACGGAGCAAAATCGAGTTCAACGGCTTTTTCATCAGAGGTGTGAGGGGCATGATCGGTGGCAAAGATGTCAACAGTACCATCTTTTACAGCAGAAATGAGTGCTAGGACGTCCTCTTTACTTCGAAGTGGGGGTTTCATCTTTAGATTTGTGTCATAGCTTTGAAGGGATTCATCGGTCAGGAATAAATGGTGGGGTGTCACTTCAGCCGTTACTTTAAGTTTTTTCTTCTTTGCCGTGCGGATAAGATCAACAGATCCTTTTGTGCTGACATGTGCCACATGAACGAATGCATCCGTCTTTTCTGACAGGATGATATCCCGGGCAACCATTATTTCTTCTGAAGAATCAGATATACCCTCCACTCCATAGAGGTAAGAATAATATCCTTCGTGCATGGTGCCTTTAGCGCTGAGATTTTTATCTTCACAGTGATCGATGATGACGGCATTGATGAGTTTGGAGTATTCGAGTGCTCGCCGCATGATCTGGCTATTCCAGACAGGTTCACCATCGTCCGAGAAGGCCACAGCTCCAGCATTGTAGAGATCAGACATTTCAGTAATTTCTTCCCCTTTGAGTCCAACTGTAATGGCAGCAATGGGTAAAACATTGACCACAGCATGTTTTTTTGCCTCAGAGAGAATGTATTTTGTGACTCCAGGGCTATCATTGACAGGGGAAGTGTTGGGCATACAGGCAATCGTTGTATAACCACCTGCTGCCGCTGCTAAGGATCCTGACTG
>CAZLLG010000114.1:0-6046 GCA_964560275.1 uncultured Eubacteriales bacterium | reverse complement strand
GTCTCTTTGTCTTCAAATCCAGGCTCACGTAAATGGGTGTGCATGTCGATAAAACCAGGACTTACTACAAGACTGGATGCGTCAATGATTTGGCTATCCTTGGAGTCAATTTTTGTATTTATCTCGATTATTTTTTTCTTGTCAATTAAAATATCCAGGGATTCGTCTGTGTGAGAAGAAGGATCGATAACTCTGCCGTTTTTAATCAGTAATTTCACTCTCTTTTCCTCTTTCTCCTATATTATTTCAACGGGTTCTGTGATAAGGACTTCTTCTGTCCCGTCAATTTCTTTCAGTCGGACTTGGACGACTTCTTTTCTTGAGGTGGGGAGAAATTTACCCACATAATCTGCTCTGATTGGGAGTTCTCGATGACCTCGATCGATGAACACAAGGAGTTGGATGGTCTTTGGCCGTCCAAGATCCATCAAGCTGTCCATGGCAGCCCGAATGGTCCGTCCCGTAAACAGAACATCATCGACCAGAAGAATATCCTTATTTTTTACGGAAAAGTTGATTTCTGTGGTCTTGACAACATGTTTCGCTTCAAGATCAGAAAAATCATCTCGATAGAGAGTGATATCCAAGGCTCCCATCGGAACTTCAATAGCTTCGAGTTTTTTGATATGTTTTGCGATTCTCTTTGCCACATATACTCCTCGGGTTCTGATTCCTATGATTACCAAATTGTTAAGATTCCGGTTACGTTCGGTGATTTCTGTGGCAATTCTGATGAACGCCCTCTTCATTTTGGGAGCATCCATGATTTTCGCTTTTATTTTATCTTCCATAAAATGGCTCCTCTTCTTATCTGTCGCTTTTATATTTATAAGAAAATGCACTATTTACCTCTAAATGTCAAGAAAAGAGGACAGTACATTAGTATCCCTAATTACATGATTTTATAGAGTTCTGAGAACTAGGAAGGCATGATAGAGAAATCCTTATGAGAGGTCTTTGAGTAAAAGGGGTGGATGGCGTGGATGTATCTTATCCCGGAGCATGCGGAGGCGATGGTGGCGAGGTGGCTAGGGAGGCGGGTCTTTGCGTGGGGAAAGATAGTACGCGCCGGATACTGCCCATTAAGGGAAACAAATGCTGATTTTTAGTCGACTAGCTGGTTTTCAGAACTCGTTCTTGAAATCACGTCATTTGAGATGCAGCGGGCTGGACGAATGAACTAAAGTTTGAAGAAGGTTTTGGCGGCAGCAAGATCCTTTTTTATTTGAACAACCAACTGTTCAGAAGAGCTGAATTTGATCTCATCCCTTAATTTTTTCAGCAGATGGATTTCTTGTGTTTGTCCGTAAAGGTCTTCAGAAAAATCAATAATATAAGACTCAATTTGTGTTTCTGATTCGCCGAAAGTGGGACTGGTCCCAATATTTGTTAAAGACTGGCGTTTTTGTCCTTGCGAATGCACATATGAAAGAAAGATTCCGTGGGGAACAATTTCGTTGTCTGTAGATATGTTAGCTGTTGGAAAACCTAGGCTTTTTCCCCTGGAATGACCTTTGATAACTGTTCCTTGAATGACATATGGGTGTCCAAGCAGTGTATTGGCTTCTTCAATGGCGCCTTTTTGGAGAAGAGAGCGGATGAGGCTGCTGCTGACGATGCGGCCGTGCCTTTTTTCAGACGGGATAGAGAAAAATTTGAATCCACAGAGAGAAGAGAGTTTTTGGAGAATCCGTACATTGCCGGTCCTGTTCTTCCCGAAACGAAAATTGTTTCCAACTATAATTTCCTCCACATGAAGTGTATCGATCATAATTTTTTGGATAAAATCCCGGCTGCTCAAATTGGCAATTTCTTCACTGAACGGTAGGACCAGTGTCATGCCAATGTTGTTTTTTTCGATTTCTTTGAGCCGCTGGTCTAGTGTCTGGATCATTCTGAAAGCTTTTTTTCTGAAATATTTTTCCGGGTGAGGGGAAAAAGTCAGGACAAGGGAAGACAAATTGTGCCTTTTTGCTTCTCGTGCGAGAAATCGCAGGATTTTTTTGTGTCCAAGATGGATTCCATCAAAATTGCCGATGGCTGCTAGAGTGCCTTTTGTGTGGACAGGGAAGTCTTCGAGGCGGCGGATTATCTGCATGCAGTTAAATCTTAATAATTTTTGATTTCTCCATGTACAGTATTTTCAACTGGTGGAGTCCATTATTGAGCAGGGTTTCTTCTTCAGATTCTAGATTTCCTGATGTTTTTTCTTTGAGGAGATCGAGAAGATCGATGAATCTTTTAGCGAGATCGACGTTTTCATCGATCTTTTGGGAGATCGGATCTACGGCCGCTCCAAGTTTGAAAAGAGCTTGAGTATAAAAAGGGAGGAAAAGTGAGCTGAAATCCAAGGGTGGAAGAACGTCAGGCTGGCGTTCAGTTGTATCCTTCTTTTCTTCTTTTGCGTTTTCCTTTACTTTCTTTTTTCCTTGTTCTTTTTTGTTTTTTTTGTCTTTATCCTTGTCTGTCATAACAGCCTCCAGAATTTTTCATTTTTATGGAAAAAGCTCCTCTTTAGTAAATTGTTGTTTTCTTGAAACGGAAAAAAATAATACAATATTAACTGACTTTATTCAAGGAAGAGGCGAATATGAACGAGATCTCCATTACAAAAAACACTTTTGAAAAACTAGTTGAGATTTTGGATGTTCTTCGAGGTGAAAAGGGGTGTCCTTGGGATAGAGAACAGAATGAAAATACAATTGTTAATTATTTTCTGGAAGAAGTCTACGAAGCAGTCGATGCCCTAGTATCAGGAGATCCGCAATCTTTAAAAGAGGAATTGGGGGATGTCCTTATGGAAGTCGTTTTCTTGACAAGAATTTTCAAAGAGAAAAATGAATTCACAATTCATGACGTTCTTGAAGGTATCAACCAAAAAATGATTCAGCGCCATCCCCATGTTTTTGGCCCTCTTCGGATTAAAGATTCTGCGGGAGTTGTGGATTTATGGAATCAAAAAAAAAAGAAAGAGAAAGAGCGACAATTTGTCTTGGATGGGTTAGCAACTCATATGCCTTCACTCTTCAAAGCCTTTCAAATAGGGCAGCGTGTCTCTCTATTCGGCTTTGATTGGAAGTCTCCTTTAGATGCATTGGGGAAAGTGAAGGAAGAGCTTGATGAATTGGAAAGAGCCATTCAATCCAACACTAAAGAAGAGGCTGCTGAAGAAATGGGAGATCTGCTGTTTTCTTTGGCAAACATTTCTCGTCACTTGAATGTCAATCCCGAGATTGCACTCCGACAGACAAATAACAAATTTTGTAAACGATTTCGCTATATTGAAGAGAAGCTTAAGGAGCGAGGAGATGAGATAGGGAAGGTCAGTCTCGAAGAATTGGATATTTTATGGGAAGAAGCCAAAAAAAAGACCGATCCAAGGAAAGATTAAGGCACCGAGATTTGGCCTTCATTTTTCCTTAGAAAGAGACAGGCCTTGATGAATTCGTCGATATCGCCATCGAGGACTTTTTCGACATTTCCAATTTCTGTGTTTGTTCGGAGGTCTTTAATAAGTTTGTAAGGATGGAGGACGTAGGACCGGATCTGATTACCCCAAGCGATTTCTGACTTTGTTTCCTCTAGTTTTTCCAATTTTGCCTGTTTTTTCTTTTTTTCAAGTTCATAGAGCCGGGCCTTTAACACTTTCATGGCTGAGGCTTTATTTTTGTGCTGTGATCGTTCATTCTGGCACTGAACGACAATTCCTGTGGGGACATGTGTGATTCTTACTGCAGAGTCTGTGACATTGACGTGCTGTCCCCCTTTGCCCGATGCGCGGTAGGTATCGATCCGAAGGTCATCGGGATTGATGTCCACATCGATATCTTCGTCCACTTCCGGATAGACAAAAACAGCTGCAAATGATGTGTGTCTTCTTTTATTGGCGTCAAAGGGGGAGATTCTGACCAATCGATGGACGCCGGATTCCTGGCTGAGATTTCCGTAAGCAAAATCTCCAAGGATCCGGAGTGTTACGCTTTTTATCCCAGCTTCATCACCATGTTGGGTATCCAGAATTTGGGTTTTATATCCTTTTCTCTCAGAAAATCTTATGTACATCCGCAGGAGCATTTGAGCCCAATCCTGGGACTCTGTTCCTCCCGCACCAGGATGGATGGATAGAATGGCATTTCTTGTATCGTCTCTTTCAAAGAAAAGAGTCTGAAGTTCGGCCTCGTTTAACGCTATAGTGAATTCGTCGAGGATGTGGGTAATCTCATCTTCCACATTTTCACCCTCGTCGACCAGTTCCAGACAAACATCCAGTTCGTCCTTCTTTTCCTCGATTTGAGAATAGGTTTGAAGTATCCGCTCCAGTCTTTTTTTATTCTGTTGAAGAGATTGAACTCGACTCTGGTCTTTCCAGATATCTGGGGATGCAAGATCTTGCTCTATAGCTGCGATCGCTGATTTTTTTTGATCGAGGTCAAAGATAACCTCGGAGCTCTTCAAATTTTATTAAAAGGTTTTTTGCGTTGGCCTTAAGTTCTGAAAGCTGAGCTTTCGATGGTTCTTTTTTTTTCATTTATTTCTTCTAATACAGGCAAGAATAAGGAATAGAATGGACAAAGTCAAGCTGATGTGGGCAAGCATATCTCCAGTTAATGAATACAACGTCTTGGATGAAAGAGGAATGATCTGACCGGATAAAAAGGTTTGAGTTTCCAGTTCGGACTTGGCCAGAATCCGACCATAGGGATCAATGATTCCACTTATACCCGTTGTTGCAGCCCTGAGCAGGAACCGGCGGTTTTCTACAGCTCTCAAAACAGCGATGGCAAAATGCTGATAGGGAGCCGAACTCTGCCCATACCAGCCATCGTTTGTGAGCGTGGTGAGGAATTGAGCGCCGTTTTTTGTGAATTTTCGGACAAGATTAGGAAAGATGATTTCATAACATATCGGTGAACCAAATTGGATTGTCTTAAATGAATGAAGCCGGTGCTCTTCCCCTGGAGTGATCTCTCCTATGGCATGGGTCATTTTATTTATGAAAGAGAATATCTTCCTATAGGGTGTGTATTCTCCGAAGGGGACAAGGTGCATTTTGTGGTACTCTGTATACGAGAGATCTGGGCTGAGACACAGTGCTGTATTGAAATACAGGTTTGTATCCTGATAGGACAGCATCTCATTTGTACCCAAAAGAAGAGTTCTTTGTGTCTCTTCAACAAATTGAAAGAGAGTCCTTTTGAAAATATGATAAAACTCACTGGGACAGCTGAAGCAGAGAGGAACTGAAAATTCTGGCCAGATGATCAGTTGAGATCCTGAATTAGAGGCTGCATTCGTTAGACCGATATGATCGTCAAAGATCAGCTGAATTTTTTCGTAAGAGATGTCCGGCCAATAGATGTCTGAAGAGACATTACCTTGAATGACGGAAGCCTGGAATGTTTCTGAGGATGGAGTGATCTTTTTTAGACTTAGAAATCCTCCTAGATGAATGCAGAGGACAAGCAAAAGGCCCATAAAAAAGTAAGTTTTTTTTCTGGATTGGATAGAGAGGACAAAAAGACTTTGAAGCAGAACAATGACAAAAGAGAGGCCATAAATACCTGTCAATGAAGCCATCTGAATAAAAAAGATGTTTTGGTATTGGGCGTAACCGACAAGCCCCCAGGGAAAACCTGTGAGGATATGGGCAAGGGCAAATTCGAAAACAATCCAAAGAAAGGGAACTATAAAAAAAGCGAAATGTGGAAAAGATCGGCGGATTATAGCAAAAGAAAAGGAAAAAAAGGCCCAGAACAGCGATAGAACAAGCATGAAAAAAACATAGATCAGGATACTGAAACCCATTGAAAGATCTCCATAATGGGCAGGGACATCTGGGATCCAGTAGAGAAGCACGGCATAAAACGAAAATCCGGCAATCATTCCCAAAAGAAACGATTGTTTTGGTGTTTTTTTAGAAATAATAAAGAGTAAAGGGATGATCGATATCCAGATAAAAAAAGACAGGTTGAATTTAGGGAAGGCGAACGCGGAAAGCAGTCCACTCAACAGCGCAAGCCCGATGTCTTTTAAACGAATTTTCATG
>CAZLLG010000113.1:10758-10991 GCA_964560275.1 uncultured Eubacteriales bacterium | reverse complement strand
ATTCTAAACTTATCGCAAAGGATTTTCAAGCATGGAGTTGCCTCTTGAAGCGCATCTGCCAAAGGTATACATTATGTCTAGATAAAAAATCTGGGCCATAAAACATGAACATCTACACAAACAGTACAGAATACGCAACCACACTCTTTGATATTCATGAAGGCTGGACACAGCTCCAGTCATCTTATTTTATGGAAAATCTTAGTGTTTTGTCCGGACATCTTTTCAGAAAG
>CAZLLG010000113.1:0-10746 GCA_964560275.1 uncultured Eubacteriales bacterium | reverse complement strand
ATAAATCTGTATCAAAAATCAAAAAGGGCTGGGCACATGCTTTTGTGACCGGTTTTGCTTCATCCTCTCATTTTGATCTATTGATCAAACTGCGTAAAAAGGATATGGCCCTACCCGACAGATTGATCTGCCTCGCAGGATCAGGACATAAATT
The DNA here is from genome assembly GCA_964560275.1 of uncultured Eubacteriales bacterium. Classification (GTDB taxonomy): domain Bacteria; phylum Acidobacteriota; class Aminicenantia; order Aminicenantales; family Aminicenantaceae; genus JAUWVG01. Next base: position 10,592 of record CAZLLG010000113.1, on the reverse strand, counting down.
TCATGGACTCAGAGGGCGTCCGTGGAAAGCTCTTGAAGGAAACATTCACTTGACTGCTCTCTTCTCTCCCAACAAGAAGATCCATCAATTCCAAACAGGATTTCCCATCCTTGCTGCTGTTTCCATTTTAGAAACCATCGACTCGCTCGAGGGATTTAAAGACAAAGCTCAAATCAAATGGGTAAACGATGTTTGGATAAATGGAGGCAAGGTTGCGGGCTTCCTCACGCACACTATGAGTATGGAAGATGTGGTCTCTGATGTGATAATTGGCATCGGACTTAATGTAGGGAAAAAACCAGAGTTGCCCGCAGATGAGTATGTTCCTTGTGCTGAATCTCTGGCCAATCTCGCTTTGAATCCATCAATATGTCGGATTGATCGAGTTCTCAACCTCCTCCTTACACGGCTCTACACCAATTATGAGTTTTTGCTCTCTGACAAATATCAGCGGCTTCTCGAAATTTATCGAAAACGATCTTTGGTTATAGGGAGAACTGTCCGTGTTTTAACAGATGCGCCTGAGGAAAAACCCAAAGAGCTTGCGTTTGGTAGGGTTAAAAGCATTGGAGAGCATCTCGAATTGAACATCGAAGGGTATCCACAGCCGATCACACGTGGACGCCTGATACTCATTGAATGAATCCTTCTTGACAGGTCAGTTTTTCCGTTTTATACTACAGCCTTTATTAGAGGGAAAGAAGCAATCATTTACTATCGATTGATCAGTATGATCTTCGCCATATCTTTTTTATCCATTCATCCCAACATATTTTTAAAAGGGAGATTACGATAATGGAACCGACATCACTAGTCTTTATAAGCATAATTGCATTTTTTATGGTGTTCCTCATACTGGCTGTTCTAGCGCTAGTTATGCGGCTTATCATCTCCATTTTCCCAGAAAAAAAAGTTCAAATTGATTCGGCCACCATGGCGGCATTGACCGCTGCGGTTCAAAGTATCTTTCCCGGAACAAAGATCACAAGGGTAAAGGAGGAAAAATGATTTTTACAGAAAAAACCAAGACCATACGTGTTATGTTTACGCCCTTCCGCGACGGCCTTCAAAGCTCTTTCGGCGGTAAAGTCCGGCTGAATGATATTCTTCCTGCAATGAAGGCTTCTGCAGAAGCGGGCATCCATCATTTCGAATTCGGAGGAGGTGCCCGTTACCAGGCCCCCTATTTTTATCTCGGGGAGGATCCATTCGAAGACATGAAAACCATGCGAGAAGCCGTCGGCCCTGATGTCGATCTCCAAATCCTGACACGGTCGGTTTCTGGAGTAACACTGACCACCCAATCCATAGAAGGGCTGGAACTCCAAGCTAAACTCATGAAAGAAAACGGCACAACATATGACCGGAATTTCGATTTCATGAACGATGTGCGTAATCTGATTAACACTGGAAAGCCGATCGCAAAGTCCGGAATGCATCATCAGGTCTGCATTGCCCTCATGGGCCTTCCTTTTTATTCTGATAAGGTACATACAGCCGATTTTTATATGGATATTGGAAAGAGACTTCTCGAGAGTGACCTTCAAATCGATAGCATTTGCCTCAAGGACGCCTCGGGAACAACTGATCCGAAAACTATCTATGATACTGCCGTTGGACTTAGAAAGATCATGCCTTCAGAAATGCCTTTATGGATGCACACACACGATACAGCCAGCACAGCCATTGCCTGTTATATGGCGGCCATTGCTGGCGGAGCAGACGGAGTCGATCTCTCTATACGCCCCATGGCCAGCGGCACCGTACAACCCGATGTCCGTGCCATGGCTCACGCTTTAAAAGGAACAGGATACACTCTAGATATCGATCCCACCAAATTGACCGAGATCGAGAATATGCTCAACGATTTGATGAAAGACTACGCCTTCAATCCGACCACAACCACGCCCGATGCCAGAGTTCTGGGATTTCCGATGCCAGGCGGAGCCATAGGGCCTAATGTCCATATGATGGTCAAAGCCGGAATCCTGGATAAATACAACGATGCGCTGGCGGAGTTTCCCATTGTCGTGGAAGCCGGAGGAGCCTGGACCAGTGTCACTCCCGGAAGCCAGCAATACTGGCTGCAGGCGTTCAATAATGTACTCTACGGCCGATGGGAAAAGATCGATCCAGGTTTCGGACGAGCTGTGCTCGGCTACTTCGGCAAGACTCCCATGCCCCCAAACCCCGATGTCGTTAAAAAAGCTTCAGAACAATTGGATATGCCCGTTTTCGATGGAGATCCACTCGAAGCAGCTCCCAAAAACATAGAGCCAGCGAGGAAGGCTCTTGAAGAACGGAGCCTCCCTGTGTCTGACAAAAACATCTTTCTTGTCATGGCGGCTATGGTTCCTGGTAAAAAGATGGAGCTAAACGAGGGCATTCGCCTTCTGTCGGGAAATCCTCGCATCGATATCCCACTCAAGAAAAAAGAGGAGCCAAAAGTCGAAGCCCCAGCCGCGGCAGCTCCCTCAGCCTCATCCATTACAGGGCCAGTAACAACCCGCTGCACTGTCACTGAAGACGATGTTAGCCGGGTGTTCACTGTGACTGTGGAGCCGATCAGTGCTTCTAATCCAACCTCCGCTCCTCAACCGCAGCCTGTTGAAACTCCCCGCCCTCAAGCTCCCCAAGGAACTCAGGTGTTTTCCACGTTTGCCGGTTCCGTAGAGGTTACGGATATTAAGTGCAAAGTCGGAGGAACAGTAAAAAAAGGACAGGCCATAGCAGAGGTCGAAGCCATGAAAGCCCAACATGATATCAAAAGCCCATGCGACGGAACGGTCACGGCCATTCATGTTTCGATCGGAGCCGAAGTCGATTCAACAAAGCCCATCATGACTATCGCTGAGTAGACAAAACCATGGAAGCCGTAACTAAACTTTTCGAACAATCCGGTTTGGCCAACCTCAGTTGGGGAAACTGGATTATGTTTTTGGTCGGAGGAATCCTGATCTATCTGGCCATTAGCAAAAAATACGAACCACTCTTGCTGATCCCGATTGGATTTGGAGTTTTTCTGGCCAACTTGCCTCTGGCCGAAATGGGATCGTATGGGCAAGGTATCATTGCCCTCATCTATGAACAAGGGATAAGAACCGAACTCCTCCCGCCTCTTATATTTCTCGGGGTAGGCGTTTTAACAGATTTCCGGCCTCTTCTAGGGAGACCTCTGACATTTCTTCTTGGTGCAGCGGCCCAATTGGGTATTTTTACTGCTGCACTAGGTGCGGCCTATGTACTCGGTTTCAACTTCAAGGAAGCGGCGTCCATCGGAATTATTGGCGGAGCAGATGGTCCCACATCGATTTTCCTAGCCAGTAAATTGGCTCCCCATCTGTTAGGCCCTATCGCCGTGGCCGCTTACAGCTACATGTCGCTAGTGCCCATCATCCAACCACCGATTATCCGTATGTTGACCTCTAAAAAGGAGAGAGCCATCGATATGCCTCAAGCTATCCCGGTCTCAAAGACAGCAGTCATTCTCTTTCCAATTGTTACTGGAGTATTAGCTTCTTTGGCCATTCCCACATGTGCCCCCCTTATCGGTATGCTAATGTTCGGAAACCTGATTCGAGAATGCGGAGTCACCGAGCGTTTACGAAAAACCGCAGGTGGATCGTTGATCGATATCGTTACCATTTTCCTGGGAATAGCGGTCGGGGCAACCATGGATGCAGATCGCTTTCTGACTGTAAAAACACTTTACATCCTGCTTCTCGGGGCGATCGCATTTTCTTTCAGTACGGCCGGAGGAGTGCTTTTCGCCAAGTTCATCAATATTTTCCTGAGATCGGACAAGAAGATCAATCCTTGCATCGGCGCGGCTGGAGTTTCAGCTGTCCCCATGGCTGCCCGAGTTGTCCAGAATTTTGTCTCAGAGCAAACAGAAGGCAGGGTCAATCCCTTGATGCCGGCCATGGGACCCAATGTGGCAGGTGTTATCGGATCGGCCATTGCGGCTGGAGTGTTTTTGACTTTACTGACATAATCAGAATAACCGAAAAAGCATTCAGTCCCTCTTCGCTTTTCGAAGTCCACTGCTCTATCCGCTGAGCCATTGGGACGCACCGATTTTTGGAGGCTTATTATAGCGGATTAGAGGGATGAAATCTTCAGAACCAATCTCAATAACCTCTTTATCTGGAGAATATTCCTAATTCTCCTTTTATTTCTTCAAATTTGTCTGGCTGATCTTCAACCTTCGACCAGCGTCGGATTTCATCCAGATCAATTGGTTGATTTTCTGAAACCAATTTGGCTTGCTCTAGAGCCTGTCGGTCGTTCCAAAAGTAATAGGCCGCTAGCCGGTCCTTCACACAATCTGTCGGGGATAATAAGAATAAGATTCCAGTTTCAAATGACAACTCCTCTATTTTTTTTACTGGTTCAGACCCAATTGAAAGAGGACCGGCTGGAAATTCAATAAAAAATTCTGTGTCATGATGCTTGAAATACCGGTTTTCTTCATAAAATCCCAGCTCGGACATTGTATTTTTCAATTCTTTACGAGATATTGTGAAGCGTTCAATAAAATCCAGATCGTAGAAAAGGTAACGACCTTGAGTATAGATAGTAACACATGCTCCACCTGAAAGAACGCAAGGAATCCCCTTAGAATCCAAATGAGTGCTAACCAAAGCGGCAAGTTCTCCCAGCGACATATTTTGTAGGGATTTCATAGAGGTTTTAATCTCCTCCTCGGCCGTCTTCTGGATTTCAATAATTTATCATATTCATCTACTGGTAAAAACAAAAGAGCTTGATTCAGTAGCTCTTTTAACTCTTTTAAAAAAGGATATCGAGGATTAAATGAATAAACCCTTGTCCTCCCTGACAAAATACTCACAAGAACGTTTCCAACTTCAAGTCGATCAAGCTGATTTTGTACGGAACTTAAACTGTATTTATAGAATACAGCAATTTCTCTGGCATATCCCTTGTCCCGTCCAGCCAGATAGATCAAAACTGCTTCTCTAACCTTGGATCCAAGTATGGCTTCTAACATTTTATTGACCTCATAATTAGGTTTTATAACCTAATAATAAGGTTATCATAGTTATAAACTGAGTGTTTGTAAAGTATTATATTTACATCTTTTTCGATAAAAATATCAAAGGAAATACTCAATATAATTTCTCTTCCTCTTATTCTATTAAAACTTCTTGCATCAGAATTCACCGATGTCCAACTAGTGTCCAGAATACACTCAAATAAATCCAACAAAACCAAACAGAAATAAAATCAGAAACAATACAATGTTCCTGAAAACAAATGTAATTATCTCATTTTAAAGGAGTTATTGTTTCTATTGGAATTGAATTCGAAGTCCACTGCTCTATCCGCTGAGCAATCGGGGCGCACCGAATTTAGGAAGATGCATTATAACAAATTAAAAAAATGAAATCTTCAGATTCTCTGCTCTTACTTCAATCCAGTCAGCTTCTTTTTCGCATCCTCAACTTCAGCTATTCCGGGATCGGCGTCTTTCCAGAGGGAGAGGAACTTCTCGTAAAACTCTTTAGCTTTGGCCGAGTTGCCTGACTCTTCTTCTATGATGCCGAGTTTGTAAAACGAAAGGGGAAAGAGGTGTCCCCACCAAGCTCTGCCAGTTGTCATGCCCAGGATCTCCTCATAGGACTCCCTGGCTTTCTCCAGATTCCCTTGTTTATAGTAGGCCTCTCCAATGTAATAAGCATAAAAGGCGTGCGGCTCGACCCAGTCCTGCTGTTCCGGCCACATGGCGTAGGCTTTCTCCAGGTTTTCGACAGCCTGGTCAAGGTCCCCTCTTTTGAGAGCAATTATACCGAGTTGAGTAAAATGGTATCTCATGCGTTTGGGGAAGAGGGGATTTTCAAGGTGGATTCTTAACCTCTCGGCGTTTTCCTCGGCTGCCGTCAGGTCGTTTTTCTCAACCAGAACCAGCATCTTCATGAACCGGCCGGAAATTTCTGATGATTGATTTTTTACCGCATCTTCGATGAGTTTGTCCGCAAGCTTCATGGCCTCCGTCAGTTTCCCCAGGAGGAGATAGTCGAGACACAAATCGCCAGAATAGTTCCTTTTCCAGGTATCGGAGCCTGTCTCTTCGGCAAACTTCAATCCCTCCAGCATCCAGCCCGCAGCTCTTTTGAACTGTCCCTGGGCTCTATACAAATTCTCCATCCAATCGTAGTAACCATAGGGACGTTCTTGGCGACTAAAATAATCCGTCATCTCCTTTTCGGCCAGCTCGAATTCCCCCATCAGATAATGAGGCCACCCCATGCTGATGGATCCGGGTTCCAATTCATTGGCCTTTTCCGCCATCTGTTCGGCTTTTTCAAAATCGCCCTGATAGACATAGTTATTGGCCAGAGAGCGGTAAACCCGGGCGCTATCCCCTGTCAACTCCAGATACTCTTCGTAAACCTCCCTGGCTTTGTCGTAGTCGCCGACAGCCTGGTAGGTTTGGGCCAGTGCGTTGTAGCTGAGCAAATCTTTGAATCCCGTTCGGCGGGCGACCTCAAAATGGAAAATGGCCTTCTCCCAATCTCCAACCTGCTCATATTTTATGGCAAGATTGTGGTTTACCGTTGAATGGTCCGGATCGATCTCCAGCGCCTTTTTGTATGCTTCGACTGACTTGGTATATGTCTCTACCGAATGATGATAGTAGGAGCCAATGATCAAATATTTTTCCAGTTCCGAGGCGTGTTCCTTCAGGTCAAACGCCTTTTGCATGTATTTATCCCGGTCGGGATAGAATTTCCGGCCCTGGTTGCCGTAGGCCATGGCCAATTTTCTGTAGGCCGAGGCAAAATCGGGATCGGCCTTGACCGCCTTTTCCAGAAAGCCGGCGGCCAGTGCGTAATCCATGTTGCTGTGATGACGTGCTCCTTCGAGATAAAGCTTGAGAGCTTCGGGAGAGCTGGTGATAATATCGCCGACATTCCTGTCAATGTCTTCGGCCATCTCTCTGGATGAGAGCTTGAGTCTGGCTTTAATCTTTTTTGTCAGCCTGTCCACGGCGGCGAACTGCTCGTTTTCTCCCTGAAATTCTTCGGTTTCTGTTCCCAGAAGCTCCCACGAACCGGAGTCGCGGAGCTCGACATTGATACGGAAGATATCTCCTGCGCGGTGGAAGCTTCCCACTAGGATATTCTGGTATCCCCCTTGTCCGGCCACTCTTTTGATGTCTTCCGCCGCAAATGATTTGGAGTCTTCAATTCCCTGATTTTTGAGCAGGTCAAAGAGCATGTCCGCGCTCAATATTCTCAGATGTCTCGATTGAGAGATGTCCGAAATCAAGAGCCTGGCCAATCCCTTCCTCAGATGATCCAGGGAGTCGTCACCGGTGTTGTTTTCTAAATACATGATGGCCAGGGAGGGTTTGTCCGATGGGAGCAGGATAGCTTTTTTCTTTGACCACGGGCTCCAGAGGATCAGCAAAATTACAGCAAGAGTAATGGCAACAAAAACCGGAATAAATATCTTATTCAGGCTGAAATTGACGGTTATTTCCTGGGAAGTGAGCGTTTTTTTTGGGGGGATGATCCGGTCGGTGGTGGGGAAGCCCTTTTCGACCTTTTCTAATTCGGACTGAACATCTCCTGCACTCTGAAAGCGGTTTGTCTTTTCTTTCTCCAGACAATTAAGGATGACTCTGCTGAGATCGTCTGGAATCTGCGGATTTATATCTTTAGGACTTTTTGGAATCTCACCTTTATGCTTCATAGCCACGGCCAAAGAAGATTCACCTTCAAAGGGAAGCCGGCCAGTCACCATCTCATACAGAATAACTCCCAAGGAGTAAATATCTGATCTTCTATCAACCTCTTTGGCCTCGGCCTGTTCGGGACTCATATATTCGGGTGTTCCAATCATGATGCCAGACCCAGTGATGCCCTTGCTTTTGACTGCCCTTGCGATTCCAAAATCCATGATGCGGGCGTTGCCGTTGTCATCTATCATAATGTTGCTGGGCTTTAGATCCCGGTGCACAACTCCTAAACTATGGGCTTCTCCCAGCCCTGCACAGATCTGCTTGGCTATAGAGATAGCCTTTCCTGAAGGTAATTGACCCACTCTTCTGATAAACCTCTTCAAGTCTCCGCCAGAGACATACTCCATCGTGATGTAGTGCTGCCCTTTTTCCTCTCCCAAGTCGAACATCCCACAGACATTCTTGTGCCGGATGTCCCGGGCCGATGTCAATTCGTTCTTAAACCGCTCGATGGTCTTTTTATCCGAGGCGATATCCGGTTTGATGAGTTTGAGGGCAATCTCCTGCTTTATCTTTCTATCTTCGACTCTAAAGACTTTACCCATTCCTCCCTTGCCAAGTTCCTCGATGATTTCATATCTTCCGGCAAATACACTCCCCCTGGTCAGTTCTTCTGTCTGTGTTTCTAAGGTTTTGGTATGTTTTGCGTCTCGAATCCCTGGGAGTGGAGTTGCACATTCTTTGCAGAACTTAGAGTCTTCTGGATTGCCTGTCTGACATTTCGGGCATTCGTTTGTCATCGTCCCTCGTTGCTAGTTAATACAAGGATATTCATTTCTAGAGAAAGTGTCAAATATTTTCGATTTGAAATAGAGCCTAGAACGAGCCGACATTTATGTTCAAAATTGAGCAACAAGTATTCTATATAAGTGTCCTTATCGTCCTTCTGGACAAGAGCAGCCCTGAAGGGATTGATGGAGTCATTAAATGTAAATTCAGTGCTAATGAATATTTTATTTGCTTTTAATAATTGGTATGATAATATGACCAATATGGAAGTTAAATTTGGTACTATAAAAAAAGTCTCACTTTCACAGGCTGTCGCCGATAAAGTTCTCCGGTTCATTAAAGAAGGCCACCTCAATGTCGGTGATAAGCTCCCCCCTGAAAGGGAATTGTGTCAAACATTCGGCGTAAGCCGGACATCCCTACGGGAAGGCATCAGCTCTCTGACTCATATGGGTATATTGGAAACCGTTAGAGGAAGCGGTGTCTTTGTCCGGAGAGGCTCACCAGGGGCTGTGTTCCAAAAAAAACTGGATTCCCTTCATCTCAGTAAAAAAAATATCCTGGATCTTATTGAATTTCGGGAAGGCCTGGAGCTGTTTATTGGAGAACTCGCCTGCCGCAATGCAACGGCTGAAGACATGGCCAAGCTGGAACAGTTGATCGACAGAATGGAGCAGTCTCCGGAGAATAATCGATCAATTTCTGCCGAAGATGTCGAATTTCACAAGGAATTGGCATCCGCCTCACACAACGAATTTGTGATCCTTGTTTACGAATCCATTCTGCCCTTTGTACAGAACTGGATTCAGGCAAGGGAGGAAGTCATTGAACCCAAAGTCATAGCCGCCTTGCACAGAGAGATTGTAAAAGGAATCCGATGGGGAAGCATCAAAAAAGTCAAAGCAGCTCTTGACGAACATTTTGACCACATGCGATGGATTCTTCAATCTGTGGATGAAGAAGAGTGACGGGAAAAAGAAAAAAATTCGGCTTGAAGGTCAGCGAGGCCAAAATCGGAATCTCGACGAATTCTTCTCACCTTCTGGAACCCGATAGATACTTCTGGTTGGATACAAACTTTCTCGATTTCACTCCTACTCCCTATGCGTTGCCCTTGGATTCGATTTTCGAAATCTTTGATGGGGAAGATACGCCTTCGACAGAAATTAAAGATCGAATTTTCCTCCTGAGGGGAAATTTTTCGGAATGGGAAAAAGAAGCTGTGGACCGGAGATATTCCATTTTCGGCAACCTTGGGATCTTTTCGTCCTGGGTGCTGAGAACTTTGGAACAGGCTCACGACATCCTCAGCTTGCACGCCAGTGGTTTGGTCAAAGACAACAAAATCCTCGTCGTACCAGGTGGAGCCGGAGCCGGAAAAACGGTATTTATTTTTAATGCTCTCGACAGGGGCTGGAAGCTTTTTGGCACTGAATTCGTCCACTTCCGGGTTTCTGGAGGCGTTGAATTCTTCAAGGGTGCTGTCAAAGATGCGGTCCGTGTTGAAACCCTGCACTCTCACTTCCCTAAATGGATTGAAAAATTGGGAATAACCGTTAAAGAGGAGGTTGGGAGTAAGTTCGTGGTCGATCTCAGCCCCTATCAGGAAACGAATGATCGGATTCAGAATCCCGAAATCATTTTGGTCTTCCCTCATATAGAAGAAAAAAGAAAGAATTTTGATGTATGCGAAATTCAGGATCGGAAAACTCTGACAAGATATCTTTTTCACGAAGCATCGGAAAAGATATGCAAGAGTCAATTACTCTATGGCCGGATGGCGGTACCTGGATTGGATACAGATGAGCTGGCTCAAAAAAGATTGAAGCATCTGGAAAACTTCATCCAGAGCGGACTTATAAAACTATTCCTCTCATGGATTTCCGGAGTTGCCGAAACTCCTAAAATTTTCGACAAAATAGAGAATATGGAGAAATAAAATGAATGCTTGGGAAAACTGTGTGGATCCCCCTATTAAGGATCGATCCAAAAAACCGAGAGAATTGGGAATCACAATGATACTCGATAAGGGATTGGGTTTGCGGGCTACAAGTGATCTTGTCGAGACAGCCGGAAATTATATAGACATAATTAA
>CAZLLG010000112.1:0-11043 GCA_964560275.1 uncultured Eubacteriales bacterium | reverse complement strand
CTTGATCTTTTTAAAATGTTTCTTTGCGATTGTCCTGACAACAACAGTCCTGACCCCATAATGAAAAATCTCCTGGTCTTCTTTAAAAAACCGTTTGACACTCTCTTTGTATTCCTGGTCGATGTTCTTTTTTAATTCTTGCCTTACTTCCTGAATGATTTTCATTTTATTTTACCCTAAACTGAAAAAAAGTGTCCTATCTTGTGGTTATTCATATCGCAGCGCATCCATGGGATTTGCCCGGGCGGCTCTTATCGTTTGGCTGCCGACGGCTAATAGTATGATTAGAACGGACGCAGATGCTGCAATAAAAAAAACACCCAAAGAGATATTAGTTCGATAGACAAAATTCTGGAGCCATCTGTTCATGATGGAGTACGCTAAAGGTGCTGCTATCACAAAAGCGATCAAGAATAGTTTAAGATAACTCTGCAACAGTAAGAGGATTATGCCTTCAACCGATGCCCCCAACACTTTGCGAATGCCGATCTCCTTGGTCCGCTGCTCGGAAATAAATGCCACCAATCCAAAAAGGCCAAGACAGGCTATCAGAACTGCCAGTCCCGTGAACACCTCCACGATGTTTCTTGTTGTCTGTTCAGAACGGTAGAGGTTATCGAGACGGTCATCCAGAAAAGAATAGAGGAAGGGGGATCCTGGGACGAATGTCTTCCATGTCTGCTCAAGGAATTCGAGTGTTTTCTGAATATTTTCCGGTCTAATCTTTATGATAAGATAACGAAGGTTGGCACTTTTTGCATCCATACCTCGGATCATCAGAGGTCCTATTTCCTCGTGGAGGGAAAGAAAATTAAAATCATGAACTATCCCAATGATCGTAAAAGTAGGGGAGTCTTCAGGATTGCTCGTGGACATAATGAGTCGCTTGCCAAGAGGATTTCTTAAGCTGAACTGCTTTACTGCAGTTTCGTTAATGATGACTGAACTTTCCAAATCGGTTTTAAGATTTTCAGAAAAGCTCCTTCCTTCGACTAATTCCAATCCCATTGTTTCTAGAAAACCGGAATCTACAATAAAATCGTATAGGGTTAATGTTCCAGGCAATCCTTCCGGATGAAATGGGGCCTCGTTAAAAGCGCCTCCAGGCATTGAATTGCTTCCAGTTATCTCGACCACTCCTGTATGATTCAACAAGGTCTGTTTAAATGCTTGTCGCTGCAAACCAAGCGATGAGGCGCGTTGGATGATCATCATGTATTCCTTCTCAAATCCCAGGGGCTTGTTCTGGATATACTCCATCTGTTTTTCTATAACTGCAGCACTGAAAAGAAGAGCGATTGAAATTAAAATCTGGAAGGTCACGAGGCCATTACGGAATCCAACCCCTCTGGTTCCTGATGATGACTGATCTTTTAATACTGAAGCAGGCTGGAACGATGAAAGAAAAAAGGCGGGATAGCAGCCAGCCAGTATTCCAACCAATGAGGCAAGCACTATAAGCCCAGGCAACGCCATGCCTTTAAAATAGTGGAGGTCAAGGGTCATCCTGGTTATATTGTTGAAATAGGGGAGAGAAAGTTCGATCAGAACGATGGCGAATCCCAATGCAAGGAGGCTGAGTACAATTGATTCTGCCAAAAACTGTCCGATCAACTGACGGCGTAAAGAGCCAAGCACTTTTCGCATCCCGACCTCCCTGGCGCGGTTCATCGATCGGGCTGTAGCCAGGTTCATAAAATTTATGCACGCGATGATTAAAAGAAACAGGCTTAAAACCGAAAACAGATAAACATAAAAGATATCTCCGTTGGGCTCTAATTCGAACTCAAGATGCGAGTGGAGATGAATCTTGCTCAGGGGCTGCAGAGAATAACTGTGTCCGGGTGTCTGGACATACCTTTTAACCATCTCAGGAAATTTGGCCTCAAGAGATTGATGCCGATATCCGGTCTTTAAAACAATGTAAGTATACGCCGTGAGTGCGCTCCAACTCTGGCTCTTTAGGTACCGTCCTCTCTCAAGAGATGCGATGAGGTTGAAGTGAAGATGTGAATTGTGTGGAGTATTCTTTGTGATACCGGTCACTGTGTGTTCTCCGAAGTCGGTGGTTAGAATTTTCCCGACTGGCTCGTTTTCACCGAAATATTTTTGTGCGGTTTCCTCAGTGATAACAATCGTATTTGGCTCTTGAAGGACAGTTTTCGGATCTCCGCGGATCAGCGGTGTTGCGAACACATTGAAAAAATTGGAATCAGCAAAAAGGAATCCTTTTTCCACAAAAGACTTGTCTTCAAAACGGACAAGTGGATCTCCAACGTATCTGAAACGCGTGGCAGCAGCAATTTCGGGGAAATCTTGGAGAAGGGCATCTGCGAGTGATTTGGGTGTCAGGGCAAAATGCCTGTCGTGAGTTGGAAAAGATCTTGACGAAACGACACGAAAGATCTGACTGTTGTTTTCATAAAAACGGTCATAAGACAGCTCTTCCTGGATATAAAGCAGAAGAAGTACACAGCAAGCAATGCCCGTAGCGAGGCCAAAAATATTGATAGCAGTGGAGCCTTTGTTTTTAATAAGGTTACGGACTGAGGTCTTTAGATAATTTTTCAGCATCTTGTTTATTGTATTGGTTTTCCAATTTTTTTGACAAAAGTATATTGCATCTAAATAAAAAAAGACATATCTTTTGAGAAGGAAAGATTAGGTTTTTTCTAAATGATCGATCGAAATTCTCCCATTTGGAGGAAAAGATGAAGAAAGGAATTATTTTATTTGGATTAATGTGTTTTTTAATTCTCGCGTGTTCGACAAAAGATAAAGTCCGAGACGATGAAGCTAAATTAGATGGAGTCAATTTCCAGAAGCTCACACTGGCAGAAGCCAAAGAACTTGCCGGCCAGCAAGGAAAACTGGTGATGGTCGATTTCTTCTCACCCACGTGAGGAAGCTGCGTGAAGCTGGACCAGTTGGTCTGGCAAGATAAAAATGCAGGGGATTACATTAATGACCGGTTCATCAGCCTGCGGTTCACAAACAGGGATGAGGAATACAAAATTGTACGGGCTGAATACGATTTAAAAATCCATCCAACGGCCTTACTGCTGAAGGCGGACGGTACCGAGATCGAACGGATCTGCGGTTTTGATGGACAGAAAGATTCCTATTTTCAGACATTTAAAGACTTTACAGAGGGGAAATACACTCTTCAGACTCTCTTGGCAGAATATGAGTTAAAAGCGGAAGATCTTGAATTGAATTACAAAATCGGCAAACGTTATGTCGACAGACGGCAGGAGGAACAATCTCCATCCTACTTTGCTAAAGTGATTGAGCTTGATCCGGAGGATGAATTTGGGTACAAGACGGAAGCGTCCTACTATATTGCGTCCAATGAAGCCTGCAGGAACAAAAATCCGGACCCTATGAAAGTCTTTATTGCCTCGAATACAGACGAAGACTTTCTCTTTTCGAGTTATTATGACTTGGCCTATTACTATATGACGATGAATGAGGCAGAACAGGTCATATCCACTTATGAAGAACTGCTTGCCAAAAAACCTGAGCACGCTCCTTTGATGTATTCTATGGCCAGCTATATTTTTTATAATACCATGGAGGACAAATATGCGAGGGGGGTCGAACTGGCAAATAAGGCCATGGAGCTCGCTCCCGACCAGGCGGTATCCGGTTATTATTATTTAGCAAGGTATTACACCAACATCAAAGCCTTTGACAGGCTGACCGCCTCCTATGAAGAGGCTCTGGAGAGGTGGCCGGAGAATACAACGCTGATGAACTTCTACGCCGGAGATATCCATAAAAATGAAATCGAAAGCCACTATGACAGAGGCATTGAGCTGATACAAAAAGCCCTCGACTCTCAACCGGAGGGAGCTCACTTCTGGTACACACTCGGTTGGCTGCATTACAGAAAAGGTAATAAGAAAGAAGCAGTGGCTGCTGCGAAAAAAGCCGTGGAGCTTATGCCTACGCTTAAAACCTTTAAAGATGCTCTGGATCTCTTCCAAAAATTGTCCGATTCCGAATAAATAATGTTCACAAATGGACACAGTGTGAATGAGAAATGCTGTGATTACCCTGATGTAAAGATTGGCATATTTTTTGCTAATTTAAAATAGAAAAATCTTGGTATTCTTTTAAGGAGACATCATGACTTATAAAAAATTGAATAAAAGCCGCAGGGAGTTTATTAAAAATGGGATGACTGGGCTGGCTGGGGCTGTTGTTGCTCCATCACTTCTGACGGGTGAGATAAAAAACCCGGAATCCCAAGAAAAAGAACATAAAATTGTCTATCGCACTCTAGGGAATACTGGGATAAAACTGCCTGTTGTCAGTATGGGCACTTATGATGCCACCTCGCTGGCCGAAGAAGCGCTCGATGCGGGAATAACTCATATCGATACTTCGGCGGATTACAACCAGGGCAATGATGAACGAATGTTTGGAGAACTGTTTAAGGGCCGTCCCCGGGATTCCTTTATTATTGGAACAAGTATAGGGATGTGGCAGTTCCGGAACTCGGCTAAGCAGATCACTGATGCCATAAGCCCTGAAAAACTAAAAGAAACATTTGATGGGAGCCTCGAACGCCTTCAGCTCGATTTTATCGACATTTATTATCTTGGAGGAATTCAGTTTAAAGAAATTATGACATATGAACCGTATCTAAAAGTGTTAAAAGATCTTAAAAAATCAGGGAAGGCCAAGTTTATGGGAGTCACAACTCATTCCAATGAACCTGAGATTATCCGCCTTGCTGCTGACAGCGACGTCTATGATGTGGTTTTGACACGGTATAATTTCAGAATGAATAATATCGATGAGGTCAACAAGGCCATTCAATATGCAGCTGATAAGGGTATGGGTATCGTGGCCATGAAAACCCAAGCGGGTGTTTATTGGGATCAAAAAACAAAAAAGGAAAAAATCAACCAGAAAGCCGCCTTAAAATGGGTTTTTCAGAATAAAAATATTCATACAGCAATTCCGAGTTTTAAGAATTTAGATCACCTGTATGAAGATCTTTCAGTCATGGAGGATCTCACATTGACAGCTGCGGAAAAAGCTGACCTCAAACTCACGGAGGGACCTCAGCACTCCGCCACCGGTCTTTTCTGTTCGGAATGCAATGAATGTTTGACTCAATGCCCGTATGATCTGGATATTCCAACGGCCATGCGGAGCTACATGTATGCCTATGGGTATGAACAGCCTGCCAAAGCCAGAAAGACTTTAGACGATGTGAATATCTCCGGTGTTCCCTGTAAAGAGTGTCAAATATGTCATGTCACATGCCCATCGGGATTTGATGTGAAAGCAAAAATCACAGATATAGCACGTTTGAAGGGTGTTCCGAAAGAATTTTTATTGTAAGATGAAAAACGAAATACAGCCTTTTGACAACTGCCCGGCCTTAGACGGCTGTCACTGCCAGACGAATTCATTGGCAAAAATATTCCAGTTCTATAACTGTCCACTTTCTGAGGATATGCTCCTGGGACTTGGAGCAGGCATGGGATTTATCTATTGGAGCCAAAAGGGGATTCCTCCTTTTGTTGGAGGACGATCAAATGTAAAAACGTTCTTTCAAGATTTGGGAAGCAGGACTTCTGTCAACATCGAAACAAAAACGACGGCCAGTGAGAAAAAAGCCGAAAGTATTCTCCTAGAAAAACTGAATAACAAAGAACCTGTGATGGTGTTTGCAGATATGGGATTTCTCCCTTGGTTTGAGCTTCCTGATAATTACCATTTTGGCGGTCACACATTTGTCATCTGCGGATTCGACGGCATAGATCGAATATTAGCCTCGGATATGGACCAAACAGCAAGCGGGATTAAAAAAGGATACTTTCACCCAATGACTTTAGAGCAGCTCCGCAAGGCACGCAGTTCACCCTTCAAACCATTTCCTCCAAAAAATGCCTATCTTGAATTCGATTTTTCCCGCTATCACCCCCCAGGAGAAAAGGATATTTATTCTTCTATCCATCAAACCATTGATGCCATGCTTTTTCCTCCCATCAGCAATTTCGGCATCAAGGGAATAAGGCGTACGGCTCAAGAAATTAAAAAATGGCCGAGCCAATACGATGATTTTGAGTTGAGAATGAATCTTTTCACCCTCTATATTTTTATAGAGATCGGGGGCACAGGAGGGGGATGTTTCAGGTATATGTACTCACGATTTCTAAAAGAAGCCGCCGCAATTGTCCCAAATGATAGAATAGAAAAGGCCTCTGCGGGCATCCATGAATCGGGTCAAATGTTTACAAAACTCGGGCTCTCGTTCAAAGATGTTGAAACCGCTGCAGATATAGAAGACAAAATAGACAAAGCCTCTGAACTCTTTACCCTCATCGCTGATAAAGAAGAGGAGGTCTTTACCGCTCTATCTGAAGAGATTCCTAAACAGTAAAGAAGTCCATTTTTCGTTGCTATTGTTTCCCTAAGTATTCCTTCCCAGCCAGAACTAGGCTTTTTAAGAATAAATATGTGTAGATAACCGCTAAAAATCCTACAAATATAACCACTGGTGTTTTTAGGTCAAAATAAGGAAAATTTACCCATGCGTCCTCAAAAGGATTATTCAAAACGATCACAAAAACAGCTAGATAGAGTGGATATTTGATAAGATCGATCAAAAGAGGATTCCAAAAAAACCGGGCGATATAGCAAAGAATTCCAACAGCAAACAAAAAGACCAGTGCAATGGAGTACCAGAAGGATGCATCCGGGCCAAACAAGGATTTTGGAACAGCCAGGTTTAAAGAGTAAAAATAAAGAGTGCCGTACTTGATGAACACAAAGACAACAACGCAGAATCCGAAAATCATCAAAACCAAAGGAATAATCCTAGGACTTCTGGAAACTTTTGCAGGTCCTTTTGGAACGTTAAGACCGATTTTGGGCCAGGGCAGCCGGATATCCTTTTTTCTTTGAGTGACGAAGTATAAAACCAATCCCACCAAACCGATATCGTATACAAATGCCATGGGGATATAGTTTAAAGCTTGTATGAGCCCCATATCAGGAATGTAAAAAAATGGGAAAAGATATATGTCTCCAAGAAACAGCAAAGAGCACAGGATCATAAGGCAGTGGATTGAAAAGAGGAGGCCGGAGTATCGCCATAGATATTTTTTAAAGGTTGGAGATATGATTTGAACATCGTCCATATACTTTTCGGCGACTTTCTGAGGGCTTCCATATTTAGATATGGTGTCTTTGATTGAGGCCTCACTGACCTCTTCCCCTTGATCCTCTGCCTTTTCCAGTATGTGGCTTTTGATCTCATCCAAGATTTCCTTTTTTCCGTCCTGAACGGCAAGGTGATGATCGATCTGCTCAAGATAGTCTTTAAGGTATTTATTCATTATTGAATCTCCTTTGTTAAATTTGCAAGAATCTGCGCCTGGGTATCCCACTTATTGAGAAGCGCCCTGCGTGTCGTTTTTCCTGTCTCTGTAATGACGTAAAATTTTTTTGGCCGGCCTTCGCTGACATCCCACTCGCTTTTTATCAAACTGTATTTTTCAAGCCTGCGGAGTAGAGGGTAAAGAGTGTTTTCTTCAACTGTGTAACCCATCTTTTCGAACGTCTTGACCATCATGTATCCGTACATCGTTTTTTCCAAAGCTGCAAGCACTAGGATTTGAAGGAATCCCCTATTCATCTCCGCTTCAAACTGATAAATATTTGAATCCATGCTGACTAACCTCCAAGGTTCATGTCGTTCCTATACTGTATATAATGCATATACTGTATTAAACAATATACTGTATTGTAAACAGTATGTCAAGATTTAATTTTCATTTTCTTCAAAAGATGTGTTTTAGTGAAAACACAACTCGTTTTGATATTTTGAATAACTTTCCTCAGAATTTGACGTATAATGAAGTGTCAATTTTATCAATGTCTGGCATTGATTATTTGACAGGTGTTTCTTGATTGAAGAGAAATTGGAAATAGTCCATAATATTAATTGAGAAAGGGAGAAGAAATCATGAAAAAAGAAAAAAGTTCTATTCCGGTTTTATTTTTAACAGCACTGATTATAACTGTTTTTTTTGTCAGCTGCGCCGTGCCTCCGCAACCAGCAGGAGAAAAAGTCTACGACCTGCAATATCAACTGGATGAGGGCACAAAATTTGTTTTTGAGAGTTCCGGTGAGGTCAACAGTGTCACAGATCAAATGGGAACTGAAGTGGTGGCGGATATTTATGGAGATGCGGAAGACATCTATGTCGTTGTCGCTTCAAATAAAGACAAAGGGCTCACACTTGAGCTTGAATTTGGAGACAGATCACAGGACGTCGACAGCGCGGCAGGATCTGACAGCACGGATTTTTCGGAATTGATCGGCGAAAAGGTCAAATTTGTTCTTTTGCCGAACGGTAAAGTCGAGGGATTTGAAGGATTTGGGGATCTGCCGGAAATCTCGACGGTCACAGGCGAGGAACTGAATGTTGACACTTATGAACTTGGTGTAAAAGCGACATTTCCTCTCCTTCCGGACAGACCTATTAAAATTGGAGACGCCTGGACGGACAATCAGATTCTGGATATTCCCTCAGGCGGTAGTATTTTGAAATTAGAAAATAATACGACCTACACTTTAATAGAGGAAACGGTCAAAGATGGTTATGACTGCCTTAAAATTGAAATGAAAGGCACCTCCAAACTCAGCGGTGATTTTGAACAGGGCGGCACACCGCTGACCATTGAAAGAGATTCAACCTCCACGGGAACTCTGTATTTTGCGCATAAAGAGGGGATGTTTATCAGCACGGATTCGGAATCTATCGCCGAAGGGATCATCCATGTTCCGTCGGCCGGGATCGATATTCCTCAGACAATGACGACAAAAGGGATTATCACAGTCAAGATCGAGAAATAGGAATAAAACATGGGATGTCCGTAGGGCTTACAGCGGGGTTGTGCTTTGTTTGATAAAATAAAATCTGTTGATGCCTTATAAAGAAAGCTGGGTGTCGGCAACGAGCAACATGCCCTGAACAGGAACATTGTGGGGGCAGGCGGATTCACACAATCCTGGGCAGTTCATGCAGACATCGGCCCTAGCTCCCGGAATTGCGGCATAGTTGAGCATGGCTTCTTTCTCTCGGCCTTGGGCCGCAAAATAACGGAAGTAGCGCATGATTGTATTGACTGGAACACCATGGGGGCATTGGAGCTCACACACCCCGCAGGCATGGCGGCAGTAGAGTTCCCCGCAGCCTTCACTGTACACAACCAATTTGGCTTTATCTAATTCACTGAGGCTGGAGCCGGAGAGAGCAATAAACCTGTCGAGTTCGTCATATGTTTTTGGGGGGAGACAGACTGAGTTCACGTGGGGATTGTCAAGAACGAACCGGACAGCGGCGCCCTGGATTTCTTGTGGATTTTTGAGATCGTATTTCTGGATGAAACTTTCCGCCTTTTTCATTTTTTCCTGGTATCTTTTCAATCCGTTGGCATAGAATTCGCTGACGTCCTTTCCCTTTTTTTCCAAGGCTTCTACACTGGATTTGATGGAATAAAAAATGGCTGTAGGAGTGCTCTTCATGAGAACGGTGCCGATCTTTTTTTCATTACAGACTTCAAGCACACGTTCTCCTTGATCCATTTTAAGGAAGTTGTAGGCGAGGAGAAAAACATCGAAACGCCCGTCGTCAGCTGCAGCGAGAAGCACCTTGTCCATGGTCTCTTCTGAATCTTGGAACCAGAAGGATCCATGTTGGGAGGCACCAACATATTTGACCCGGCCTTCAGCTTTAAGTTCCAGCATCGCAGCATGAAAACCCTCGGTTTTTACTGTTTCGACTTTTTCCGGACAGTGCATCATCATACAGTCGACGTAATCCGTCTCGAGCTCTTCGAGACATTTTCGAGACCTCTTGAGGAATCCCTCTTTAGACTTGTCTTCCAGAACTTGAAGTTTTGTTGAGATAAAAACCTCTTTCCGGTTTCTCCCCTTTAAAACTGATGCTAGAATCCTATGATGGCCGGGATACTGTTCGGCCGTGTCTATATAATTCATCCCTGAATCCAGGGCGGTCCCGATTATGCCTTCGTCCATCCCGTAGCCGAGACTTATATCTGAGACTTTAAATCCGGTCCTTCCAAGCGTTCTGTATTCTTTAATCTTTGAAGGGAGACTTGATTCTTGCAGTTTAGTTTTTGAATATCCGGTCTTGGCAGCCATGCCAGCGCCGATAACTCCAAGTGTGGATTTCTTAAGAAAATGTCGTCGGTTAATCGGAGATTTTCTTCTCATCATTCCTCCAAAAATTTATTTTTCCGGAGTGTGCGTTCCAAAGCGCATCCGGATTATTTTGGTCTGCGCATCTGAGTGTATAAGGGCGATAAAGAGATTGTCATAGGTGGCGTCATTGAGATCGTTAAATTCCTTGTGACCGGCCAGTTCGTTGGCTAGCCCAGGAATGGTGTTGGAATGTCCGACTATGAGCACAGTGCCGCCCGGGTGGGAATTTACCACTTTTTCCAAAAAACCTTTTTCGCCGGGTTTATAATTTTGAATTTCAAGGTTTTTGTTTTTGGCTGTAGGAAGGACAGTCTGATGTGTTCTTTTATATGGAGTTGAATAGATAGCGTCGAGTTTGACATGTTTGAGAATGTACATCAATTCATTTGCTCTGTTCTCTCCTTCGGGAGTCAGGATAGGATCATCCGAGTTGTCTTTAGCCTTTTCGGCATGCCGGACCAGAATTAGAGTTGTCGTAGAATCCAAATTGGCACTAATACTATAACTTGGGATTATTAAACCAAAACAAACGAGAATTATAAAATAAAGAAATATTTTGCCTTTGATTCTTGTTATTCTTTTCATTCGTAAGTACATAACACACTTAAAATCCCGCAGTCAATGATCAAACAGGATTCATCTTGGTGCAAAATCGGGATAAAAGATTAATAGGATTTCATTTTGCCTAAAGAGTCTGATAAAATTATTGAAGTTTTTGGAGCTTGGCACCATCAGTGAGATTGTGCAGAAGGAGATAAATTTATGGAGAAAATAGTACTAGTCATTGG
>CAZLLG010000111.1:0-11061 GCA_964560275.1 uncultured Eubacteriales bacterium | reverse complement strand
GTCATTGGCGGCACTGGTACTTTCTTAGGAGAGCCGGTTTCACGGAACTTAAAAGCATCTGGTTTCCAAGTTCGGATTATGACACGGCAAAGGGAAAAAGCCAGAGAGAGATTCGATGAATCTTTTGAGATCGTTGCCGGAGATGTCTTAGACATACTCAGCCTGAAAAAAGCCATGGAAGGGTGTTTTGGCGTGCACATCAACTTGTCCGAAGACGTCAATCTACAGGGTGTGGAAAACATTGTCCCAATTGCAGTTCAGTCGGGGCTTCAGCGGATCACTTACACAGAAGGCATTATGGCTGTGGAGGACAATGCAGATTTTCCTCCTATAAAGATGACGTTGGATGCGGAAAAAATAATCCGCGACAGCGGGATTCCTTTTACAATATTTTGTCCGGCATTTGTTATGGAAACACTCGAATGGTCGATTGAGGGAAAGAGAGCGGGACTGTTGGGCAAAAATCTGCCGCCTGCGCATATGATTGCAGGAAATGATTTTGGGAGGATGGTGGCGGCCGGATTCAAATCTAGGGAAGCTGAAAATAAGAAATTCTTTATTTACGGCCCTGAAGCTGTTTCCCTTCTCGATGCTCTAAAAAAATATTGTGCTGCGCTTCATCCCGAAGTGAAAAAAGTATCGGTTATGCCGTTTTGGATGGCCAATTTTATGGCGGCCATAATGCGCAATAAGGAGCTTAAAACAGCGAGCAAAACATTTGCTTTTTATAAAAAAGTCGGAGAATGCGGAAACCGGGATGAAGCCGACCGAATCCTAGGTGCGTCGACGAAGACATTTAAAGAATGGTTGCAGCAGAAAACTCAAAATTCCTAAAGTCTGATGACTTGAATTTCTAAATCTTCGTTCCAGTCCATGTGAAATTGTAGGAATCCTCGAGAACTGCTCTCGCTTGTCTTCTTTTCATTTTTCTAAAATCAGAAGCAGCGGCTTCAAAGAAGGTCAATATTCCGGTTCCACTCATCGTATCTTTATTGTCAAAGACTCCTGTAAAAGTCTCCATTTCGCCTGAATCGGATACCTCGAAGTCGACGTTTTTTCCGCTGACTGTATAAGTTCCAGTGAGCGAATAGCCAAAAGCGGTCCAAGTCACAGTCCCTGTTTTTTTATCACCTGCAAACGACATGGTGTAATCTTCTGTATCTCCAGGACCAAATGTAGCCGTGACACTCCAAGTCCCAACAATATTGTACCCAAAAATGCCGGGGCAGCCGTAATTGATTACGATGCTTAGAATAAGTGCAGTGATGGCCAAATACCTGACGCTTTTTTTCATGGTTTCTCCTTGATGAATAGCTTGGTTCATGTGACTCTCATTCTACATATCTAGAGTAGCACTGATATGATTTTTGTCAATAATTTCTGAATAATCAAAAAAATAATTTATGCTTTGCAGGCCAGGCATCGAAAATATGAAAAATGGTTAAATCAGAATATCCTTCTTTTTGTAGAAGATAAAGGAAAGAGTGAACAGCAGTAGAGATAAACCCATAAAATAAAGAAGCCGCCACCACATCAACTTATAATCAGGGCTGAGAACGAAAGAGTCTACAAATTTAAACGGGCTTAAATAGCCGATTTTATCCAATGCTGGCGTGATTTTTGATGCTGCATCGATGAAAAATCCTCCGATAATGATCCCGATGGAGATATTGGTAGTCGGGCGCCCTCGTTTGATCCAGAGAGATAAAAAGAGACCTGAAGCTCCAAGGGTCAGCATCAATAGAAAGCAATAAAACGTGTGTATGAGATAGGCCGCTAGACTGTATTCGCTGTCACCTTTGAAAACTTCAATGCTGATAAATCCTGTGATCAAGATAATGATATTTAATGTCAGTAAGAGGGAAAAATATGCGGCCAGTTTGCTCCATAGGACTTCAGACCGAGTAACTGGTTTGGTTAGCAGGAACTCTGCTGTTTTTTCATGCTCTTCCTGGGATAGAATTTTTCCGGCAAGAAGGATTGAAAAGAAACTGCCCAGGAGCAAAATGTACATGGTATTCCTTGCTGCGTAGTATCCCAGGACATTGGTGATAACATCTAAAGTTGCACCGAAGGCTGACATAAGACTTTTCATAAATGAATTTTCGAGCAGAAGTGACATCTGTTTCAGCATATCGTCTTTCATAAGAATGGGATAAAAGAGCATATCCAGCCAAATCAATCCCATAAAGGAGATACACCAGATGATAAATGAAGTCCGTTGAAACTTGAGTTCTTTTAAGAAAATGTTTTTATTCAACATCGTCTTTCTCTTTTTCTTCCTCGGACTTATCCTTGTAGTAGTGCATGAAGATTTCTTCAAGGGGAGGTTCTTCGATGATCAGGTCTTGAATTTCCTTTCCTGCCAGAGTTTTAAGGAGTGTATCCATATTTCCTGAAAACATAAAACTCAAGCTGTTTAAATCGGCCGAAGGATCGATTATGCCTGAGCAGTCGATTTCATCGCTTTTTACAGGATAAGGGAATTCAATCTGAACAATTCTCAGCTGTTTTTTTCTTAGGGTTTCGATGTCTTCGACAGCGATTATTCGTCCTTCCTTGATAATCCCAACTCTCCGGCACAATTTCTGGACTTCGCTTAGGGTGTGTGAAGAGAAGAAGATAGTCGTTCCTCTGCTGTTTTCTTCGGTCAAGATATCAAAGAATTTTGCCCTCATCAGTGGATCCAGTCCTGTGGTCGGTTCATCCAGAATTAAGAGCTTGGGTTGGTGGATGAGACTTTGAAGGATCGCGACTTTTTTTTGATTTCCCCTGGAAAGATCGAGGATTTTCCGGTCCAGGTCCAGGGCAAAAATATCCGCCAATTTCTCGATCTTGGGATTGCAGTCCATCTCATAAAAATCAGCTGAATAATTAAGAAGCTCATGGACATCCATCTTGTGATAGTAATTGATTTCACAAGATGGATGTCCATGAGCTTCTTAATTATTCAGCTCATGGACATCCATCTTGTGATAGTAATTGATTTCAGCCGGTATGTACCCGATTTGTTTCTTTATCTCCTTGGTGTTTTTAACGATATCCAAGCCGAATATAGATCCATTCCCGGATGTAGGGAATATCAATCCAAGGAGAGTTCGAATGGTGGTAGATTTGCCAGCACCGTTAGGTCCGATGAATCCGAAGATTTCACCGGATTCGATTTCCAGATTGAGGTCGATGATTCCCCGGTCTTTTCCGTAGAATTTTGTCAGGTTTTGGGTTTCGATCATATATGTCAGTTCGCTTTTTCCCACTCATAGGGGCGGAGGTGCCATTCGAGGAACGCCCAAATTCTATTCCAAGAATCTTTCTGTTCGGGTGAATCATCTCGCTCCCAGGTTTTGCGGTTGACCAGGCGGTTGAACGAATGGCCGCCACGAGGATTGTTATAGATTTTAGTTTCGGCAAGGTCAGGTTTTTTCACTTTTAGGGCATTGACCAGCATTTCGGCTTCAACGAAATTCACATCTCGGTCGTTATCGGCAAGATGCACCAGCACTGATATCTTAAGATCATCGATTTGGTAGACAGGGGATCGTTTAATGTAAGCATCACGGTTTTCCCAGGTGTTTCCGCCTAAACGTTTTTGTTTGGTATAAAGAGACTGGTAACGTGGTCCTTTATAGGCGAGTCGAAATACAAGATTAGTGACTGGAACAATCGCTACACCACATTTAAACAGGTCGGGACGACGAATAATTCCGTGCAATGTAATGAGTCCACCGTGGCTCCAGCCAATCATAGCCTTTCGTTGCGGGTCGATGTATGACATATCCCGCCTTTGTGTGGAATCGACCGCGCTTATACAGTCTTCGACTTCAAAGCCGCCATAATCGATAGCCTCCATGTGTTCTTCACCATAACCTGTACTACCTCGGTATTCTGGACAGATCACGACGTACCCGCGGTCACAAGCTTCCTTGATAAAGGGAAGATAAACATTTCCCAAATTTCCATGCACTCCGCCGTGCACCCAAATCAAAAGAGGATGCGCATGAGGGCCCCGTTTTTCAAGGGGGGCGAAAAGATAGGCTGGTATGTCCATTTGTCCTTCACTGCTTTTATATGTGAATTTTCTGTATTCAAGGATGCCCTCTGTCTTTGTATGGAATATTGCATCGATTTCTGCTTTGCGTTTTATGGCTTCCTGAATGGGATCCCTTTTTTGAGCTTGAGTCTGATTCTGACTGATCAGCGGTACTGTGAAAAGAGGGATTAAAAATAAAACAGCTGATAAACAGATACATATTCTGATTGGATTGCCTTTCATTATGTCCTCCATTATTACCACTTGTATGGTGGATACAGGATAATTATTAAAAGCCGTGGAGTCAACAAGCTCATTGTTATTGGAATATAAAAAATCAAGTGTTAGGATATATTCTTCGATTTAGAATAGAATATGTCAAAAAGATGATTTACGAAAAAAAATGGAGGAATGAGTGTCAGGCCTAGAAAATGATAAAGTTTGGTTGGAAGATTCTATCAGAAATTTCTGTTTAACATCAAAATATAACTCTTTAAAATTCCAAAGCCGGGAGAGAGCATGGGGAGAGTCTCAAGTGGGTTTTTCTCGGGGAGATGATCCTTTATATCAAAGATTCAAACAGGACATTGGCTCCTTTTATTTTACACCACTTGAACTATTCAAAAAAACTTACCCTGATACGGATGTCGATTTTAGTGATCTTTTTGTTATCACTTGGATACTCCCTCAGACAGAGGCGACAAAGATCGATCAGCGAAACGCTGATTTTTTTCCCTCAGAAAGATGGATTCGCTCAAGGAAATTTGGGGAAGAATTCAACCAAAAACTAAGAGCCCATGTCGAATATCAACTTCAAAATAGGGGGAAAAGAGCTGTTGCGCCTCTCTGTTCCCCGTTCTATTCCCAAAAAGTATCGCCCACATACGGGAGAGCGTCCAATTGGTCTGAAAGGCACGCCGCCTATGCGAGCGGGCTTGGGACTTTTGGTCTATGTGATGGATTGATCACTCCACTTGGAAAAGCCGTTCGTTTTGGATCGGTCATTACGGATATGCCGTTTCCCATTTCCAAAAGGCCGTACAAAGATCGTCATAATTACTGTCTCTATCTTTCAAAAGGCACATGCAAACAGTGTGTGGTTCGCTGCCCTGTCGGTGCATTATCTGAGGAAGGGCACGATAAGGAAAAGTGCTGGCATCATGTTCATGAAGTCAATGGCCCCTATATAAGAAAGGAAATGAAGCTAGAAGCTTTTGGCTGTGGTCTGTGTCAAACAGAGGTGTCCTGTGAATCCGGTATCCCAGTTAAAGAAGATTCAGGCGACAATGCGAATTGAGTAAGATGTCCCTCTAATTGATTATTGTAATCTTTATTTGGTTTTGATAAAGATTCATAATATTAATGAATTATTAAGAATGGAGGACGATATGAATAAAAAAATATTATTATCGATCTGTTTATTAGGAATAATTCTGATATGTCCCCTGCTTATTCAGTCTGCTCAATCCGGAGTGAAGAAAGTATCCAGCTTCATAGAGAAGGACCTAGCAGTGACAAAACATTCTATAAATCTCAATGGAAACATTATCAATTATACAGCTACGGCTGGAACCCTGCTTCTTAAATCAGAGGATGGCAAACCCAAAGCTAACGTCTATTTTACTGCATATACAAAAGACGGAATAAAAGCTCCAACGACTCGGCCTATTACATTTGCCTTTAACGGGGGCCCGGGTTCGGCATCCGTGTGGCTTCATATGGGCGCTTTTGGCCCCAAAAAAGTTTCTATGACAGAAGAGGGCTTGGCTCCAAACCGTCCATTTCGATTGGTCGACAATGCTTATACACTTTTGGATATTACAGATCTGATATTTTTAGATCCTGTAAATACTGGCTACAGCCGGGCCGCTTCAGGAGAAAGGCCAAGTCAGTTTTTTGGATATGAAAACGATATCAAATCCGTGGGCGAATTTATCCGCATGTATATGACCAAATATGAACGGTGGTCGTCTCCCAAGTTCATTTTGGGAGAAAGCTATGGAACGATCCGAGCCTCGGGACTGGCCGGATTTCTGCAGGGCCGCAGCCTGGGGATGTATCTCGATGGGATCATCCTTGTGTCTGCGGTGCTCAACTCACTGGTTAAAGATTTTTCCCCTGGGAATGATCTTCCCTATATCTATTTCTTTCCGGGATATACGGCGACGGCCTGGTATCACAAAAAACTGTCCCAGGATCTCTTAAATAGAGAACTGGAGGATGTGCTGCAGGAAGTCGAAACCTTTGCGTTAGGTGAATACAATAATGCCCTCAGTTTGGGCAACGAGCTGCCCGATACCCTGAAAAATGAGATGATCCAAAAAGTGGCTCGCTACACAGGTTTGTCGGTCGGCTATGTCGAACAGTCCAATATGCGCATCAATTTGTATCGCTTCTTAAAAGAACTGATGCGTGAGGATCACTATGCGGCAGGCCGGCTGGACAGCCGATTCAAAGGGCTTGAAACGGATCCCGCTGGGGAGCGGTTTTCTTCTGATCCCAGCAGTACTGCCATCACTGGAGCATTCTCCGCTCTATTTAATCAATATGTCCGCAATGAGTTGAAGTACACGAATGAAAATGTGTATGCGATCTCGGGAAATGTCCGGCCATGGCCCTACCCTAATGAAAACTCCCGAACAAGCTATTCGGATTCCATTGAAGTTCTGAGCGAAGCCATGAGTCAAAATCAGTCACTCCATATTTTTGTGGCCAACGGATATTATGATTTTGCAACTCCGTATTTTGCCACCAAATATGCCATCTCGCACCTAGGCTTAAACTCAGAATTTAAAAACCGCGTCACCATGGCCTACTATAGAGCCGGGCACATGATGTATATCCGGGAGAAGTCCCATCAAAAACTGAAAGAAGATTTAGTGAAGTTTTATGAAAAAGTCATTAAGCAGTAGATCTACTCGTGCCTTAAGCTGTCTGCCGGATCAGCCAGGGAATCTTTACATTTATTTTGAATTTTTTAAGGCGAGAATGGCCGCACCCAACGCGCCGGTATATTGAGGATTCGAGGAAATCATAACAGGAAATCCTAAAGCCTTTTCCAGGGCAGTATTCATTCCAGGGATCAATGCGACTCCTCCCGTAAAAACAATAGGTTCTGTGACTTTTCGTCCGGCCATAGAAATAAGGCGGGAAGCGATAGAAGTTTGAATGCCAGCAACGATATTTTCGGGGCTTTCTCCTAAAGCGAGAAGCCCAATAATTTCAGTCTCGGCAAAGACAACGCACATGCTGCTGATAACGGATGGATTGTCCGCTTTTTCCGCGTATTGTCCCAACTTATTGAGGTCTATCTCAAGTTGCGCAGAGACAATCTCAAGAAACCGGCCCGTTCCAGCCGCACACCTGTCATTCATCACAAAATCTCGGATTGAGCCGCTGCTGTCCAACCTGATGAGCTTGCTGTCCTGACCTCCAATATCGATAATTGTTTGGACAACAGGATAGAGATAGGATATGCCAGTTGCGTGACAAGTAATTTCAGTGATTGTGTCATTTGCAAAATCGAGGGCATCTCTCCCATATCCAGTTGCGATAGAGAGCTTGATGTCTTTATGCTGGAAACTCGTCTTTGCTAAAATTCGACCGAGCAGATCGGCCGCCAGCTTGGCTTGTTTGACACCCTGGTCCTGGATTCCTAAACCGATGATGTTTAAACCTTCGTCTAAAAGAACCACTTTGATCGCTCTGGATCCGGCATCGATTCCTGCATATATCATTGTTGTCTCCGTTTTCTTGTGATTTCAAAAACAGCGTGCAGTCGATTTTTTATTGCAGGGCGAAGCGAATCGCTGACCGGAGGAACCTCGATTTCTAAAACCGGCAGATTGAGATTATTCTGGACTTTCTCAGCAATGATGTCTCCTTCAAAAGCGCAGTGACTGGCTCCTGGAATTTTAGAGATAATAACCGCTTCTGCCCCAAAACGTTGGATGTCTCTACATATCCCGGCAGCCCGGTCTTTGGCGGCGCCTACCATTGGATCTGACAGCGCGATCTGAGCTAAAGCTTCCATAGGGGGCAGATGTGTCGGAATCTCATGTAAAGCATGAGTAAATAGATATTCTGTTCCGCAGATACGACCACCGCACTGCTCTATCAGGTTCATCACCCTGATGTCGGCAACTGGATTGATCCAGAAAATTCGAATGTCGTCTTTCTTGCCAAAACCAAGATTGGAACCGAGTCTGTATTTGACTCTTTTCACTAGGGATGACAATACTTGAATGGTTTCTTCCCGGTCTGAGCAGAAGTGGATGGCAAACATTTCTGCAATCAGCATTTCTAGGGCCGGAAGGGGAGAGCGTTCAGCTGTATATGTCAAGTATCTCAATTCATCTAGACATTTCCTGACTTTGTTAGCTGCTTTAATCCCCTCCTCCAGATGTATGTCATCGAGTTTTTGATCAGACAGTTCCTCTAAGGATTTTTTGATGTTGATTATTTGTTTGTGGACGAATTCGACCTGGGATTCAGGGGCCAGAAATCCGCCCGGCAGAGAGATCGATTGTTCCCCTTCATCTGGATTCCGTCGGTGTGGTATCTCCCACCACAAAATGGGGTAGCCAAGAGCTTCGAGCCGCTGTGCTATGACTGAAAAATCATCACACACAGCTCCAACACTGCAGATGAGATAATCAGGGATGGGAAAATGATTCCCATTGACAAAAGCTCCTAGCATAGCTCTGACGGGACAGAATGATTCATCAAAGCCGAGGGAATCTGCAATGTTCAGAAGTCCTGCACTCAGCTCCATGATGCAAGGAATCCACCAGGCACCATCCGGATAAAAAGCCACAACATTTGGGAGAGAATAAGCTAGAACCGGAATTGTTCCTAGGTCTTTCATGGTCCCAACTATGATTTTGCCCCTATCTCGGGCTTCTCTTAGGCGGTCTTCTTCAGTGAGCAGGAAATTCCAGAGCTGCAGAGACTCGCTGGAATTGTCATATTTGAGTTTTCTGAGTCGAAAGTCTCCATCCTCCACATGCCTTCCCAGTGGGCCCCCGTATGAAGGCTCATTTAATCCCTGTTTTTTGAGCTGTACATATAAGTCATCCCATTCGCTCAGAGAAATTTTCCTGGGTATATTATTCATTGGAGCGTTTCTAAAAAAGCTTGAATTCTGGTCTGTGTTCTTGTTTGAGGAAGGTCCCCATCCAGATCGATATCCAAGAGAGGAATATCTAGATACTCACGAAGGCGGCCAACTTCCCCATGCCATGTGTCACACCAGATTCGACGAAGCAGGAGAACACCGTTTACATTCCTTTCTTTGAATGTCTTTTCGATCCACTGATAGAGTTTATCGTTTGGCCGACGAAATGCATCTGGAATGAATCCAATGTATGACCTTGTGAGTTCTTCAAGAGGATTATCAACTATCTGCCGGCTATCAAAGGGAGAGGGCAGTGTTCTCTCTCCTGTTTCGGTGCCGTCCAGTACGACTGTGCCCCCATTGTCTGTGATTTTATCGAACAATATAAAATCTGAAGAGGTGAGCGGCCCTCCCAAAAGAGCAATTCGAGTGCCTTTGAATTCTACTATTTTATCTTTGTGTTCTTGCTTGACTATCCCTGTCCGGTGGAATTCTGCAATGTTTTCAGAAAACCTTTTTGCTGAAATATGAACTCTTTGTGCGGTTAATATATTGCGGAGCGTTTCGAACTCCCTCATGACTTGTGTGAGTTTGACTTGTGTTGGGCGATGTCCACTATGTCTATGTAGAAATTGGCCAAGCCTTTTGAGTTCAGCTAGAAATAACTCGTAGGATTCCGGCGGATTGCAGATTGTTGGAATATTCATAAGAAATGTCCGCTTGCTCTGCTCCTCTTTTAAATATTCAGAACCCCGACGCATATTGTCACACTCTGTGGTTAAAACAAACAGGGCAGATTTATCCGTTTGTTCAATTTCTTGGACAAAACGGGAGACAAATGGGCAAACACCTTTTGTGCTGTCTGTCGGTTTGTGTCCTAAGGCGCCTAATAAAATTCGGCTGGGAGAGAATCCATGTGCGGCAATCCATTCTGCTGGCACATATGGACTGGTGAAGATAACTTGGATCACAGGTATTCTTTTTTATTCCTTCCTGGCAACAAATCGGCCCTGGGCGATTTTGTCTTCATGAGCCAAACTTTGCATAAAGACCATTTCCTGTGCCATGGCGCTCATCATGTCCATATCAAACGCAATTATTTTTAAAGCATCATATGTGAGCTGCTTGTTCAGCATATCAAGATACAAGTCTACATGAGGAGCAAACTGGCCGGTGTCCTCTGCCAAAAGAACATCGCAGCCGTTGCGTTCAAGCAAATTCTTATAGCCCTGGATGTCCTCAACATTAGGGAACTTCATGAATTTGAGAAACCGTTCCGCTTCTTCAGAAGATAAACCAGCAGGTCCTTCAATCCAGTCCGTAAATGCAATCGTACCTCCTGATTTTACAAGGCGTGCAGCTTCCGCAATAAGCGTATCTTTGTCTTCAACATAACACCAGGCATCTTCTCCCCAGACAAAATCCGCTTCTTCATCCGGAAGGCCGCTGGATGTGACATCAGCCAAAACAAAATGGATTCTGTCGGCTAGTCCTTCCTCTAAAGTCCGTGCTTTTCCACGGTTGACCACTGTTTCAGTGGCATCGACTCCTGTCATTGAGCTGACATTTCTGAATTGGACTAAAAATCTCATGCCCCCTCCATTGCAGCAGCAGAGATCGATCCCTTTAGTTCCCTCTGAGAGACCGGCTTTTTCAGCCAGTTCCATGGATGAAGAAAAACCTCCAATATGAATTTGTTCTCCCATGATGAATTCCCAGAGATCTCCTTCTGGCCCGTTATAAACAGCTTGGACATCTTCTAAATTGATTCCATGTGTAGCTTTCATGTATTTCTCCTTAACTATATATATTCGATGTAAACTGTAATATATAGCATAAATAATGGTCATGCTCAATGACATGTATAGGGTCAGGACATTAGTGACACCTTACCTTTCTGATTTTTCTGCCAATA
>CAZLLG010000110.1:0-11084 GCA_964560275.1 uncultured Eubacteriales bacterium | reverse complement strand
CCGCCATTCGGAGGTTCGAATCCTCCCGCCCCAGCCAAAAAGAGAAAGAGAGTTTCTCTCTTTCGCAAGTCGTTTGGCAAGGAGAATAGGGCGTGAAGCAAGGAAATGGCATGAAAGTTTTTGCAGGATCTTCGAACAAAAGCCTGGCAGCGGAAGTGGCCGGCTATCTGGGGATCAGTCTGGGAAAATGTGTCTTGGATCGTTTCAGCGATGGAGAAATCCACTTTTACATCGATGAAAATGTTCGAGGAGAAGATGTGTTTATTATTCAATCCGGGGCCCGGGATGCCAACTTCAACCTCATGGAGTTGTTCATCATGATTGACGCGTTTAAGCGTGCCTCAGCAGAACGCATCACGGCAGTTGTCCCCTATTACTGTTATGCAAGACAAGATTGGAAGGACAGACCTCGAGTGCCTATTACGGCCCGTTTGGTTGCCGGGCTCCTCGAGGCGGCAGGAGCCGATCGTATCCTGACCATGGATCTTCATTCTCCTCAAATTCAGGGTTTTTTCTCCATTCCTGTTGACAATCTGACAGCGGGCCCGGTCCTGGCACAACACTTCCTTCCCATGGCGCTGGAGGATACCACCATTGTTTCCCCAGATGCTGGCGGGGTGGGGAGAGCAAGACACTTCGGGAAAAGGCTGGATGCCAAACTGGCCATTATTGATAAACGCCGGCCGGCCCCAAATGTCGCAAAAGTATTCAATGTGATTGGAGACGTTGAAGGAAGCGATGTCATCATTCTCGATGACATGGTCGACACAGCAGGAACAATCATTCAGAGCGTTGAGGCCTTGAAAAGAGATGGAGCAAAGCGAATTTTTGCCGCCTGCACTCATCCCGTCCTGTCGGGGGAGGCAAAAAAGAGAATTAAACAGTCGTCAATAGAGAAGCTGGTAGTTACAAATACCATTCCTTTGAATGAGGAATCATACATGGCAGAGAAGGTCATTGTCCTTTCGGTGGCTGAACTTTTTGGTGAAGCCATCAAAAGAATTCACGAGGGAAGTTCGGTGAGTTCTCTGTTTACCTAAGGAGGAAAGAGAGATGAACTTGGTGATCAAAGCAGAAAAGAGAGAAAAATTTGGGAAAAATGCGTCCCGGGTTGTCCGGCGGGCAGGGCGGGTTCCAGCAGTTCTGTACGGTCCGAAAATGGACAGCGTTGCGTTAACTTTAGATAAAAAAGATCTTTTTTCTATCTTGAAATCTGAAACAGGGGAAAACACACTCTTTGAGGTGTCTTTTAATTCGGAAAAAAAAGATGCCATGATCAAGGAGCTTCAGATCAATCCCGTTTCAGACGAACTCATACACGTGGATTTGATCCAAATTGCCATGGATAAAGTGATCCGTGTAGCAGTTCCCATTGTTCTCGTTGGCGAGGCCGTTGGAGTCAAGGCGGAAGGAGGGTTTGTCGACTTCGGTTCTCGAGAAATCGAGATGGAATGTCTACCAAAGGATATTCCGGAGCATATTGAAGTCGACATCAGTGAACTTCACCTCCATCAGTCTGTCAAAGTGGATGATATTAGCCCGCCAGAAGAGACAAAAATCACGAGTGATTCAGAGATGGTTATTGTTATGATCCAGGCTCCTGCCAAAGAAGAAGTCATAGAAGTCGAAGAAGAAGAAGAGGAAGAAGTGATGGCTGAAGGCGAAGAGCCAGAAGTGATCAAGAAAGAGAAGGATGAAGAAGAAGAGGAAAAGAAGGAAGAATAGAGGAACCAAATTTGTGGGCCATAATTGGATTGGGAAATGCTGGAAGACGATACCTCCATACACGTCACAATGTCGGATTTATTTTTGTCAAACGTGTAGCCAATAGCTGGGGTTTTAAAGTGAGAAAGAGATCTTGTATGTCCAAAACAGTCCTAACGGAGCAGCATGGAGAAAAAATCCTCTTGGTTCTCCCCCAGACGTATATGAATAATAGCGGACTGGCCGTCAAATGTGTTTTGGAAAGCAAAGGAGTTGCCCTGGATCACCTCCTTGTTGTCTATGATGATCTTGATATTCCGCTCGGAGAAATACGAATCAGAACAAGCGGGGGTCCAGGCACACACAATGGGATGAATTCCATTGTCCGGGAGATTCGGACAACCCAGTTTCCCCGGATGAGGGTGGGAATAGGCCCTCTTGCACCGAATGAAACAGCAACGGACTTTGTTCTTTCTCCTTTTGAGGATGAGGATGTTTCTCTGTTGAACACGAGTTTGGATGTAGCACAAAAGGCCCTGGATTTAATCCTCAATGGAAAAATTGAAAAAGCCATGAACCAATTTAATTGAAATAAAAAAGCTCCTTGTTCCTTCTGGAAAAAGAAGGAGCTTTAAAGCCATAAGGAGGCATTATGAGACTATACGAAACATCATTCCTCATTGCTCCCACCTTGCCTGAAGAAGAAGCTGAAAAGCTTATCGAAAAGATGGCGGGGATCGTTTCCGAAAAAAAAGGAAAGATGATCAATGTGGACAAATGGGGGAAACGACGACTTGCATATCCGATCAAAAAGTTCGAAGATGCGGTCTATGTATTTTTTCTTTACAAGGGGGATGTCGATATCCCGACGGAGTTGGAGCGGAATTTCAAACAGACAGAATCCGTCATCCGCTACCTGACAATCAAGATGGAGGAAAGAGACAATATCCGAAGGATGAAGAAGGGGGCGCCCCGGACTGCGGAAGCTTCTAGGGAAGAAATCCGTGAGGAGAAGAAGGGTGAAAAAGGGATGATTGTCGAAGAGAAGCCCGCAGAACCTGTTCCTGAAGAGAAACTTGAGAAAGAAACAGCAGTCAAAGAGAAGAAAGAAGAAAAGAAAGAAGAAAAGAAGGAAGAAAAGAAAGAAGAGAAAAAAGAAGCACAGAAAAAAGAGAAAAAGGAAGACGTGAAGGTTCCGGTAAAGAAAAAAGACAAGGAGATTTTGGACGCGGCTTCAAAAAAGAAGGGAAAAGACGTGGTGGCAAAAGAGAAGAAAGAGGCCGTTCCGGAAAAAAAAGAAACGGCCGTAAAGGAAGAAAAGGAGAAGTAAAATGGCAAGAGACCAGAGAAGAGACAGGCCGTCCTATAAAAAATATTTCCCTCCCAAGCGAAAAGTCTGCCGTTTTTGCGAACGAAACATCCGGGACATTGATTATAAAAAAGTCGATATTCTGAGACGGTATTCTTCAGAAAGAGGGAAAATAACTCCGAGACGTGTGACCGGAACCTGTGCTTATCACCAAAGAAAATTGGGCGTGGCGATTAAAAGAGCAAGATTGCTTGCCCTTCTGCCGTATATCCAAGATTGATAAGACAAGGACGTGGAGGAAAGAACATGAAAATCATCCTAAAGGAAAACATAGAGAACCTAGGAAACAAAGGAGATATCATCGATGTCGCAGCAGGCTTCGGAAGGAATTATTTGCTTCCAAAAAAACTTGCCTTAGAAGTGACTTCGTCAAACATGAAGATGATCGAGATGGAACAGGCAGCTCTAAAAAAGAATCTGGAAAAAGCGCGGGAGTCTTATCAAGATACCATCCAGAAAATCAGCGACCTGTCTTTTTCTTTTAAGAGAAAAGCGGGTGAAAAAGACACCATCTTTGGCTCTGTCAGTGTTACGGATATCAAAGAAAAATTGGAGAAATTGGGATTTGAAATCGAGAAGAAAAAAATTCTTCTCAAGGAACCCATCAAAAGACTAGGCAACTACACTGTTCCGATCAAGGTCTTTTTAGATGACATTGCTGAAATAAAGGTGCAGGTCGTTCCTGAAGGCACTGAAGAAGAATACGTAAAACCTGTCGATAGCCAAGCAAAAGAGGTACCAAAAGAAAAAAAGGCTGTTGATAAAACAGAAGGAAAAAAGGATGAAGAGACAGCAGAAATGAAAGAAGAGCCAAAAGAAGAGTCGATGCCGGTTGAGTCCAAAGCCGAAACGGAAACCGATAATTCAGAAGAAGAGAAGGATTTAGTGGTCGTGGAAGAAAAAACTGCTGAAGAGGAACCAAGTGAGGAAACACCCGAAGTGAAAGAGCTGGAAGACACTGCCACTCCAGAAGACAAAGAGGCGGTCCAGAGTGAAATTCCTCCCCCGGCTGTGGAGGAGAAACCGGAGCCGGAACCTGAAGCCGAGATAAAAGAAGGAGATACAGAAGAAACTGCTGTAGATGCTCCGAGTCCTAAAGAAACCGGCAAAAATGAAGAAAAAGAAGAGAATAACGAGAAAAGCAAGACAAGCCAGTAAAAAATCATTATAATATTTGCACAACCGGGCGCACGGCACGTAAACGCCCCGAGGAACCATGGAACTCGACTTGATGTTTCTGAAAAAAACTCCTCCCCATAGCTTGGAGGCTGAAAAGACCGTTCTGGGAGGAATTTTAGTCAACAATAAAAACCTGAATGTCGTTCTCTCTATCGTTATTCCAGAAGATTTTTATAAAGAGGCCCATAGAACGATTCTCGATAAAATCATTAACCTTGTGGATAAGGGCCTCCCTGCGGATTTGCTCTCGGTTACGGAAGAACTCCAAAAAAGCGGACACCTGGATGAAGTGGGCGGAGCGACCTATGTCTCTTCATTGATGGATGGCGTTCCCAGGAGTCTCAATATCGAGTACCATACACAAACGGTCAAAGAAAAAGCCCTCCTGCGGAGACTCATTATGTCTTCAGCCAAAACGATTACCCAGAGTTACGAGCAGAAAGAAGATCCCGATCAGATTTTGGATGAGGCGCAGGCCGGGATCATTCAGGTGGCAGAGCAAAGGATCCAACAGGGCTTTGTGTCCATAGGAAGCGTGACGTCTCCCACGTTGGAGGTTGTGGATTCTTACCGGAAAAAAAAAGACGCGGTGACCGGAATCGCGGCTGGATTTCGTGATTTGGATGGCTTGACCTCGGGATTTCATGGTTCTGAGTTCGTGGTTATCGCTGCACGTCCGTCGATGGGTAAAACTGCACTGTGTCTCAACATCTCTCAGCATGTTGGAATCAAGGGCGGAGGATCGGTCGGGTTTTTTTCTTTAGAAATGGCCAAGGAGCAGCTCGTCCTGCGCATGTTGTGTGCTGAGGCACAACTTGACCTTAAAAAGGCAAGAACTGGATTTGTTGGGGATAGAGAATTTGAGCGGCTGAAATTGGCGGCTGAAGTCCTTTCTCAAGCTAAGGTGTTTGTGGATGAAACTCCCGCTCTCAGCGTGATGGAAATGAAAGCCAAGTCAAGACGCTTAAAGATGGAACACGGCTTAGACATTGTGTTTATCGATTATATTCAACTCATGCGTGTGGGGGGGCGGTTTGAAAACAGAAATCAGGAAATGTCCTTTATTTCCCGTTCCTTGAAAGAACTGTCAAAGGAACTGCAGATTCCTGTTGTGGGCATCTCTCAGCTCAGCAGGGCTCCTGAAAAAGGACGGCGTGAACCGATCCCGCAACTCTCAGACCTGAGAGAATCTGGGGCCATCGAACAGGATGCCGATGTGGTCATTTTTATCTATCGACCGGAGTTTTACCGGCCTGATGAGGAAAATATTCGAGGAATTGCAGAGATCAATGTAGCCAAACAGCGAAACGGTCCGACTGGAAAAATCAGCCTTGCTTTTATACGCGAGTATGCCAGATTTGCAGACATGGAATTTCATTCTTTCGAACCATAAAATGACAGAGCCTAATCGGTTTTCTTTTCTGTTTCGATTTTTAACAAAAACTGGAGAGATCGGGACACTTTTTAATCAAACTGTAAAAAATATTTTCACGAAATCGTGGGAAAAGAAAAATTTCCTCAATCAGTTGGAAGAAATCGGGGTCAAATCCCTCCCGATTGTGACGATTACGGCCGCATTTGGCGGATTGGTCTTTGGCCTTCAGATCTATATTGCATTTACTAGATATGTGGGGCATGGATCTGAGGCCTACTCCGGGCCGATCATATCTTTGGGCCTTTCGAAGGAATTGATACCTGTTTTTGTCGGGCTGATGCTTTCGGGGCGCGTGGGCTCATCTATGGCGGCTGAAATCGGCACGATGAAAATCACCGAGCAGATAGATGCCCTTTTTAGCTTGGGTGCAGATCCGAACCGTTTTCTTGTTGTCCCCAGGACCTTGGCATGTATGCTTATACTTCCCATGCTAACCCTCTATGCTGACTTCATCGGTATCCTTTCGGGTTTTTTCTACAATATCGTGCTCATGGGAGTGAACCGCCACGTCTACATCACCAACACCTTAACTTACTTTCAGATGTGGGATGTGGTCTCTGGCCTCATCAAGGCGGTATTTTTCGGTTTGATTATCGCTATTGTCGGTTGCTGGCAGGGATTGAGTACGGAAGCCGGTGCGGAAGGCGTTGGGAAAGCAACGACACGAGCGGCCGTGATCTCGAGTGTTCTCATTCTCATATTTAACTTTTTTCTCAGCAAATTACTTCCAGGAAGCGTCAGCGGATGATCCGCTTTGTGGATGTGTACAAATCCTTCGGAGAGAACCAGGTGCTTAGAGGCCTGAATTTAGAGATTAAAAAAGGAGAAACCCTTGTCATCATCGGACAAAGCGGTTCTGGAAAAAGTGTTCTCCTCAAACATATAATAGGACTCCTTGTGCC
The DNA here is from genome assembly GCA_964560275.1 of uncultured Eubacteriales bacterium. GTDB lineage: Bacteria > Acidobacteriota > Aminicenantia > Aminicenantales > Aminicenantaceae > JAUWVG01. The sequence goes on along the minus strand of CAZLLG010000110.1, from coordinate 4,495 downwards.
TGACAGAGGGCAGATATACATAAATGGAGTCAATATATCCGAACTTCGGGAGGAGGAAGAGCTGTATGCCATACGAAGGAAATTTGCCATGCTCTTCCAGGGGGCCGCACTCTTTGATTCCATGACGGTGGCTCAGAATGTGAGCTTTGGATTAGAGCGATATACGAACTATCCCCCAGAAAAAATCAAGAAAATTGTGACAGAGTGTCTAGATATTGTGGGTTTGCGGAATGTGGAACACCTGATGCCATTTGAGCTTAGTGGCGGGATGAAAAAGAGGGTTGGACTGGCAAGAGCAATCGCTTACAATCCCGAGATTATTCTCTATGATGAACCCTCAACGGGTATCGATCAAATCCGAGCCAATGCCATCAATGATCTGATCAACAGACTGAAGGAGGAGTTGAATGTGACTTCTGTAGTGATCACTCATGATATGGACAGCACGTTTAAGGTGGCGGACAGGATTGCCATGCTCTACCAGGGAAAAATCATTGAGAGTGGAACAAAAGAGGAAATTCAAAATTCAAAGAATCGAATTGTCCAGCAGTTTATTCATGGGCATGCGGAAGGGCCTCTTGAAAATTGGTAGAGAATAGTCTAGGGTGAATGAATAGAAGAAACAACAATGAACGACATAAACAAGGACAAAAAAAGGAACAAATCAGGATCGGGGGACAGAAGTTTCCGTGAATTTAAGCAAAAAGTAAAGATTGGCGCCTTTTTTGTGACAATATTCCTTATTTTGGCCATGTTCATCATGTTTGTAGGAGACATCGGCCTTCTTTTGAAAAAGAAAGGGTATCCTCTTTATGTGACGTTTGACACCGTCATTGGATTGGCCAAAAGGTCCTATGTTCGGATGGCGGGATTAAAAATTGGGTACGTGAAAGATATCCAGTTAAAAGGCACCCGGCCAGAAGTCGAGCTGCTTATTACTCCGGCAATTAAAGTCCAGAAGGGTTCAAAAGCGACCATGGCAACAGCTGGCCTCATAGGGGAAAAATATGTAGAGATCATCCCTGGAGAGGGGGATGGCTTTTTTCAACCTGGGGAATACCTTCTTCCCGAAGTCTCCTTTGACATTGAACAGCTTGGGAAGATGTTTCTTTCCCTCGGAGAAGATGTGAAGGCCTTGGGTGAGTCCATCAAGACAATTCTTGGGAAGGAGGAATCGGCGACCAGCGTTCAGGATGCATTGGAAGATTTTTCAGCTTTGACATCAGATCTGAAAGAATTCCTGTCTGAAAATCGCGAAGGTGTCAAACAGGGAATTCAAAGAACTACTCAAGCCGTAGACAGCTTTGAAAAAAAGGTAGAAGATATTTCGATGGATCTGGAGGAATTCGTTGCTGTTTTGAAGGAAATGGTGGAGGAAAACAGAGACCCTATCAGGCTGAATTTGGAAAAGATCAAGGATCTGATAGAAAAAACCGAGAAATCTCTAAGGCTTTTGAATGAATCACTTGAGAAGATCAACAAAGGGGACGGAACAATTGGAAAGCTGATCCAGAATCCTAATCTTTACCAGCGTGCTGAGGGAGCGCTGAAGGACATCGAAAAGATTATCAGTCCTTTTGTCTCCACGCGGGCCCGTTTTGGGCTGCGCGCAGAATATTTCAGTCAAAGCCAGTTTATCAAGAATACCTTCATGGTGGACATCTGGGCGGCCAAAAACAAGTATTTTCTTGGTCAGGCGGTCTATGATCCCTGGCTGGATGCATTCACTCTTTCTGTCCAAGGGGGCTACCGTTTAGGGCCGTTAGTTCCAAGGTTAGGGATACTTGAGTCCAAAGTTGGTGCCGGGCTTGATGTCTACACTATGGAAGACCGTCTGCTGATTAGCCTGGAGGGATTCGATTTTAACAGGGAGACTAGCCCCCGTTTTCGGGCGATGACCCGGTATTCAGCCACAAAACACCTCTACATTATCCTCGGGATTGATGATTTCACTTTAGCATCCAAAAGAGAGTTTTATTTCGGCCTAGGCCTGGGATTGTGATGAAGACAAAAACCACTTTTTCCTGCCAAAATTGTGGATTTCACTCCCCCAAATGGCTTGGCCGCTGTCCGAGCTGCGGAGCCTGGGAAACACTTGTTGAGGAAATTGAGGAACAAATAGCGGAAGGATATTCTTTTCCTGTGTCTGATCCTGTCCTTTACAAAGATGTCAAGGAGGCAAAAAAAAGAAGGATCAAGACTGGAATCGAGGAACTCAATCGTGTAATTGGAGGCGGAGTTGTCTTGGGTTCTCTCGTGTTGGTAGGGGGGGAACCCGGGATCGGAAAGTCGACCTTACTGCTCCAGATCAGCCGTGATTTTGCAGAACAGGGGGAAAAGGTCCTTTATGTCTCGGGAGAGGAGTCCTTGGAACAAATCAAACTTCGTGGAAAGCGGCTTGGTGTGCAGGGTGGGGACTTGTATCTATTGGCGGAAACGAATCTGGAAAGAATTTTAGCTCAGGCCGAAAAACTCGATCCTCAGATTCTCATTCTAGATTCCGTCCAAACGGCCTTCTCCTCCAAATTGTCTTCAAGTCCCGGTACGATCAGCCAGGTCAGGGAAGTCACCAATCAAATTTTTCGTTTTGCAAAAACAAGAGAAATCTCTTCATTCCTCATTGGACATATCACCAAGGAAGGCTCATTGGCAGGGCCAAAGTCTTTGGAGCACATGGTTGATGTCGTGCTCTATTTTGAAGGGGAGCGAGATCACAGCTACAGGGTTCTGAGGGCCTTAAAGAATAGGTTTGGCCCGGTATCTGAGCTGGCTGTATTTGAAATGGAAGATAGAGGTCTTCAAGCTATTGCCAATCCGTCGGCGTTTTTCTTGAAAGAGCGGCCAAAGGATGAGGCTGGGAGTGTTGTTGTCTGCACCCTCAAGGGATCGCGGCCTCTTCTGGCGGAAGTCCAAGCCCTTGTCTCTTCTACCCTGTTTTCTGGAAATCCCAGAAGGATGACGGTAGGATTGGATCACTTCCGTACGGCTATGCTCCTGGCATTAATAGAAAGGAAACTTGGGTACAGTTTTGCAGGAGAAGACGTTTATTTGAATGTGCCTGGAGGTCTCTCTCTGGAAGAACCGGCCGCCGACCTAGCGGTGATCTTGGCTGTTGTATCCTGCATGAAGAACAAGGCGGTGCCGCCGGATGTCGCTATCTTTGGTGAAGTGGGATTGAGTGGAGAAATTCGTTCTGTCAGTCAGCCGCTTACTCGATTGAAAGAGGCCACTTCTTTGGGTTTTAATAAGGTGATCCTTCCAAAAGGAAATATGCATAATAAAGATCAAGGAGGTCTTTCTGATATAAATCTATTGGAGGCGGAGAATATCAAAGAGGCTGTGCAAATACTATTTTAAAGGTAAAACTCATGGCTATTTTTATTTTACGTTTTATCATCATTTCCATTATTACGGCATCGGGATACTTTTTTCCCCCGTTTCAGGTGAAAAATTACATCGGAGCCGGGATTGCCCTGGTTCTAGGGATTGTTATCGTTTATCTTGAAACGAGGATTCGGAAGAGCCAGTTTAAAATCATCTGGTCATCTACCTTGGGGACGTATGCGGGAGTGCTTCTCGGGTGGGGTTTGGGTTCCATCTATAAAACAATTTCTCAGGACTCGACAACGACTTCGTTTATCCGCATCTTTTTTCTCATAATCATGCCCTATATTGGCTTCCTCGTGGGAACGCGTAAGTTTGAGTGGTTGTACCCAGCCCATCTGTTTGAATTTTTTAAAGAAAAACAAACGGGAGAGTCTCAGAAAATCCTCGATACCAGTGTTATTATAGACGGCCGCATTGCAGATATCAGCAATACCTCGTTTATCGAAGGCCCTTTAATTGTTCCTCAGTTTATTCTCAAGGAGCTGCAGTTGGTCGCCGATTCCCCTGACGGGATCAAAAGACAACGAGGGCGGAGAGGCCTAGACGTTTTAGAGCAGTTACAAAAATCTTCTCAGGTTTCGGTCCTCATCTCTGAGATAGATTTTCCGGAAATCAAGGAAGTGGACACGAAGTTGATTGAAATGGCCAAGCAGTTTGATGGGAAGATCATTACCAATGATTATAACTTGAGCAAGGTCGCCCAACTCCAGGGCGTCCCAATCCTCAACATCAATGAGCTGGCGAACACATTAAAGCCAGTGGTACTTCCCGGTGAGGCGATCAAGGTGTTTATCCTCAAGGAAGGAAAAGAAAAAGATCAGGGAGTGGCCTACCTAGACGATGGAACGATGGTTGTGGTAGACAATTCCAGGAAATTGATCGGACAGAACGTCGATGTTACAGTCACTTCTGTCTTGCAAACCACCGTCGGGAAAATGATCTTTGGTCGATACAACGAAGATTCTGATGAATAATGTCTTTGCGATCATCGTGGCTGCCGGTGAAGGAAAACGCTTTGGCTCGCCCAAGCCGTTTGCAGTCGTAAAGGGAAAAAGGATTCTGGACTACAGCCTGGAGACATTCGACAACCATCCAGGGATTTTTGAGA
>CAZLLG010000109.1:0-11084 GCA_964560275.1 uncultured Eubacteriales bacterium | reverse complement strand
GCTAAAAACACAGGAATGAGGATAATTCTCAGCATACTGAGAAGGTTTGCAGCAGTGAAAATACTCTTCTTACTTTCTTCGATCATGCTGGAAAGAAATCGATCTGGCTTCCTGTTTAATCAACGCAAGAATGATATTAAAGAGGTTGATGGTTTCCTTACCTGATATGGTGGCGTCTGGCCTGAATGTTTTATTCGAATAAAGGCTCATTATGTCATACGAAATAATGGTGAGGATAGGTTGATAATAATAGTTGGACGGTGTGACATCAACAATGTGGATTCTGTCTGGGGGGATTTGCTGAATGAACCGATGTCCTTTTTCATTCAAGTGCATTATGAGACGCACAAGAATTTCAGCTAGTTCTGCACGGCGCAGGATTTTTGTCGGTTGGAATTCATGATTGGGATAGACATCGATAAGTCCAAGGGTGGTCATCTGGAGTATAAATTTTGCTGCCCAGGATGTGGCGATATCGACAATAATGGGAGGCTGCTGTGTTGAATCGTCTATAATATCTTTGAACTTCACTCCTAATACAGCGGCAATGTCTTCCCTGGTCACAGCTTCACGGGTGGGAATCGCATCGTATTGGCTTGGGAGCTCAAATATTCCCAGCCTGCTTTTGATGATTTCCATGCGTTCTATTATCTGGGAATTGTCCGGTTCTATGAGACTCAATTTTTCATAGATTTCAAGGCTTTTCTTATGGTCTTGGATTGTAAATAGAACGTCCCCGTACAGTTTTAGGATTTCACTGTTATCTGGTTCATACGTGCTTGCGGCTTTGAGATGGACAAGAGCACTTTGAAAATTGTCTTCTTCTTGGTAAGTCTGTGCGAGTGCAAAATGAGCGTCGACCGAGGTGGGTGAATAGAAGAGGGCCTTGAGGTATGCAGCCTTACTTTTTTCCGTCTCTCCTGTTGAAACATATGTTTTGGCCTCCTGGAGTGCCTGGGTGGTTTTTTGGGATTGGATAGCAGTGTATCTGGACTTTGCCCAAGGATGTTCTGGATCCAGCCTAATGATGTTTCTGAATTCCGTGAAAGCAGAATCTTCGCGTCCTGTTTTCTGGTAAATTTGGGCTAAACCGACATGGATGAGGACTAAATCCGGAAATGTGAGTAGGGCGGCCTTGAAGAAATCTTCGGCTCTTTGAATGTCATCCAGTAGGAAAAGAGCATATCCTAGTCCTGCGTAGTAGAGAGGGCTTTCCTGCCCGAGTTTAATAAGGTTTTTTTTAGCTCTGTCTCCCTCTCCCTTCGCCAGATTTGCCCAGGCTTCTTCTGTGAGAATCCGCTCCTCAAGAGACATCTCTGCGATAACGGACTGAGGCAGCTGTTCGACGTAAAGTGTAGGGGAGGGGGGACTATACGTCGCACAGGACCAACACAGACAGACCAGACTAACAAAAACAGGAATAACTTTCTTTACCAATCTAGATCTCCTCGTTTGATATAAGGCAGAAAATTGAGCATTAATTTTGGATTTGCCATTATTTTCAATTCGTAACAATCTCTATTTTCTCTTCTTTTTAACACAATTGACCATTTAGTGAAAGATTGAATGATGTTTTTGTTTTCCTTTGGGATTTCCAAATAGAAGAGTTTGAGATTTTTAAAAAGGAGAGACCGCAATTTTTCCATCAGTTCGGAGATCCCTTCTCCAGTCTTAGCGGAGATGTAGACGTTTTGGCTTTCGGATTCAAAGTTTTTCCCGAGGAGCTCCCTGGACTGAGGCAACAGATCGATCTTATTAAATATCCTAATGGTTGGCACATCAGAAATCCCAAGGTCGATCAGAATTTTTTCACCAGTCTCGATTTGGGTTTGGCTAAAAGGGGAGGTGATATCGATCACATGGCAGATACAATCAGCTTCTTTAACTTCTTCAAGAGTGGACTTAAATGCAGTGACGAGCTCGTGGGGGAGGTTTTTGATGAGCCCGACTGTGTCACTTAGAAAAAAATAAAGACCGTCCTTGTATGGGACACGCCTGATGACAGGATCCAGAGTTGAGAAAAGCTGAGAAGAAGTTGTTTTTGTCTCTTTAGAGAGGAGGTTGAAAAGAGTCGATTTTCCTGCATTTGTGTATCCAATTAGAGAAACAACTGGTGCCGGAATCTTGTCTCGGCTTCTTCTTTGGTGGTGCCGTCTTTTTTGAATCTTTTTAATGTCCAGTTTGATCTTGGCGATTCTGTCTTGGATTCTCCGTCTGTCCTCCTCTAGCTTTTTTTCACCCGGGCCCCGTGTCCCAATTCCCCCCCCAAGACGAGACATTGCCTGGCCCTTACCGAGCAGCCTGGGAAGAAGATAGTTCAGTTGAGCCAATTCGACTTGGAGTTTTCCCTCATTACTTTGAGCTCGTTGCGCAAAAATATCGAGTATAAGTTGTGTGCGGTCTACAACTTTGCATGACAATTCGTCTTCCAAGCTGCGCTGCTGGATGGGAGAAAGATTTTGGTCAAAAATAACAATGTTTGCCTTGAGTTTATTTTTGAGGAGGAGGAGCTCTTCGACTTTGCCTTCTCCGATTAGAAACTTAGGACTTTTGACGTCTTTAAATTGGAAAACTTCTTGGATGACCTCGGTTCCTGCAGTAAAAGCCAACCCTCTTAATTCTCGCATAGATTCCCTGGCCTCTGATTTGTCTTTTTTATTGGTCCCAAGGAAAACAAGGATCGATTTTTCAATCATGAATCTAAAAATTTTTTTACGTGTTTTTTTATAGAATCAAATTCCTCCGGATTGAACCACTGAATTCCCTCCATTTTTCTGAACCAGGTCATCTGTCGTTTGGCATAATGCCGAGTGTCTCGTTTGGTGAGTGTCATGGCCTCTTCCAGATCGAGTTCCTTTCTTAAATGCTTCAAGACGTGCTTATAACCTAGAGCTCTGAAGGGAGGACTCTCTTCATTCACTCCTTTTTCGAGAAGGCCCTTCACTTCGTTGACCAGACCTCGGGCGAACATCTTATCCACCCTTTTTTCAATGTTTGTGTACAAAATTTGTCTGTCGATTTTGAGTCCAATTTTCAAAATGCGGAAATCCTCGACAAAAGATCGAGTATTGGCAAAATGTGCAGACAAGGATTTGTTGGTCGCTTCGAAAACTTCCAATGCACGGATAATACGATATTTGTCGTTATTCCCGATTTTTTCTGCATACCGGGGGTCGACAGTTTTCAATTTTTTGTTCAAGCTTTCGAGTCCCATTTCTTCTGCCTCTGCTTCGAGGCGCTTGCGGATGTTTGGATCTCTCTTTCCTTCTGGGAAAAGCCCATTCAGCAGCGATTTCAAATAGAGTCCCGTGCCTCCGGTGATTATGGGGAACTTGTTTTTATTATGGATTTTTTCGATGACCGTAAGAGCTAACTTAATAAAATCTGCCGCAGTGAACTGGGTTGAAGGAGATATTATACTCAAGAGATGATGTGGAATGTTTTCTCTCTGATCCGGAAGTATTTTATCTGTCCCGATGTCAAATCCTCGATAAACCTGCATGGAATCACAGTTTATGATTTCTCCATTAATTATTTTAGCAATTTTTATAGCTGTGGCGCTTTTTCCTACACAAGTAGGGCCGAGAATGATGAGGAGGGCTTTTTTTTCAGACTCCAATTTTTCCTAAAAGGAAGAGAACACAGAGTGTAATAAAGATCAGCAGGGCCAAAATTTGTTTCTTCCTATATTTCATTTTTCGATTTTTTGAAGGTTTTGAACAAGGATGGTTTCATGTTCATCTCCGAGAGTTTTTTTTACGGCCAGCACCTCTGATACTAAAATTTCATTCAGTCCGATCAGCAAAGTCTGCTTTGTTCCCTGGCTGGAAAAGTTGAATTTTGCTTTGAGTACGGAATCTGTATCGATATTTCCGTCGGGCTGAAGCTTGACACTGTGAAAAAGGGGAGACAATCTTGTTTTGGCCTCTTCTAAGGATTTTTCTAAAATGTTCAGAGAAACAGGCCCGAGTTCCTTTGAAATGTATTTAAAGACGAAGAGCCACTTTTTGTTGAATGCTGCTAAAATTGTATTGAGTTCTGCATGGGAAAAATCTGGCGGCGTGTATTCATTTCTATGTGTTAGAGAAAAAGTAAACAATCCCAGGCTCAGAAAAGTAAAAATAGCCCTTTGCGTATCCTTTGTACTTATTTTAGTGTGTTTGTAGACAGACTTTAAATTCTGCAGATTGGAAAAGAGATGCAGGAGATATTCTTCATGCGGCAAAAAAGGGATCTGGTCCTGGTGTGGGGGAAAGAGGGATTGCGCCTCTCCATCGTTTTCAGGAAGCTGGGCTGCAATATAATCTGCATTTATCATCTGCCGGGTTCCCTGTAGAATCGCAGCCAAGGTCTGTATCCGGCACAAGAGCTTCAGTTTGTCTGGTTTATTGTTCGGTTGAAATAAAAATTCGGCATCATCCTTGTCGAAATAAGGAAATATTTCGGACATGGAATATTCTTGCATCAATGTCCACAGATAAGGGGCAGCTAAAATTTCCATTTGGAGGCAGGATTTGATTAGAGATTGGTGTTCTTGTTCCGAAAAATTGAGAATTTTTTCAAGAGATGAAGTTTTAATGATATTCTTTTCACGGAGATTAGAAAAAAAAATTCTTTCGTTAAAGGTTTCTGATGTAATGGCGATATTGCCTTCATCAAAATAGAGGATCTTTTCCTCTTTGGCTTTTTTTAGAGACAGTTTTCCATTTTTTCTTGAATTCCAAAGCTCAAACAGAAGAAACGAGAAGGGCTTTTCACTCAGATTTCCAAAAAAGACATGATTCTCCATTTATCTATATATTAGGAAAAAAGTAATGAACTGGCAACTAGCAAGACTCCGGCGCATCCTGCTCCATCTTCGTCGAAGACCCGTCTTACTAGCCACCGCACCACCATGCTCCTCAGATGCATGGATGGATGCCGCCGGGCCTCCACCCCGTGGCCTTAGATGGAGTCACATGGGGACCTCGTGTCTCAGTCTCTACTCCTATCTCATTAAACTGGCACTGAATATGCCCATGGCAATATAAAGCAAAGTTTTGAGAATCCAGAAGCCGTAAGAGATGAATAATGCTTTATTGACTTCGATTTTAAAAATATAGGAGAGGGCATAGCTGAATATTCCGAACATCCAGAGCTGGAAAATGTCGATTTGGGTGAGGATGATGAATGCTGTGGAAGTGACCTCGAGACGGGGAAAGAAAAGGGCCAGCCCAGTGGATGTGTCCAGGATAGACTTTTTGGACAGAATGAGTAAAAGGCGAACACCATTTCCCAAAATCTTGTCGATAAAATTGGCATAAAGGAATCCGGAAAAAACCTGAATGTATTTCCCCTCTGTAGAGAATAAGCGCCCCATCCCGAATAAAATCAGGCTTGAAAATAAAAAACCTATAGCCAGAGAGGCTGGAGCCATAACCAGGGGACGTAATAGAGCACTGGCTGGAGACGGGTTTTTAAGATTCTCAAGCGCTCTGTTGTATTGGTCTTCTCCGACTCTCTCTTTGAATTTGATATTGCCTTCTAAGACCTTGATACTGTCTTTCTGTGTAATTGGGGATGTGATGTAAGCAAAAAGAGCCCAAGCAATAAGGATGAAGATAAGGGCTTCGATCCAACGAGGTTTTTCAGAGATGACCTTGAATGTCTGTTTTGGATTCAAAAATACACCTAAAAACGAATTTAAAAAGTTCATGCTCTCATCTCCTTCCTTTCTTCTTTTTCAATTGCCCCATCTCTTGTGTACAGAATGCGCTGAGCCTGATTGGCGATGTCTCCATCATGCGTGACCATGATAATGGTATTCCCCTCTGCGTGAATTTTGTGAAAGAGCTTAAGGATTTCCTGTCCAGTTTTAGAATCCAGGTTTCCTGTCGGTTCATCCGCAAGAAGAAGAGAGGGTTCATTCACCAGGGCTCGAGCTATGGCCACGCGCTGTCTCTCGCCGCCGGAAAGCTCTGAAGGCCGATGGTCCATCCTGTGGTCCATCTCAACCATCTTTATCTTGCGCTCGTCTCTACTCGCTCCTTTATAAATTAGGGGAAGCTCTACGTTATGATAGGCTGTTGCCCGTGCAAGAAGGTTGAAAACCTGGAAGATAAAACCGATTTCTTGATTTCGGATATAGGCAAGTTCGTTTTCGCTCAGCGCACTGACCTGCTTTTCATTGAGGAAATAGTCTCCTTTGGTCGGAGTATCCAGACAGCCTAAAAGATTCATAAGAGTGGATTTGCCTGAACCCGAAGGCCCCATGATGGCCAAAAATTCATTTTGAGAAATAGTGAATGTGACTCCACAAAGGGCCCGGACCTCTTGCTTATCCATCTGGTAGATTTTCCAGAGATTTTCAACTCGAATCAAAATATTATTTTGGCTGTTCACTTGTCTTCTTCTTTGGATTTATCGGTCTTGATCAACTTGTCGTCTTTGAGCTCACGCAGAGCACTGTATGGGCCCACAACAATTTTCTGTTCTTCCTCCAAGCCGGAGACAATCTCTATCTTTAGCTCTCCCATGATCCCTTTTTGAACAGGTTGGAATTTCGCACGATCTTTGTCTACAGTGAAGACTCCTTCTTGTTGACTTTCCTGTTCCTGCTCTGCGTCACCTCCGATGTCCTTTATCACCAGAGCAGAGATCGGGATAGCCAGAACTCCCTGCTTCCGGGCCGTGATGATATCAGCCGAAGCAGATAAACCCGGCTTGAGGTTGGCTGGAGGATTTTCAAGTGTGATAACGACCTTAAAATCCTTTGATTCTTGTGAGGCCGTGACTTTTTGTAGAGCTGAACTTCCGATTTCAGTCACATTCCCCATGATTTTAATGTCGGGAAAGGCATCCACTCTGATTTCTGCCTCCTGATTGAGTTCCACGCCGACGACATCTGTTTCATCCACTTCCACTTCCATTACGGATAGGTCGGCGATTGTCATAAGCACAGTTCCCGGATTATTCATCGTTCCCACTAAAGCAATTTCTCCCTCTTCCACACGCAAACTCGTAATGATGCCGTCGATAGGGGAATAAAAGACGGTTTTTTGCAAGCTATCCATTGTGCTCGTTAAAGAGGCCTCTGCCTGTTTGATTTGGAAAAGGATGGCGTCATGATGGGCTTTGGATATATCATATTGGGCTTGAGAGGATTCGAGCTGCTCACTGGAAATGAGTTTTTCATCATAGAGTTTGATCTGCCGTTCGAGAAACTTTTCGTCCCTTTTTAGAACGGCTTCCGTACGTATAAGGTCAGCTTTCAGAGATTGAATTCTGGCACGATCTCTGTCCGCATTGGCTTCGTACTGAGTGGATTCGAGCTTGAGCAGAAAGTCTTTATTCTTGACTCTCTGTCCTTCAATCACTCCTATTCTTTCAATCCGGCCGGGAATATGTGCGCTGATATTGACATTTTTTTTTGGTTTGACCTCACCAGAAGCGGAGATAGTGCTCGTTAAATTGACTGATTTTACTTTTTCTATGGTGACTTTGAGGGCTTTTTCTCTCTGACTTTGCATGTTTAAAATAACGATGACTGCGATTAAAATAAGAACACCAGCGATAAGCAGAGGTTTTTTTCGTCTCTGCAGAAAATTTTTGTCAGTACTCATTTTCTCTTTCCTTGTTGAAGTATCATATTATACTACGACATAAAAGACAAAAAGTTTGAGTGAGAGAGAGCTTCCTAATCCGATACCGTCCTCCGATACGGATTTCACCATCATCTTCTCAGAACTCTTGTAGATCGGATTAAGGAAGGCTTATGGCGAAGAGTTGCCTGGGGGGGGTAGAGTTGGTAATATGGAGGGGCTATGGATCTGAAGAAGTACATGTCAGCTGCAAAAGAGGCGGCCCTTCAAGCTGGGAAGATGTTAAAAAAGTACAGCTGCACTCCACAAGATATTCATTATAAAGGGGCTGTCGATCTTGTGACTGATTTTGATAAACGAGCTCAGGACATCATTTTTAAATGCCTGATCGGCCGCTTCCCAAGTCATGATTTTCTTGCTGAGGAAAACTTAAAAAAGGAGAAGGGATCGGAGTTTTGCTGGATTATCGACCCTATCGATGGAACAACAAATTTTGCCCATAATTTTCCTGTTTTTTGTGTCTCGATTGCATTGGCATTCAAAAATGAGACGAAACTCGGATTGATTTATGATCCAATGAGAGAGGAATTGTTCACGGCTGTCAAGGGCCAGGGTGCAGTCCTCAACAATAAGCGGATCCAGGTGTCTTCTGTAAATGAGTTGGATAAGAGCCTTCTTGCGACTGGATTTCCGTATGATCTGAGAGAAAGCCGTTTGAATAATTTTGATCATTTCTTCAATTTTGCTACACGTGTACAAGGAATTCGCCGAGGAGGATCTGCGGCTCTTGAGCTTTGCTATGTGGCTTGTGGACGCTTTGACGGATTTTGGGAATTAAAACTTCAGCCTTGGGATGTGGCCGCCGGGAGAGTGATTGTTCTCGAGGCAGGAGGGCGTATTTCTGATTTTCAAAATTCTGATCCCGGCCTATCCAGTGATGAAACTCTGGCGACAAATGGTCTCATTCATGAACAGATGCTCAATATTTTAAAGTTGAGCCCTTCTTCGCATATCAAATAACCATTGAGAGCTTTATTTGCTTTTGAAATGATTCTATAATGTAAAATGAGTTTATAAGGCGATAGAGAGAATGAACGGAAGAATTTCTTGGAATCCAACAGCGGCGGACAAAAAGTTTGTCCTCATCATAACTGCCTGCTTGATTTGTCTTTCTATGATGGTTTTGAACCTTTTTTCTCAGGTAGTCCAGGAGAAACAGGAAAAAGACGAACATCAAGAAATCCAAGCACTTCCTCAAGACACCTCTCCACTTCTTGCGCCCAGGCAGGCCGTTCGTGTGGTTGTGCCGAGTAATGAGAGCTGGACGGATACGGGCTACAGAGTGTTAGCCGGTCAGGATGTGCAGTTCCAAGGTTCAGGCATTATTTCTCTTCAAAAAGGGAATCCTATCGCTTTCCCCTGCAATCCGGACGGGCTGCGTACTCCAGACGGGCTTCCAATGAAAACCGCTCAACAGCCCTTTCGTGACGAGAATATTGGCTCCCTCATTGGAAAAGTTGTTCGGTTGGTAGCTATCGAAGTCGATGAAGAAAGTGGAGAGGAGACCCGATTCGAAGAAGAGAGGCTTTTTTACATCGGTGCTAGAAATAAGGTAACAATGCCTCTAAGCGGCCATCTCTATCTCGGAGTGAATGAGCTTGTTGTGGTCGACAATGATGGAATCTTCAATACTCTCTTTTTTTTGGATGTCAGATAAAAGAGAAAACTTTGACTTTTTGTTATTCTTCCGCCCTCTTATTGCCTGAGAGAAAATTTTCCATGAACTGGGTAGAAAAATTTCCGTTTTGAAAATCTGAATCGGCCAGGATTTTCAAATGAAGGAGGATATTTGACTTGATGCCACCTATGGACGTGGATTCTAAGGCCGTCTGCATTTTTTTAATTGTTTCCTCTCGTTTTGAGGAATGGACAATAATTTTTGCCACTAGAGAATCATAGTCAGGAGGTATCACCCAACCTCTGTAGGCCGCTGAATCCACGCGGACGCCTTGACCTCCGGGGAGAACAAGAAAATCAATTTTTCCAGGGGAGGGGATAAAAGTTTCCGCTTCTTCCGCGTTGATTCGACATTCCATACTGTGTCCCCTTGGCTTCATTTCTGGCGGCAAAATCAGTTTTTCCCCAGCAGCTATCTTGATTTGTTCCTTTATCAAATCGATGCCATATACCATTTCCGTAATGGGATGTTCGACCTGGACTCTTGCATTAGCTTCCATAAAATAGAATTTCTTCCGCTCATCCACAAGAAATTCAAAGGTGCCAAGGCTCTGGTATCCAATCGATTTTGCGGCATCTTGAGCCGCTTTCATCATCCTCTTTCGAGTCCTGATATCAATAAAGGGAGAGGGGGTCTCCTCGATCAGTTTCTGATGTTTTCTCTGGATGGAACATTCCCGTTCGGCAAAAGCCGTGACATGTCCTTTTTTGTCACCGATCACTTGAATTTCGATGTGTCTAGATATCCGGATGAATCTTTCCAGGTAGAGCGAGGGATTTCCAAACGCCGCTCTCGATTCGTTTTGAGCAATCGGGAATTGTTTCTCAAGATCAGCTGCTGAAAGGGCTACCCTCATACCCTTGCCACCTCCGCCTGCTACGGCCTTCAGAATGACAGGGTATCCGATTTTTCTTACGACTTTTTTTGCCTCTGCAATATCTTCTATAATCGTGTCGCTCCCTGGGATGATGGGGACTTTAGCCTTTTTCATCTCTTGTCGTGCCCGGTTTTTATCGCCCATAAGCTTAATAATGGAAGAGGGTGGTCCAATGAATGTGACTCCTGAATTCTCACAGATTTCGGGAAACCGCGGATTCTCTGCTAAGAAGCCGTATCCGGGATGGATGGCATCTGCTTGAGTGATTTCCACAGCACTCATGATGCGAGGTATGCTGAGATAACTTTCCGATGCCTTCCTCGGTCCTATGCATACTTTCTCATCTGCTACAATAGCATGTAGGGATTCTCTGTCGGGCTCGGAGAAAACAGCGACAGTTTTAATGCCGAGTTCTTTTGCCGATCGGATGATCCGCAGAGCGATTTCTCCACGGTTAGCGATTAATATTTTTGAAAACATAGAAAATTATTGGATTTTGATGGCAAACAGTCTTTGCCCGTATTCAATGGGATTTCCGTTTTCAACAAAGATCTCGTCGATGGTTCCGTCGACATCCGATTCTATCTCATTCATCAATTTCATGGCTTCGATGATGCATAGTGTTTGATTTTTTTTTACACTCTCCGCAATGTCTGTAAAAGGAGGTGAAGCTGGATCCGGGGAACGGAAGAAAGTCCCGACCATTGGAGAGAAGATGATGTGTCGGCTGTCCTTCTCTTCCGGTTGATCCGAAGTCAAAGCGTTTGAGTTTTCGTGTTCCCCAGTAGACATATTTTGTTGAACGGGTGCTGCTGGAAGAACAGGCTGTTGGTTCTTGCAAAATTTGATCTTGAATTGAAACATCAAGAGCTGTGGTTGGTTCATCTGC
>CAZLLG010000108.1:0-11114 GCA_964560275.1 uncultured Eubacteriales bacterium | reverse complement strand
GATGATAAATTTTGGGGTTATGATAAGCTCCAGGAAATCACCAACGAATATACAAAAAAAATTGAAGAACTTGCCCAGTCCAAAGAAAGAGAAGTCTTAGAAATATAGTTAATCCCTATTCTGCAAGAGTGGGGATGGGTCGTTTTTTCTTGAACCAATTTTCCGTGGTACCGAATTTTGTGCGGATGATGGCCCCCCATCCCAGGATGCTGATCACAGCCGAAAACAGTGAACCCAAAAGCGGAATCAATGTGATGAAACTGACCAATAGGAAGCCAAAAAGCACTGTGGCGATTGTAGTAGGATTTTTTTTATTAAAAGCCCGAACCAACGCTTCTCCAAAAAAGTAGAAGATAATTATTCTGCCAAAGACCTTAACGGCAATCCCCAAAGCGATAAGAGTGATGAGAATGGGTATCCCTATCAACACAAGTGTCAGCACAGCGGAAAAGAGAATAAGCCCTGTATAAACAATAATGCTTAAAAGTCCGACTCCAAAAGTTGGCCAAAAGGATGTCCGGAGTTGGGCCGAAGCCAGCATAGTCTGCCGTGGAAAAATGGCGGCGATGATAATGGCGAGAATGAACCAGAAAACAAGAGAGATAAGCTTAAAGATCAAAATGATAGGGATGAGGCCGGCGAATCCTTTGTCAAATATTCCCTTGAAGGCTTTAGGCGTGTCAAAGAAGAAGGTCATGGTATCTCCCTTGACAAAAGCCCCGGGGTGCTTATCGAGTTCTCCAGCGATAGAGACAACGTCGCCATTGATCTCAGCAGACGATTTTAATGTGATTTTTGTACCAAATCCGACAACGGCCTCACCAACTTCTCCTTCAATGATGATGTTGCCTCCAAAGGCGATCACATTTTCGTTGACAGCCCCTTTGACTAGAATGGTTCCGCCGAAAGAGATGACATTATCCTGAACATCATATTCTTCCACGGTGATATCTTTTTGCAGAATCAATCCTTGACCACTCAAAGGAGAAAGCCCTGAAATGAGGAAAAGGAACATGAGAGGAAGAATAATTTTGATATTCATGCTTTTTCTCCAAACAAGAGTTTTTTTCTCACTGTGAGGAAGATCAGAGTGAAGGCAATAAGAGCCAGAACGAAAATGCCCACCTGAACTTCAGGACTCAGGATAGTTGTCAGTTTTCCAAGGCCTTTGAGGGCAAAATCGAAAAATTGAGCAATAATTTTAATAAGCTGCCAGATGAGCTTAAAAGCCTTCACAATCCCTGTGGAAAAAGAGCGAAAAGCAGGCAGTAAAAATTTATTGATGCTGATAAAAAGATCCGCAAGATTTTTTCCGGAAAATATATAGAAAAGAAAGAAGGCGAAAATCATGGCTGACAGTCCACTAGCGGCGGCTCGGATCCAAACACGAAGAGGTAATCTGGTCGGGAAAATTTTTGCCATTAACTGGTCTGTGAAATTGGGAGGAAGTTCAAATTTGGGAAGAGAGTCAGCGGCTTTGACTAGAACGCGTCTCTCTTCAATGGCGTTTCGGCATATTGCACAATCGTTCAGATGCTTTTGGATCGTCCGAACTTCATCCGGAGCTAGTTCATTTTCAATAAAGAGATAAATCTTTGCAATTGTCAGGCATCCCATCTGTCGTTCTCCATATAATTGCGTAACATTTCCTTGGCTTGAAATACTCTATTCTTGATTGTCCCCAATGGAATTCCCTTTATTTCTGCCATCTCTTCATAGCTGAGGTCGTTGATGTGCCTCCAAATGAACAGTTCTTTAAGATTTTCCGGGAGCTTGTCCAACACCTTTTCAATCCTTTCTCTAACTTCATGGAGTTCTATAGTTTTATCCACGGAAGGATTTTTAGATGGAATCTGGAAGGGAACAGAATTACCATCCAGATCGTAGGGCTGGTCGATCGAAAAAGCATTTATTTTTTTCTTCCTCCAATAATCGATAACGGTGTTTGATGCGATTTTAAAAAGCCAGGTCTTGAATTTGTATTCCTGCCGATAGGAGTGCAGGGAAGAATAGGCTTTGATGAACACCTCTTGTGTGATATCGAGGGCAAGTTCATATTCCTTGACCATGCGTCCGACATAATTGGCAAGTGGAGATTGATACTTCTGGATGATCATTTCGAATGCCTTTTTCTCACCTTACAGAGCTTTTTGAACAAGTTCGATATCTTCATTCATTGAGGACGTCCTGTCCTCCCTAAATTATACGCATCTCTGAGAAAAAGGTTTTAAACTCCACTCAAGGGCCCTATTTTATATCTGTGATGATTTCTGTCCCTTCAGGCACATTAAGCTCGAAGGTTTTTTTGGGAAGAGACGTGTCAAGCCGAATCCGGTTAAAATGGAATTCCGATTTATTTCCTGCCCAGTCAAAAAAAACAGCTTTCTGGATCATCCATGTTTTTGTACTGATTTCAAGAAGGATGAAGGTCTCTATGTCCTCTTTCTTGGGAGTCAGTTTTATCTGCTGAACGTTAGTATTCTCAGTAGGAAAGGGGCTGAATTCCGCTGTATAATTCTCAAGTAATCCTTGTTTTCCCGACAGGAGCAGGAGAATGTCGGATTCATCTTCCTTTGCGAAAGAGCTCCGGAGGAGCTGGTTATCTTCGGGGAAATAGGATTCGATGATAGTATCCTTTAAAAGATAGATTTTTTCTTCCGGCTTTCTGTAGTGCCATTTCATGAGGCCGGGCTTTTGAAAATAGCATATCCCAAATTCCCTGAGCGGAGTGGCCACTGTTGATGAATAATAAAAGTGTTCAAATTCCGCCTGCAGCGTTTGGTAGGAACGGAGTTGAATTTCTGTTTTTTGGGCCACATCTTCGGCCGTTTGAGCAAAACCGATCGACGCCACGAACAAGAGAAAAATAATTTTTTTCATCCCAGTGAGTTATAACAAACTAATGTCCTCTGTTCAAAATCATCTCCCTAGAACTCATTGTTTAAATCAAGAAAATAAGAGACATTTAAGATGAGAGGGGTGGATGGCACGGTGGTGTCTTATCCGGAGCGTATGGAGGTGAGGTGGCTAGGGAGGCGGTCTTCGCGTAGGGAAAGACACTCCGTGCGTACTACGCGCGGTACCTCCCTCTTGGATTAGCATTTCCTTTTCAGTATTTATAAATATTTGGGAAATGAGGAGGATTTTTGTTATAACCTCAGTGTGAGAATTGAATTTATCGCTATTTTCCTCGGGTATCTCGCCCTGCTTTTACTCTTGAGTTTTGTGTTTTCGAAGAGAATGCGGAATCTCGAGGACTTTTTTCTGGCCTCGCGACGACTTCCTTCCTCTCTGATTTTTCTGACTTTGGGGGCATCCTGGTTAGGTGCGACATCGACACTGGTATCTGTAGATGAAGCCTACCGAATCGGGATTAGCTCTTTTTGGGTGATGGGCATGCCGGCACTTCTGACCGTGTTTGTGTTTTATTTTTTTCTGGCTAAACCCATCAGACAACTCCCCATTGTAAGTCTTCCCGATCTGGTGGAGATGCGCTACGGCCCCGTGGTTCGCCATTTGGCCTCAATTTTAATCATTTGGTACATGATCCTTCTGGCCTCGAGCCAGATGGTTGCCTTCGGTAATTTTCTAAAGGCATTTCTCGGTACATCCTATTTTCATGCTCTTCTCTTGGGAACAGCTGTTGTGCTTTTTTACTCCATATCCGGAGGCTTCTTCTCAGTTGTAATCACAGATGGGCTGCAGTTTTTTCTCCTTATCACAGGACTTATCGGACTGTTGGGGTTTTTGCTCAACACGACACAGGGAATTTCTGTTTCTCTTTTGGCTGAACAGATCGGAAGAGATCAATATTTTTCAATGTTTTTTGATTTCAAGAGGAATTTTTTGATCTTGATTTCGTTCACATTGGCATGGATCATCTCGCCGATCACCTGGCAGAGAATTCAAGCAGCCAAGACTGTTAAAACAGCCAGAAATGGTTTGCTGGCGGTAGGTGGAACGTTTTTGTTTGTATACGGGGGGATAGTCCTTATAGGAATATTAGCTTTATCTCTGTTTCCTTCAGGAGTTCAGGAAGGTCCCCTCCTGTCCGCTCTTATCCTTTCGAAGACAGGGAATCTGTTGGGAGTACTGCTGTTTATTGCAATTACTGCTGCCATCATGTCCACAATGGATACGGCCATTAACACGGGTGCTTTGTCCTTAACAAGGGATGTTTTCCAGCAGTTTATCCCCACAGACAAAGCAAACATCATCACACTCAGCCGGCTGTCAACGGTGGTCATTGGATTATTGGCATTTCTTGTTGCAACTAAGCTTCAATCCATCCTGGAGACTCTTGGTCTGGCCTCTGAAATCATGACGGAAGGACTTTTTATCCCGGGGATGGCCATGCTGTTTATAAGGAAAAAACGGCCAACAGCAGGGATGTTGAGCCTCGTTCTTGGAGGAGGATATTCTTTCCTCGGTTTTTTGTGTGAAATAGACGTGTTGTCGCTAAGCGGGTGGCCGGACTGGCCCTATTCAGTTCCTTATGGGCTTGGAATCTCTTTAATGGGTTTTGTTGCTGGATGGATTTTCGATTCTTTTAGAAAACAATAGGCCATCGGTTTTTATAATTTTTTGATATTGCGAAGTACTTCTTCAATCTGGTTTTTAAATATCTTTTTCCGAAAAAACTGTTCAGGTATTTATCTCTACGAAGGGCATCTTTTTTATTGAGACAGGCCTCTAGGTAAATGAGCTTTAAAGATCCATTGTTTTTTCCCTTCATCATGAATCCTCTTTTGTGGAGCTCCATCCGTGTTTTAAGATCCTGGGTGAATCCCAAATACAATTTTTTTTCTTTTGTGCTCAGCAGAACATATGTGTAGTGCATTTTTTCTATCATTCTAAAGGACGCTTTTTCGACATCGATAATTTCACTCAATCAAAAAAGAAATTAATCATTTTCTGTTTTCCTAAAGGGGCGGTACCGCGCAAGTACGCACAGAATATCGTTCCCTTCGCAAAGACCCGTCTTTCTAGCCACCTCACCACCATCGTCTTCGTACGCTCCGGGATAAAATACCGCCGTGCCATCCACTCCTTTTGCCGCAGTTGAGTTGCAAGGCGTTGTTTTGATAGAATTGTGTCGATGTCTTTTTGGAAAAGTTTACGCTGGTGGTTGGTGGGTGTTGTGGGCAAGGTGGTTTTTTGGTTCTGGGCCAAATCCTGCCGTTGGACAATTTTGGGAGAAGAAAAATACAAAGAGCTGCGCACGGAGGGCAAAGCCGTTGTTCTGCTCGTCTGGCATGGAAAAATCTTTATTATCCCCTATTTTTTTCGTAAGCGGAATATCATGCCTCTTATCAGCCCGAGTGAGGATGGAGAGATTCCAGCCCGGATTATGTCTGGATGGGGATACAAAATCCTGAGGGGCTCGGGTTCTCACGCTGTTTTTAAAGTGTGGAACGACATGAAGCAGGAGCTCAATAACGGAGGAGAAGTGATTATCATTCCCGATGGTCCTAAGGGTCCAGATCGGGTTTTTAAGATGGGAGGCATCAAATTGGCTCACCAGACAGGCGCCTATCTGATGCCCTTTTCATTTTCGACGTCCAAGAAAAAAAACTTAAAAAGCTGGGACAATTTTTTGATGTCCAAACCTTTTTCAAAGGTTGTCGCCATCTACGGCGATCCCATCGCAATAGATCCCAATCTTGAGGAGGGGGCCCTTGAAGGTGAACGACAGAAGCTCGAAAAAGTGCTCCAAGGCCTGGATGAGGAGGCCGATCACTACTTTGACTGAACTCTTGTGCGTTGTTCTAAATTGTAAGTTGTGATATAAATACTCGCAAATCAATGAAGGAGAATCACATGAAAGCAAGAGTGAGTTTGGTGATTTTTTGCCTTTTTGGTATGGTTCTATTTGTTTTTTCCCAATCGGCGGATGAGCTTGTTGCCCAGTCTGATGAGATGTTTAAAAGCTTGAGCGACATGGATACGGCCAAAGATATCCTGGCCAAATACGAAACAGCCATGGAAACAGCGGAAGACAAATACGACCTCTATTGGAAGATGTCGAGAATATTGTATCATATCGGCAATCATACAGCAGAAAAAAAAGAGCAGCAGGAAATTTTTTCCCAAGCGATTGCTCTGGCGGAGAAGGCCATCGCTCTGGAAGCGGAAAAGCCGGATGGACATTTCTGGTTGGCGGTCAACAATGGAAAATTCGGAGAATCAAAAGGCGTTATGAAAAGTTTAGGCTTAGTCAAGCCCATCAAGGAATCTATGAACAAGGTCATTGAACTTGACCGCGCTTACGAAGAAGGTGGAGCAGACAGAGTATTGGGCCGCGTGTTCTTCAAGGTTCCCGGTATTGCCGGAGGGGATAAGGATAAATCTTTAACACATCTACTCAAATCCATTGAATATGGCCCGAACGATCCCCTGACATTACTCTACCTTGGGGAAACATACCTGGCGTTGAATGAGATCGATAAAGCCAGAGAGGCACTGGATAGGGTTATAAACACTGAGGACGATGGACTATGGATCAACCAGATTAAACAGTGCCATAAAGATGCAAAGGTTGTTTTGGAGCACAGAAAGTTTAGGAAAAAATAAAACTCACTCCGAAAAAACTTGGGCGGAAAAGATTTCTATCTTCCCCTCCTTTTTCCATTCATCTTTATCCAAACCTGCTTTTTGGCAGCCGTGTTCAAGGAAGGCCTTTAAATCCCAGTTCCATTCTATCGGGACTTGGGGGAGAAGGAGTCCCTTATTGGGTCCTTTGGAGATGATAATCCCGTGGATTCCGATCTTAATTTCATGGATATCCTTTACGGGTTTGGGAGGAGTGAGGACCGAAATTTCAATCTTTGTCTCCTGAAGCTCTTTTATTGTGAGGGGTGAAAATCTGTAATCAGAAGAGGCGGCGGATACGGCGGCATCAATAATCGTTGCATATAGAGATTTATAAGGAATCGTATATCCGATACATCCCCGCAGCTCACCTTTGACTTTTAAGGTTACAAATGCACCGCTTTTTTCAAGCAGGGATTTATCCAGAATGTCCTTTTCGAGGGTGTCGCCTGTTTTGAGGTAATAAGAAATGGCCTCTCTGGCCAGCTGCAGAAGGAATTCTTGTTGATCCGGAACTAAATTCTTTTCCATATCTATTTTTCTTTTGACTGGGGCGGCACGAGTTTTAAAGGAGAGAAAAAGAAAGTTTTGTCGTATTCGATGGCATAGGGTTTGATCTTGAGGATGTTGG
Source organism: uncultured Eubacteriales bacterium (assembly GCA_964560275.1). Lineage (GTDB taxonomy): Bacteria > Acidobacteriota > Aminicenantia > Aminicenantales > Aminicenantaceae > JAUWVG01. The sequence goes on along the minus strand of CAZLLG010000108.1, from coordinate 3,892 downwards.
ATTTGGTCATGCGGATATCCAGATAGAGTTTTCCGTGGGCAAAAGGAGCGAGAATTTTACTTGTTTTTTTCTCTTCTGAAAAAAAAGAATAAAAACCTATGATACTGTCTTCATAGATAGTATTTAAAGAATTAAACGTTTCCAAAGACGGGAAAAATCCTTTTGTCGTAGATACAATCTTCTCTAGAAAGAAACTCTGCCCGCGCTTGTGGCCTAAAATGATGCCGTCTGAGTTCTGACGTGTGGCGATGATTTTATGGGCTTCAAGAGTTCGTAGTGCTTCACGAGAACAATAGATATCCATTTTTCTAAATTATATCAAAATTGAACAAAACACGCACTAGAGGGGAAAAACCGATAAGAGTTATGCAGGAATATTCCTTCTGTGTTTTCCCAGCCAAATACCACTTAAGAGATATCCAAAAAGCCAGGTGCCTATAATGATCAGCACAAAGGCTTTAATAATATCCAACCAATCGCCTTGTAGAGAAAAACCTGGAACATACCCAAATAAAAACGGACCTAAATAAAGAAATTTTGCAAATTTAAAAGATGTAAAAGCTGTTTTCCACATTTTAGCCTTTGCGATGGTCGCTCCTGTAAATGCGGCTATACATACGGGTGGAGTGATATTGGAGTCTTGCGACAGCCAATAGACTATCATATGAGACGCAATAGGATTAACACCTAAATGTACTAATGTGGGAACAGCCACGACAGCTGTAATTAGATATGCCGCGGTAACAGGCACTCCCATACCCAGCACTAAAGATGCGAGCGCTATGAGCAATATCGTAAGTAAAAGAGATCCGCTGGCAATTTCAATGACTATATCTGCAAAAGTAAGAACCAGTCCAGAAAAAGTCAATACTCCAATTATTATTCCAATAACTCCTACTGTCGCTCCAATCTTTAGACTGTTTTCAGCTCCAGCGCGAGAGGCTTCTACAAATCCTTTTATACCTATTCTTGTATCCTTTTTGAACCAGCTTATGACTATACAGATCATTATCCCAATAACTGCAGAATAACCCGGAGAAAATCCTTTGAGCATAAGAATTGTTATGCCGATTAAAGGAAGCGTGTAAAACCATTCCTTCTTTAATATGGTTACCGCATCATGCGGGTGTCTTTCTCCTTTGAGATTGAATTTTTTCGCTTCATAGTGAACCATTACGAAAACTGAAAAAAAGTACATTACTGCAGGAAAAAGACTGACAAGCATGATGCGGGAGTAGGGGATACCTGTCAGTTCTGCCATAATAAAACCACCCGCGCCCATAATTGGAGGCATAAACATCCCTCCTATAGAAGCAGCAGGCTCTATAGCTCCTGCGACATGAGGCCTAAACCCGGCTTTCTTCATCATGGGAATAGTAAAAGCTCCAGTTGATACAGTGTTTGCAATGGCGCTTCCTGAAATAGAACCAAAAAGCCCGCTGGCAATAACAGAGACTTTTGCAGGTCCTCCAATCTTATGGCCGACAGCAGCTAGAGGAAAATTTATGAAAAATTTCTGGGCTCCTGATTTTTCTAAAAAAGATCCAAATAAGACAAACAAGATAACATAAGTTGCCAAAACATTTGCCATTATCCCAAAAACACCGTCACTTCTGTAAAAAATTGTGGTGCACAACTGAGGGAATGTATCTCCTGCATGAGAGATAAGGTCGGGGAGAAGATGCCCAAAAACCCCATATAGAAGCATAACAGCACCTAAAATAACAAAAACAGGCCCCACGACTCTTCGAGCAATCTCGATTCCCAAGAGAACACCGATAACTGCTATATACGTATCTAATGCTGTTTCTGCACCTGTTCTGTAATTGATCGCTTCAAAATTATAGATCCAATATGAAATCGAGGCTAAAGAGAGGAGAATCAGGATATAATCCACGGCTCTCATAATCTTGCTTTTAGATTTGTATAATAGAAAAATCAGCACATATGTTATTATGACGAATATTCCGCGGTGATATTGAGTGGCCGCAGGCTTCAGGACAGCGGCGTATGAATAAAAAAGAACCAAAATAACCGCACAAATATCAAATATTAATTTTTCTACCCTGTTTAATTCGCTGTACATAAGAAGAAAATTTATTTGAGAATTCCTTTTTCTGTCCAGAATCTTTTTGCACCAGGATGCATAGGTGTGACTATCCCTTCGATTCCTTTTATTATGCTCATCTCTTTAAATGTTTCTTTCTGGCTGACCATATGAGCTAAGCCTTCTTTTGAGTAAACAATCGCAAGAAGTTTGTAGACAAGCTCCTCAGGAGTTTCTGTGTTTGCGACTAATAGGGTTGAGTCCTGAAAAGAGGGAGCATCAATTTCTACACCTTTATATGTCTTTGCAGGGATGGCTAGTTTTGTAAAATAAGGATATTTTTCATAAAATTTGGATTTCTCCGCATCTGCATTGAGGTCGATAAGGGCAATATCATTTGTCTGTGCGGCCATTATAACCGCACCGCTTGGAAAAGCTGTGAAGAGCCAGAATGCATCCAGTTGATTGTTGCCAAAAGCAGCGGCTGCATCATTATAGCCCATGGCATTTCTTTCGACTTTGTCCCAAACACCCAGGTGACTGAAAAATAATTCGCAGTTGGCAAAAGCCCCTGAGCCTGCATTCCCAACACCCACTTTTTTTCCTATCAGGTCATAAACATTCTTTATGCCTGAACTTTTTTTTACGACAAGTTGTGCCGGAGCGCCATAGAGATAACAGACTGCCAATACATCATTATATTTTTTCTTGTCATTTTTCATCTGGCCGTTTGCTCCTAACCAGACATGCCCTGAATAGACAACGCCAAAATGAGATTTGCCTGAGTTTATTTTTCTTAAGTTCTCTACAGATCCACCCGAAGACTGAGCCTGTATTCTATAATCCTCTAACTCCTTGATCGGATCGTAAACCTGTATGGCGTTCGCAACAACCTGAAAAGTGCCTCCTGCAGGACCACCACTGAATACTATTCTTTTTTTTGCTTTTGCTAACAGATTTTGTGAAAAGAGAAAAAATAGAGCTGTAAAAATAGATAATGTCAAAAAAAATAATTTGAAAGGTTTATGTTTCATGTGTGTTCCTCCATTTTTTATCCTGTCGCTATTTGTTTTTTTTTGCCCAATTCATGAGTCCATATCCTCTCTGAAAGAAGAATATATAATCGAGTCTCGTGAAAAACCAGACAAATGGATAAATAAAGGAATACATTCGAAAGGCCTTTTTTCTCGAGCTGAATTCATCCGATGTAGTCGGCCGGATATGCCCATCCCTTAAACCGATGGACTCTTTTGGCCTGAAGAGTTTGATATACAAAAAATTTAAAAGAAGTTCCAGGAACTCGGAAAAAAATCTGGAAAAAGATTTGTGCTGTACAGGAACGAATCCCGCACGTTCCAATTTCTCATTGAGTTCCTTGAGGCTGTATCCATCCCGTTTGTGTCCGTAAAATTCCTTCTTCATTCCAAGTAAAGAACGCAGTTTATGGAGGATGAATACTCGCCCTGTACGGGGAGTGGCCAGAAGCAGCTCTCCATCTTTTTTGAGGATGCGGTTGATTTCTTCCAAACATCCTGAATCGTCGTCCAGGTGCTCAAGATAGTCGAGACTGACTACCTTGTCGAAAGATTTATTCATAAAGGGAAGGTCCTCTGTTCCGAGCTGAACGACGTGGTTTTTTAAAAGGTCAAGAGAGGTTTTGCAGTTGACATAATCTAGGTCGGCACTTATCCAAAGACCACCCTTTTTCCGCATAAAGTAGCTGAGAATACCCTGGGCACACCCTAAATCTAAGACAATGTCTGTGGGCAGTATGTCGAAATGTTTATCGAGCAGTTTGAGTTTTTCTCTTTTTTTAAGAGACCTTTTTACCAGCTGCAGCTGCCA
>CAZLLG010000107.1:0-11115 GCA_964560275.1 uncultured Eubacteriales bacterium | reverse complement strand
CCGCTTGATCAAGTGCCATGTGATCAATAGCCATGTAATATTGATGATCGATGGGCGTTACATGATTTCCGATCATTCCTCCTAATGGTTCGATAAACACAATATTATTAAGGTCGACTGGAGGATAATCGAACATAAATTTTTCATTGCTGCCACCTCCATTTTCCTCTGTATCTAGAAATTCAAATTGGGGACAACCACAGAAAAGAGAGGTAATGAATAAAACCAATATTATTTTTATCAAAGATTTCATTCTCTCGCCTTTTCTTTGGAGGCATCAATTGATCTGTATCTGATTTCTGAGACTAAATTTTCGGTAATGTGTCCACACCGTTATTCCTGGCATCAGCCAGCATGATGTCCTGCAGTTCTTTTTGTGTGTCGTTATCCAGGACAGTCTCTGACGGTTTACTTAAAAGCTTCTCCACTTCATCGGCAGCTCTATCAGCAATGGATTTTCTCCCAAGTGAAACCCATGTATCATAGGTGTCCCGGTCGATCATCAGCGGGTAGGTATGTTCATCTTTGTACCATTTTCTCGTATGCTCTGTGGACAGGAAATCTGTTTCCTTTGTGATATTTTCAAACATATGTGTTGCGATAGGATCATCTCTTTGAGTAATTCCTTTGATCAATCTCAAGGCCATTCCTGCGATTTCGTTATCGATCACCAGCTTTTCCAAGCTCTGGCAGCTCTCAAAATCCATCATGCCAGGACCCGAAATCACGTTAATTCCGGATAAAGCTGCAAGAACAGCACCGATACCCGTTTCCAATCCGGCCTGGTTATCATTGGTCTTTGCATCGCTTAAGCCCATGTAGGCGTGGGTTGGCAGGTTAAAGTGTTTGGCTATTTGGGCATATCCTGAATCGATCATCATGGTCTCGATGGCTCCCATGGGAGTTGTACCTTTTCTCATATCGAAGCTGGAGGGGGATCCGCCAAAAATGACCGGAGCACCTGTTTTGGCCAGCTGGCAGATGACGAGGCCCGTGAGGTTTTCGGCTACATGCTGGACGAGTGTTCCCGTGATCGTGATCAGAGATGTGGCGCCTGTCATGCCCATAGAGATCAATTCAGATGGGATTCCAGCCCTTGCGCTGTCAATCAATGATTGAGTCGTCAGATTGCTCCATTTAAGAGGAGGGGAGGGGCAGGCATCAAATATAGCTAGAGGTTTTTCCGCTAATTTCTCCTTACTGCCTCTGACCGCCACCAGCATGTCAAGCATGGGTTTGAATCCTTCCACACGGAAGGTTCCCGTCACCATGGGTTTTGACGAATTCAGTAGGCCGATATACATTCTGAATGAATCACCTAGGACTTCAGGAACATCCTGGCTGATGAGCCCAGTGCTCTGGAATTCGATGTTATTCAACCTGTCCGTCACTCTTACAAAATTGACAACATCCGATGTATTGGCTTTTCTTTGAGACTGTGTCTTAAAATCAAGGATCGTTACGGCCGCAGAACCAGGATCGAAATGGACATTATCTTCCCCGACAATATATTCTTTGTCTCCAGACTGGTCATAGAGTTTGATAACAGCTGGAGTTGTTGCTAAAGAATTGTGCACGAGTTGGCGTGTCAGATAAACTCTTTGTGTCGAAGTGTCGACCTTCATGCCTGCAGCCTGAAAGAGTTCCTGTGCTTCTTCATTCTCGACAAAAATGCCCTCTCGTTCCAGTAAGATCAATGCTTCCTGGATGATCTTTTCAATCAATGCCTTATTGAGTAATTCCAGTTTGGGTCTTACGGCTTGATTCATGTGTGTTGTCCTTTACGGATGTTTATTTACAATTAAATTTTTAATTGACGGGAACAATTCTACCTCGGTATGAGGAAGAAATAAAGCCCCAGTATATTCATTCATATAGCGAGGTTCAGTATTTAATTCTAAGTAGGTCATCTTGTCGACAAGATTTTCAATTAATTCCCGGTTTTTATCAGACAGTAGCACAAGCAGGGCTCCCAATAGAGAACTGTTGCCGACATAGTGAAATTTGTTTCTATCGAGATCTGGAAGGAGGCCGATGCGGATGGCATTTTCGATATTGAGATGCTGCCCGAATCCTCCGGCAATATAAACGCTGGCGATGTTGTCGAAGTCTATGCCTATGTTTCTAATAAGTAGCCGGCAGGCCGAAAATATAGCGCCTTTTGTTCGGATAAGAGAAGCAATTCCGTTTTCTGTGATGACCAGATCATGTCCCCAGAGCGTGTCCTTTCCATGGAGAATAAGGAGGGCTAGGCCTTCTTCCGTGTCTTTCAAGCGTCCTTTTGTGTTGTTTGGAATAAATTTGCCGTTGCGGTCAATGAATCTGTGTATAAAAAGCTCAGACAACAGATCGATTAAACCTGAACCACACAGTCCTCGAGGCTTACTCTTGTTGATAGTCCTCAATTCAAATTGTTTGTTTCTATTTATTTTAACAGATTCGATTGCTCCATCTGAAGCTGGCATGCCGCATTGGATCCCTCTTCCCTCAAAAGCCGGGCCTGCAGAACAGGCGCAGGTCATCATCCAATCCTTGTTCCCGATGACGAGTTCACCGTTTGTGCCGGCATCGATAAAAAGCGAGATGTCTTCGGAATTATTAAGCATAGGTGTACTCAAGATTCCGGCTGTGATATCTCCCCCTACATAACTTCCCACAGCAGGGGCACAGAATATCCGGGCATCTCTGTGCATATCCAGGCCTATCTTTTCAGCGAGAACGATGGGGACGATGTTAAAAGTGGGGACATAAGGATCCTCTCTGATAAAACGAGGATCACAATCAAGAAAAAGGTGAATCATTGTTGTGTTGCCTGAAAATGAGCCGTAATATATATCTGAAAACGACAAGTCTGAATTTTCTGTGGCTTTCTGAATAAGAAAATTGATGGTTCTTATGATGAGTGTCTGAAGCTCCTTTTGACGTTCAGGTTTTTGGGCATAGTTGATCCTGGAAATGACATCCTCGCCGCATTTTATCTGTTGATTGAAGCTGGATGCTGTGCTGATTATTTTCCCATTATTGAGATCAACCAGATGAAGAGCCACGGTCGACGTGCCGATGTCGCAAGCGATACCAAGAACTTTTTTGTCTGGTGACGCGGGGACAACTTCTACGATAGAATTTTCCAATCCAGCCGAAGACAAAATACAATCGACCTTGTCTTGATTTTGGCGGACGTTTTGTGCCAATTTATGGAGAACAGAGAGAGCGCTTTTCCATTCCCTCGGCCCGAGCTTTTCGTTGAGTTTCATCTCCACTCTCTTGAGATCGCTGTAATTGTTGTCCAGTGATGGAGGATCGAGTTTTAGAGAGACTTTCTTCACGGCAGGATTGACTTCATAGATACCTGAAATGTTTTTTTTGTTCTTGTTGAAATAGTCCGACTCTGTCACACTCTGGATCGTCAGTTCATCAAAATGGGGAAGCTGGACAAAAAGATTGTCCTCGATCTTGGTCTGACAAGCCAGTACAAAACCTTGGGATATGCTATCGGTGGGGAGTCCTTTGACGGCCTTTGCCGATACAACTCCTTGTAAAATTTTAACACTGCAGTCTCCACATGTTCCTTCTCCACCACAAGATGTCTTCATGGGAAGGTTCGCCTGTCTTATGGTGTCGAGGAGACCTGCTCCATTTTTTACGACAACATCTATCTCGAACGGGAGGAACCGGACCTTGTATTCTTTTTTGATAGACATTTTCTTTATTTCTTTTTGCATTGATTTTATATTATTCAAGTTAATTGGACATTTTTAACAAAGGAAGGTATGTCCGAGGCTTCCTGAGGACCCACGATGATCTCCCACCCCGGCAGGCTTTCTTCCAGATCTCCACTGATCTGAGAGACAAATCCTGGTATGACGATTTTGCGAGTCTTGACCTGGTCTTCCAGCCCGATGTCTTTGATAAATTTTGCAATAGTTTCCCCGACAAATTTTCCTGCGGCCCAGGCTGTAAGCACAGATTGTCCTTCGACATCCGTGATGACGAGATGAGCCGAGATTCCTGAGTTTTCGATCTCTCCTGAAACCATAAAATATGTCAGAGAAAAATTGGTGGTCACAAAAACTGGAGAATCGGGAGTGGGATCGCCAATGGGATAGATTCTGGGATCAACCTGGATAGGTTTTTGTGGATCGGTAAAAATGTTCTGTCGCAGAGTAAACAAGGCATAGAGAAGGGCCTTGCTGTACTTGGCAAGTACAATAATGGAATCGTATTTACACAGCAGCACAGATGCTTCGGCCAAAGCTTCATAAGCAGAAGCACTCTGAATGTAAGAAAACAAAGGATAGCCGAAAGGTTTATAGTTGTTCTTCAAAGCACTCCGTCTTACAATGGTGTTGTCTTGGAGTTGGCGGGCTAGATTTTTTGTTTCCACATTGAGAATGAGGTCAGAAACTCCTGCAGAACGGGCCTTTTCAGCCTGAGTTTCAAGGGAGTCCAGAGAATCTGCATAAAGGATAAGGCTGGCGCTAAATGTTTTGGCCAGCTCAAAATCTTCATTTGAGGCGGCATCTCTCAAGTAGATCGCCGGCCTGTTGTCCTCACATATCTCCAGCCCTTTCTTGAGACTGGCTGTGGACGGACAGTCGAGGATAATTCCTTTTGAGGAAATATTTTGCACGGCCTGGATGGTTCCTAGAAACTTCTCTTCATTATCCGACCTATGTCGAATAAAAAACAGATCGATAAAAAGTTCTTCTCCCACTCTTTCTACGCGATAGTTGTCAATCTCTTCGATTTTTTTCTTAAGATCGCTGATATCCTCTGATGTGAGAAGCTCGATGGCAATGCCAGGCTGGTGAAAGAAAGTTTTATCATGCCGGAACAATACGGTTTCATTTCCAATTTCCAGGGCATTGGCTCCGCCAATTTTGACCAATTTGATGGGAGGTTCACTGGCTGCACCAAGAGTGTCCTTGGCCTCATCTGAGGCATGGGGACATTCGCCCAGCTCAGCTTTTTTTTGGGCCAGTTTCATAGCAAAAGCCATACATGTGGGAACCCCGCAGTCTCCACAGTTAGTTTTGGGGAGCAGTTTGAAAATATCCAGTCCAGATAGTGCCATATTAATTGTCCTTTTGAGTCAAAGACATGTCTTTAATTTTCCCTTTTACAGCCTTAACGGCTTCGGGGTGATACAGAATTAGGATTTCTGCACCTGCGATCAGAAGGCTCATGGCGGTGGCGATTTCCCAGTGGGCAAGCCGTTCGGGGAGTTCCCCCCAATCAGGATTGTCTTCTATAGTTGTCCGGGCTTCCTTGACAAGAGCAGTTTCATACCCGGGATTGACAAGCATTGGGGATGACAGCATTCTGTCGCCTGAAAGGCCATCGATCCGAATCCGTTCCATGATGGAGTATGTGTACTCCAATCCATATCCAAGGGCCCCGGTCAGAGGATCTAATACAATCCTTTTAAGAGGAAAATCCATATCGGTCAATAAAATATTCAGCTGTTTGGCCATGTTGACGTCGATGGGGGATTGGGCCACAAGGGTGTGATTGTAGGCGATACAGGCTGCGGCGATGGTTTTGTAGTTGTCCGTCTCGACAAAGTTGATCAGGCAGTTTTCTCCGGACGTTATTTCACAAATTTTTTTCATCACAGAGTTATTTTTTTCGAAATGGTTGTGTCCTGTGATGATAAGAGGGACGCTTACGCTTTTAAGCACATCCTGGACAATTTCAGCCGCTTCTTCAGGGCTCAAGTCACCCTTTTCAGGGTGTGTCCCTTCCAGTCTTATAGAGATGAGATCGGCCCCGTGTTTTTCGACACATTTTTTTGCCATATCTCCGGGTTTGTCTAAAACACTTCCAAAATAATCCATGAGAGGCTGCGGGAATTTTGGCGGGAATCTGTCAAAGACTTCCATGGCCACAACTGGAGGATGGGGAAATTGGCCTTCAAAAAAATGAAAGGGAAGTGCTGTACTTCCTCCGACCGTTAAAGTATGAGATCGTGTCCCGCCCTGCTCAGCTGTAGCTCCAAGGCGGACGGAAACAATTTGGCCTGGATTGTTGTCTTTTGGGATTTCATATGCCATACATATTGTCCTTAAATTATTAATGTATAAAATTTTGCATCCATTTGTCGACTGCAAGAAGAGCCGGAGAAGAATCAGGCAGTGTCCAGACGGACTCTCCATTTTTTTCCATATCTAGAAGGGTGTTGTCTTCTGGCAGACTTAATCCCAATGCAAGGTTTTCTTCTTCGAGTGTTTGCGACAATAAAGGCGGAACCTCCTCTTGGAGGCGGTTGATAAAAACTTCCTTCTTCCCAATTCGGATGTCCAATTCACTCAAGAGACGGCTGATCTTCGCAGCAGTTCGGATTCCTCTGACCGAGGGATCAGAGGTGATGAGCAGATTATCTATGTTTAAAGTTGTCCTACGGCTGAGATGTTCCATCCCGGCTTCATTGTCGATAATGACATATTGATATTGGGAGCTCAGGGTCTGGAGGATGTCGCGGAGAAGATTATTGGCGTAGCAGTAGCATCCGGGTCCTTCCGGGCGTCCCATAGCTATAACATCATAGTCTGGTGTTTCAACAAGGCTGGCTTGAATTTTGTATTCCAGAAATTGGGCCTTGCTCATTCCTCCTGGAAGATTCGAGGAAGCCTGTTTCAACTCTTCTCTGATTGCACCTATGGTGTCTTTGATCTCAAGTCCCAAGAGAACATTGAGATTGACATTGGAATCAGCATCGACGGCAAGAACAGATCCGGTTTTGTGTTGGCTCAACCAGCGGACCATTAAAGCGGCAATAGTGCTTTTTCCTGTCCCGCCTTTGCCGGATATTGCTATCGTTTTCATTATTTCAAAAACTAGAACACTAGAAGAGAGAGGGCATGGACAGTGCAGGATGATTCTTCTGCGTTATGAACTCTAAAACATCTTCTTCGGTCACGGCCACTGTTTCATCGGCAATGGATTCAAAATAATTATCGATACCATGGACTTTTCCAATGTCCCGGAGGATGGGTTCCAGTTCTTCCTTGAGGGCTTTATCCATCCAGACGATCCGCGGAGCGCCCCCCTCTGCACTGATGAATTTCTGACTCCCGATATACTGCTTGCTGTGGCCGATAAATCCAGGTGTCTGGAGTCCGCCTCCCACCGTTCCTGCCAGAGTCGAAAATTTCATGCCCACAGGTGTCATTCCCATATAGTCTCGATAGACCGTCATGATTCCATTTGTCGAAGGCAGGATGCACGAAATGCATTCAAAGCATCCACACGATGTCATGGGGAATTCGATGATGCTGTAGGCATTAAAGGTATCCAGGGTTTTGTGAGAGTTGTTGTACACAAAAGTGTTGATGTCCTGCCACTGCCCTTTGATCGGATCGATTGAATTTCCTTTTTTTACAGGTTGGTTGGGTCCGGCTGGGCTGATCTGATGGGCCGCTTTGCCGTCAAGCCAGTTATAGGCGCCGCACAATCCCGATCGTTCGGGAGTGATGATACAGATGTGATTGGGTGCAAATGACTGACAAAGTGCACATGAATAAAATGTATCGACAGCTTCATCGGTCATATTGGCCAGGCGGGCATCCCGTTTAAGATACACTTCGCGGGCCTTTCCGATAAGAGTTTTGACGTCTTTTTCCAGCGTGTAAATTTTAATCTGGACTTTGTCGAAGATTTTTCCGAATTCTCCATGGAGTTTTGCGTGGAGGATGGAACCAAAATGACGAAATTTAAATCCTTTATCCTTGGTGTCCTTGCCGATCCGGATCCAGTTGATATCTCTCTGGCCCATATGAAACACGCCGTTTGCGGCATTGATAAAATCATGAATGTGGCGCTCGAGAATGGGCTCAAAATCTGTCTGCATTTCACGTCCCGCCACTTCGACCCAGATTCCGATGGGGATTTTACTCCCTGCTGGGATCTCATCGATTTCTGGACCGATCAATTCAATTTTTCCGTCTTCGACTTCATCGAGTTCCTTGGTGGTCAAAAATTCAAATCCCAGTTGTTCTTGACCGCCCAATTCGACATACATATCTTCTTTTCTGATCCGTTCTCCCTGGAAAGCGGGACCATAGGGGACAGGAATGGGGACTTTGGTGATATTGAGTTTGAGTCCCCTGACCTCGATCGCTTTGGCGACAATCTTTTCTATTGAAACTGGGGAGACGACATGCTCATAGGTGCAGATGCCTGAAGGAAGGATTTGATCGATATCTGTTTCTGCAATGGTGGGAAACCCAAAATTGATGGCGCCTGCCGCCTGGGCATGTTTTTCGTCGTCCACCGGGCCCAATGCCAGCACAAAAGCGAATACACGGTTTTTATTGTACCGGAGAACTCTCTGGAAATCGCCGGGTTGGGCCCCTCCAAATGAAAGGGCGGCTCGCGTGGCAAAACCCAAAGAATGAACAGTGGCAGTCACATCATCTCCAAAAGGAACGAGACGTGTGTCCCATCCAAGCTGGATGCCTTCTGCTTGGAGCTGAGAGGCCATGGATTTTCCGTCCGCTCCAGCGGACATGAAGACATAGAGGTTCTTTTCCTGAAGTTCACGTGCAATCTGAACGGCCTCTTCATTGGTGGGACAGTACCCCACACAGGCGGCAAAACCGGGGGCTGTCCCATCCACAAATTCAATGCCCCTTTCTCGCATTATGACATCGTTGGCGGCCCCTATCCAAAGGTGGTTTTCGTCGGGATTTGCGGCTGTCAGATAGGGAAGAGGATCCTCAATGTACTTGATGGCTTCGATGATTTCGTCGGCAAACAACGTGGCCATTCCTGCGTCCAGGGTGTGGCCTAGAAAAGGGAGCCATTTTTCATTTTGTGGGATAGGAGGGAGAAGATTCTGGGCCTCCTGGAGGAGCTCTTGGAGTCCTGCCAGAGTTTCGATTTTTAAACCGAGGATTCCGTGCGATATGGGCAAAAAGTAGCCCGTATTAGGAAACTCGACTTTGGTCTCAGGGCTGTTGTTTGTTATGGCATTTTTGAGTTCATTTTCTGCGCGGGAGACCAGGTTGTGAGCGCCTCGAATGGCTTTTGTTGCGATGATTCTTGACATTCCTATATCTCCAGATCTCTTCTCATTTCCATATCATAGAGGACACGCTCTTTTCCCTTGCTGATTCCCAGAGCTTCTCTTTTTTTATCGATGTGATCGATCATCAATGCGGCCATCTTTTGTGGATCAGGTTCGACAGCCCATTTTCCTCCAAACAGGTTTTCAAAGTCTTTAAACATGAGATCACAAAAGTCCTGGCTTCCACTGACGGGAAGACCAACACCAAATACAGTAAATACTCCGGAGGCAACAAAATACTGACCGATAGCGATGGCTTTTTCGCTCATCCATTCTGGAGCAGCACCGGCCACAGGGAGCTCGGAGATATCATTTCCCAAACCTCCGATTTTGACCATTTCGGACAGTGCCATGAGGATACGGCTGTTGTCCACACAGGAACCGGAGTGGAGCACAGGTGGCATGCCCACGGCTTTGCAGACTTCTGCCAATCCTTTTCCCGCATATTTTTCTGCTGATTCGGGAACAAGATAGCCGGCTTTTGCGCAGGCAATGGCCGAGCAGCCTGTCTGAACGACCAGGATATCGTTGGCGATAAGTTCTTGGACTAAATCCACATGAGCCTTATCGTGGGTGACCTTGGGATTGCAGCAGCCAACGACGCCTGCCACACCCTTTATCCGGCCATTGATGATGTTGTCATTAAGTGGTGTGTAGGACCCGCGAAACTTGCCTCCCAACATGTAGATAATTGCTTCATGACTGAATCCGGCGATCAGATCCATTTTCTCTTGAGGAATTTCGACATTTTCCCTGTTGGGAAAATTGTCAATGGCGGTTTTAACGATCTCTTTGGCGGTTTCATAGCCATTTTTGTCGGATAATTCAAAATATTCGGCGCCTTCGATACGGCCTTTGGTTGATGTCGTGATAATTTTTGTATGGAAACATTTGCACAGTTCCGGGAGTGCCGGCATGATGCACTGCACATCGACGATCATCGCATCCACGGCACCTGTGCTGACTGCCAGTTCTTGTTGGAGGACATTTCCCGCAACAGGCAGACCGTGTCTAAGAAGAATCTCGTTGGCTGTACAGCAGATTCCGGCCAGGTTGATACCTGAAGCCCCGTTGGTTTTGGCCAGATCAATAAGGGCCTTATCCTGAGCGGCAAGCACGAGCATTTCCGAGAGTACGGGTTCGTGCCCGTGAACAACGATATTAACCTCTTTTTCGGAGAGAACGCCCAGGTTGACTTCTCCTCGGAGAGGGGAAGGTGTTCCAAAAAGGATATCCTGAAGCTCGGTGGCTATCATAGATCCACCCCACCCATCGGCAAGGGCCGTTCGTGTCCCCTGAAGCATGATATTTTTTGGATCGTGGTCTACACCCATAGTCGTCCGGTGCATCATCTCCACGACTTCACGGTCAATGCCTCTAGGAGTTACACCCAGCTTTTGCCATAAAGCCTGGCGGGTATCGGGAGCATTCTTGAGAAAATCCAGTTCTCCTTCCTGTCTTCCGAAATTTTCGAGAGCTTTTACTGCCACATCTCGGGCGATATCTTTGAATGGTCTTTCTCCTGTAGTAATTCCCAGCGTCTGGGCGATTTTGTTGAGCTTAACCGTGTCTTTTATCGAATAGGGAGACTCGGGATTTGTGGCAGCTTCGAGGAGTGTTTTAGCGACATCTCTACCGTGGTCGGAATGGGCCGCAGTGCCGGCAGCAATCATGCGTGCAAAATTGCGGGCCACGATCACCTCGGCGGTTGCCCCGCAAACACCCTGTTGAGGACTTTTGCCTTTTGGGTGGATGCGGCAGGTGCCCATGAAGCAGTTGTTGCAGCAGAGCCCTTTATCACCAAAACCACAGTGTGGAGATTGTTTGTCTGCTCGGTCCCAGATCGTTTCGATCCCTTTTTCGGCCGCTCTTTCTAGGGTTTGCTGGACTGTTTTATCGATACTTTTTTTCTCTGTCATGAAGAAATTCCATCCAGTTCGGCATTTTAAATGACGTCAATTATAACCTATTTTTTATGGGTAGCTCAATACTTCGAATTGGCTCACTTAAAATCTAACCCAACGAAGTATCGTTTACTCATTTATAAT